>JBDQOY010000316.1:0-8481 GCA_040260935.1 Pirellulales bacterium
CAGGGCGTACTGGTCAGAAGCAGCTCATTGGCTGCGATGAGTTCGTCGCGGGTGAGGGAGCGGGTCTGCCAGCCGAGGCCCACCTGCTCGGCGAGCGACCGCAGATAGCCGAGACTGGTGCCGGCCAACGCGTCGGTGGCGGGTGGGGTGACGATTGCATCGCCGATGACCGCGGCAATGTTGGCGGTGGAGGTTTCGCTGATGCGGCCATCGGCATGCAGCAGGAGGGGGCGGGCACCCACCTCGGCCGCAGCCGCTTCACGGTCAGCGAGAAAGTAGTGCATTCGACTACGGATCTTCGCCCCGATCGGCCAGCAGTCAGCGGGCACCTGGCGGATGCCGACGCACCGCAGGTGTGCTCCACGGGTGTATGCCTCGGCCCAGAGTCGGACCGCGAGCGGAAACGAATGGATCGTTGTCACCGGAGCACCGGCCTGCCCCTCATGGTGCGAGGCAAGTTCACCGGGGGTGACAAAGATGATCAGGCCGATGTCGGCAGCAGCAGGGCTGCGGGCTGATGTCAGCAGGGCGTGATTGTGTCGGGCGACCTCGGTTGCCGCGGCAAGAATGTCGTCAAGCGGCTGGGGGGCAGTGACGCCGACCGCAGCCAGCGAGGCAGCAAGACGCTGGGCATGGGCATCCGGCTGGAACAGGATGCCACGGAAGGTTCGCAGCTGTTCGGTGACCGTGGCACCCAGAACGAAGCCCGCGTCACTTGGGGAGACAGCCAACTCTGCACGCGGCAGGAACCGGCCGTTCTGCCAGGCGATGTCGGAACTGCAGTCCTGCCGGGTCATGAGCATTGCGGCAGGTGCGGGTGCCGCCCGAGGGAGGACGTTGATCGTTGCCCTCTGCAGCCGTCAACGAGCAAAAGTGGAGGATAGGGGACTCGAACCCCTGACCTTCTGGCTGCCAGCCAGACGCTCTCCCAACTGAGCTAATCCCCCGTGCAATATGTCGGGAGCCCGTTGACGGAATATCGCAAACGCGGAAGGCGGCGAGGTGCCGCTTCCACCGGTCGGCAAACCTGCCCAACCGGACCTGCATGACCCTATCTCCGCCGCCTGCGGGTGTCAACGCACGAGGGCTGTTTCACCGGGGAAACAGCCCCAGAATTTCTTTTCGGCGATCTGGTGAAGTGGCCTGTGGGCAATCAAACTGGGGACGTCCAGCGTGCGCTGGTGCCGTACTCCTTCTGCTTCAAATCATTTGCCATGCCGTCTCCCAACACTTCTTCGACGCACGGCCGCTGGGGAGAGATGCCCCGGGCGGCGGCTACGGTGCTACTGCTGGTCTACCTGACCGGCCTGACGCTCACCGTCATCGGCAACACCAGCAGCGGGTCTGCTCTGCTGGTCAGCGTGGTCAAGGGGCGGCTGTTCAGCCCCTGGATGACCCCGGCCTGGCTCGACCTTGGCTTCGATTACTTTTTCACGTATGCCCAGCCGACCGACGCGGCCCTGCGATTGGAGGTGCGACCCCATGGTGACGCTGCCTGGCAGTCAGCTCCGGGAACCGGGGCAACCGGCCCGCGGGCGGTTCGCTGGCAGCGGCTGTTGCGGGCCATGCTTGTCAGTGAGGCTGAGCCGGGACGGGAAGGCCTGCTGCCGGCCGCGGTGGGGGCGGGGCTGTTTGATTGGTGTGACAGTGAGGATGTTGATCTGCAAGTGCTTGTGGTTCCGCAGCCGGACCGGCAGGCCCCCGTGGCGGCGGCTGGTCCAGCGGTGCTCTATGCGGCACGGGTCCGGCGGGTGGCCGGTGGCGAGGTGCAACTGATCAGAACCGAAGCCCGTCGCGAGGTGGCCCCGGTTGTTCCCACTGCCGGAGGTACACAATGAACACGTCTGAGCAGCCTGCAGATGACTCCGCAGCCCCAGTTGCGATCGGCCGCACCTGGGAGGCCTTCTGGTTCACGCCAGCGGACAGCCGGCCACTGGCCTTGGTTCGCATTGCCGCGGGCATCCTCGGCCTGCTTGCCGGGGCAACCTACGCGCAAGATCTGACGACCTGGTTCGGGCCTGACGGGCTGCTGCCGGTTGAGACGGTTGCCGCCTGGCGTGCACCTGCGGCGGTCTCTCTGTTTGATGGCTGTGGGTCGACGGTCGCGGTCTGGTCGGCTTTTACTGGTCTGATGCTGTTGTTTGGTCTGCTGGCAATCGGTCTGCTGACGCCAGTGGTGTCGGTGCTGGCGGCTGTCGGCTGGGTGTCGTTGCTGCACCGCGGGCCAATGCTGGCTGGGCCGGCCGATGACTGTCTGGCCATTCTGCTGTGGTGCGTTGCCTTGGGGGCTGCTGGAGAGCACGTTTCGGTGGATGCCTGGCTGCACCGCCGCCTCGGGTGGGCAGGGCCCCGGCCTCGGGTGCGGACCCGGCTGGCTCTCGGTCTGTTGCAGATTCATGCGTCGGTGATCGCGGCGGCTGCGGTGCTTGCCCAGCTCAAGGGGGATGTCTGGTGGAACGGCATGGCCATGTGGTGGCTGACAACCCGTGAGCCGGGGCGAGTGCTCAATCTTGTTGAGCCGCTGCTGCAATCCGAGTACCTCTGCAATGCCCTTACTCTCGGCATTGTTGGGTGGGAGATCGTCGTTGCCGTCGGCCTTTGGTTTACCCCCACGCAGCGGCTGGTGGCCCGGGGTGCTCTTGTTGCCTGGCCCCTCGTGGGCCTGCTGGTGGCCGAGCCCCTGTGGGGCGTGGTGATGGCCGTCTTGAGCCTGCCGTTTGCAGGGCTGATCGGACGGCCCAGTCTGAAGCCTGCAGGCTAGTCGACGGATCCTTGTGAAACCTCGCCAGCCAGCAGGGCGGTGAAGGCGGCCTCGTCGAGGACCGTGACGCCGAGCTTTTCCGCCTTGGCCAGTTTGCTGCCAGCCTCAGCACCAGCAACCAGATAATCAGTCTTCTTGGAGACGCTTGAGGATGCCCGGCCACCGGCCTGGCGGATGGCCGCTTCAGCCTCTTGCCGCGTGTAGCCTTCAAGCGTCCCAGTGACGACCAGCGTCTTGCCGGTCAGGGGACCGTCGCTGACCCGCTGCTCAGCCGGCACGTCGAGTTTCACGCCCACCGCTGCCAGCCGGTCGATGACGCCACTGCCGTAGTCACTGGCAAGCCAGTCATGCACGCTGGCGGCGATCACCTCGCCGATTTCATGAATTGCGGCGAGGTCGTCGACCGGCGCCTGTCGAAGCGCGTCGATGGAAGGGAACCGCTGCGTCAGCAGCATCGCCACCCGAGGCCCCACGTGGCGGATGCCCAACGCGTTGAGCAGCCGGACCAGCCCGCGATCGCGGCTGCCGGCAATCTGTCGGACGAGGTTCTCGGCAGACTTTGCCCCCATCCGTTCAAGCGATTGCATCTGCTCAGCCGTTAGTCGGTAGAGATCGGCATAGTCGGTCACCAAGCCCGCAGCCACCAGTTGCTCAACCAGTTTGTCACCCAGCCCCTCGATGTCCATCGCGTTGCGTGAGGCATAGAACTTCAGCCGTTCCCGCTGCCGCGCCGGGCAGTGGACGTTGGGGCAGCGGATGTAAACGCCCTCTTCATCACGGACGAGTTTCGTTTCGCACTCCGGACAGTGCGTGGGTGGCTGCCAGGCGGTGAGCCGCTTTTTCCGCAGGTGCTTTTCGACCCGGACCACATGAGGAATGACCTTGCCCGCCTTTTCAACGACAAGCACGTCCCCAACCCGGATGTCCTTGCGAGCCACCTCGTCAGCGTTGTGCAGGCTGGCGCGCCGCACAATCGTGCCGGCTAGTTCAACTGGCTCCAGGTCAGCCACGGGCGTGACGGTGCCGCCCCGGCCGACCTGCACCCGGATGCCGGCCAGCGTCGTGGTGGCCTCAAACTTCTCGAACTTCCAGGCGATGGCCCAGCGGGGGCTTTTGGCGGTGGCACCCAGTTGCCGCTGCTGATCGAAGCGATCGACTTTGACCACGAAGCCATCGACTTCGAAATCAAGCTCATGGAGTTCTTCAATCAGGGCGGTGCCGGCATCGATGAGGGCGTCGAGTGAATCAAACGTGCTGGTCCGCGGGGCGACCGGCAGGCCAGCCGCGGTGGCCCAGGCATAGAGTTCCGACTGCGACGCAATTGGCAGGTCACCCGTGTCGCCGACTCCGTGGCAGAAAAACCGAAGCGGACGATTGCCGCACTCCCGAGGGTCGAGCAGCCGAATGCTGCCGGCTGTGACGTTGCGGGTGTTGGCAAACGGCGGCAGGCCCCGGGCTGCCTGGGTCTCGTTGAGGGTGACCAAGGCGGAGTTGTTCATGAAGATTTCCCCTCGAACCTCAACCTGCGGCGGTGGGTCGTCTAGGTCGAGGGTGAGGGGGATTGCCGGAATGGTTCGCACGTTGTGGGTGATGTCGTCGCCCACGACCCCGTTGCCCCGCGTGGCTCCCAGGGCCAGCCCCCCTGCTGCATAGGTTAGCGCCACGGCGACCCCATCGATCTTCAACTCAAGCACCCACCTGACGGGCCGGGTGTCACCGCTGTCACGCACCAGTTTTTCGGTCCGCGTGCCCCAGGCCTTGAGATCGGCCGTGTTGTAGGTGTTGTCCATCGACAGCATCGGCAGCCGATGCTGCACCGCACTCAACGCGGAGACCGGCTCGCCGCCGACTCGCTGCGTCGGACTGTCAGGCGTGACCAGGTCGGGGTGGGCCGCCTCAAGGTCCCGCAACTGTTCAAGCAGCCGGTCGTACTCAAGGTCAGAGATTTCCGGCTTTGCTTCGAGGTAATAGAGCCGGTCGTGATGCCGGATCTGCTCACGGAGCGAGGCGATCTGCTGAGTGATGCGACTCACGGCGTGGGTGGTTCCGGGGATGCGGGAGAGGCTGGGACGGACTCCTCAACTGCAGGTGTTTCAGCATTCCGGGCGGCTCGCTCGGCTGCCCGGGCCCGCCGCATGCGTTCTCCGGCCACATGATCGACAGCGACCGCCCCAACGGTGGCGATGGCCAGCACGACAAGTTGGCCGACCAGCAGGCTGGTGCCATGCCGGTCCATTATTTGTTCGAGGGGATGCGGCGGTTGGCCGGCAGTCGTCTCTGGCCGAATGCCGCGAAGCACCGACAGACAGTAACTCGCCGCAGTGATCGTGAACAAAAAACCGACCACACCCAGCACGATGTAGAACGGGTTGGTGGGCTGGCGTCGCATGGCCAGAGTATAGCCGGTTCGCCCGAGGCTTCAGGCGGCGCTCGCCCGATCAATCGCCGTGCCGACTGCCGCGAGCACCGCCTCGACGCTGATGGCAGCCATGGCTTGGGTGTCCGTCTTGCGGTCTTCCCATCGGGGACGCAGGTTGGGGGGCGGCTCGACCGTCACATGCTGACCGCCGTAGGGGCCGTTGCGGGTGGCTGGCACCGGTCCGAACAGGCCGACACAGCGGGTGCCGACGGCCGCAGCCAGATGAAGCGGGCCGGTATCTCCTGAGATGAACAGATCCGCGGTGCGGCAGAGTTCACCGAGATCTTGCAGGCTGGTTGGCGGGGCGAGGGTGACCCCTGCTCCAGCGGCCGAAACGATGTCGCGGGCGATCGCCTCTTCGGCGGACCCGCCCCAAACAACAACAGAGGGGAGTCCGCGTTCCCGCCACAGGTGGGCAGCGAGGTCGGCAAACCGCTCGGGTGGCCAACGCTTGGAGGCCCAGCCCGCTCCCGGGTTGATGAGCACCGGGCGATGACGAAGCTGCAGCGGTTCCAGCCAGGTACGGACCCGCTCGCGGCTGACCGGCCAGGATGGCATTCCAAAGTCAGCTTGCCCGGCGGTGATCCCCAAGGGGGCGAGCAGGTCGAGGTTGCGGTCGACAACATGCCGTGAGGTCGCCGTCACCCGGTGGTTTGAGAACAGCCAGGAACCTTCCCGAGCCTCGGGCCGGGCATGGCCGATTCGCAGCTGTCCGCCGGCGAGGGCAGTGGCAACGCCGCTCTTCAAGAGCCCCTGCAGATCGAGGGTGAGGTCTGCTCGGAAGGTGCGCAGGTCTCGCCAGAGGCTGCGGACCTTCCGAGGCGACTTCAGCCAGCCTCGCGGCAGCCGAAAGAGATGGTCAATCGAACGGTGACCAGCCAACACGTCGGCTGACCGTCCTTCGACGATCCACCCGATGGTCGCCCCGGGGAAGGCTTTTTTCAGGGCCACCGCTGTCGGGATACCATGCAGCACATCGCCGATGGCCGACAGTTTGACGATGACGATCGAGCGGGGAGCATCCATGCGCCGCTACCGTAGAGAGGGGAAAGGAATGGTCTGGGGCTGACCTCGGTCGGGAGGACCGCCGAGGCCGACAGGCGGGGGAGTGTCGGCTGCCTGCCCACTTCACGCAAGTTCGGTTTTAGTGAAATTCGTGGTTTTGCGGTCCGGTTGCCTGCGGCTCAGGCGGGCTACGGGGCCTCGCCGGGAAGGGCCTCGGCAAGCCCGGCCAGATCGCAAAGCCATGAGTCGGTCACCGGCTGGGGGCAACTCCAGACCAGAAAGAACATCGACTCACGAAGCAGTCGCTCGGCGGGATGGCCGGTGATGAAGCCGGCTCCCTTTGAGGCGGTCAGGGCAGCCTGAGCCGACCGCGTGACAAGGGCATTGGCCCGCTGCCTGAGCGTGTTTCGGGCGGCCTGCTCAATGCCATCGCGGGTGGCTGTCCGCAGCTGGTCTGCAACGGCGTCGGCTTCCTGTCGCAACCCCACAACGATCGGTGCCAAGGAGTCGCGTCGAGTGGCTTCCTCCTTCAGGAGCCGGAGGGCAGCCTGTGTGCTGCCGAGAGCCAGTGCCGTGGTGCCGAGTCCGCCGGTCTGCGGGCCGGCGGCAGCGGTTGGCACAATTTCGGCGGCGGGCTCAACCTGCGTGAGCCGGACGCAGGAGGTTCGGCTGCCAGACAGGGCGAGCATCGCCAGAGGAGGCTCGATCGTCACGCCGGGCTGGTTGGTCTCGACGACGAAGAAGCGAGGTTCGGCCTCTCCCCCGGCGGCCGGTGTGACAACCGCTCCAGTCACCAGGGTGTGAACGCTGTCGGCCCCGGTCACCCACGGGCAGAGACCCTCAAGCCGCCAGCCCGTGTCCGTTGGCGTGGCTGCCATCACCGGCTTGGTCAGATGCCGCCGGCTGGTCGTCAGCTGGGAGATACCAACCGTCGTTCGCTGCCGTCCACACATCAGATCGGGCAGGAACCGTCCGCGAGTGGCGACGTCGCCGCGGGAAAGAATCCGCACGGCGCTGGCCCACTGGGTGACCGCAAGTGCTGTGGTCAGGCAGCATGCCGCCAGGGAGACCAGAAACTCGATGATCGCTGGTTCCGACGCCGCGGCGCCACCATCTTCGGCGGCGATCCAGCCTGCCAGGCAGCCCGTCTCTGCCAGATCAGCAAAATTACCGCTCTCCCAGGGACCAACCTCCCGGGTGGAGGCGGCACGCTCACCGATCCGCTGCAGGAGTGACGCCACCGCAGCAGCGTCTGGAAAGGCTCGAGGTGTTGCGGCGTCCATGGTCACAAGCATACCCCACTGGCTTTGAGCCGGGGCCGTTGGGCCAGGATCAGGGCCGGGCTACGGGCCGGGCGTTTTTGCGGTAATGCATGACAGGGGCCGCCTCGCGGTATATTCTGCCGGTTCCCTGGCTGGTGCCCCGCCATCTCCAACCCCCTCCCCGGAGTTTCACCATGAGCCATGCTGAAGATATCGATCTGCAGAACGTTACCCCTGTTTCAGTGGCGTCGTCCAAGCCGACGCTGACCCTGGAGGAACTCTCTCCTCAGACGCTCTACGCCAAGTGCACGGCGCTCGCCCGAAACCTCTGGTGGAGTTGGCACCCGGAGGTGACCAACCTCTTTCGTGAACTCGATCCAATTCGCTGGAGACAGCTCGATCACAATCCGATTGCGCTGCTGGCTGAGTTCACCCCCGAGCGGCTCGAGGCCCGGGCAGCGGAACTGGTGCTCTACAGCCGAATCAATCAGGCCTATCGCCGGCTGAAGGAATACACAGACGCAAAATCGACCTGGAGTAACGTCCACGCAGGTGTGCTGGGATCAAAGCCGGTCGTCTATTTCTCGGCCGAGTTCGGGATCCACGAGTCGGTCCCGATTTATTCCGGTGGCCTGGGCGTCCTCGCGGGTGATCACGTGAAGAGTGCCAGCGGTCTGGGCATTCCGCTGATTGCCGTCGGCCTGTTCTACAATCAAGGCTACTTTCGGCAGCACCTCGACATCGACGGCTATCAGCACGAAGAGTACATCGATTCGCGGGTCGACTTGTTGCCGCTGGAGCCAGCGGTCGACCAGGACGGAGAGCCTCTGACTGTTTCCGTCGAGACCCGCTCAGGTTCGATCCATGCCAAGGTCTGGCGGATGGCAGTGGGACGCGTCAGTCTGTTCCTGCTCGATTGCGACATCGAGGGCAACGAGCCCGAAGATCGCGAGTTGACGAGCCGGCTTTACGGTGGCGACACCCGCACCCGCATCCGCCAGGAGTTGGTGCTTGGCGTCGGGGGCGTCAAGGCA
>JBDQOY010000317.1:0-6069 GCA_040260935.1 Pirellulales bacterium
CATGGTTGGTCCCGACTTGGGTGCCTGATCCGGGCCGCTGCTGGCCCGCTGGACCGGCTGGCTGGCTACACCCGGCAATCCAGGTTCCGGCAGCTACCAGCAGTGCTAGTCGCGTAAGGGCGGTAGGCAACGGAAGGCGAACGGCAGGGGCTGGGTGGCGCATCGGACTCTCCAGGTGGCGGCAGCGGGAAGGGAGGAAAGACGGAGGCTGAGCTCACTGAGACACGGCGTTTTGCCAGTGACGCTCAGGCAAAAATCAACTCGTCCCTATCGTATCGCGTCGAGCCGCTTCGGGCGAGGCCGACTTGCCGGCGTAGTGGGGACGGCAAACAGACACTGAAGCGAGTGGGGTGAAAGTTCAATCGGCTGATCCACTTCAACAACGGGTGCCGTTGCTGGCTTGAAGATGTCAGCAGGCGGGCTGGCGGCAGTGTTTAGCAGCCTTCTCCAAGTCAGGTGGCGGATCGCCTCGGGGTGCGGGAACTGAAAGGACCGCGGGTCAGAACCGGCGTGACTGAAGATCAGAATATGGCACGGATCGCCCGTGATGCCCCCTGCAGATGGATCAGCCGACTCCCGCAGGCGAGCGGGGTCCGGTGCCCCAAAGAAGCAGGCAAGGCTCGCATCGGCCGCATACCAGTCGACATGTGTGCCCTCCGGAGAGAACCACTCAACGTCGGGCAGGACACCCGTGTTGCAGTTGCCGCCATGCAGGAAACTGGTTCGCCGCAGGGTGGGGTTTCCCAGCCGAAACCCAATCAGTGTCTGCACAAAGCGGCGGAGGTCGGTGTTTTTCTCCACCAGCGACCAGTCAAACCACGAAACGGCGTTGTCCTGGCAATAGGCATTGTTATTGCCCTGCTGGGTACGGCGGCACTCGTCGCCGGCGACGAGCATTGGCACACCCTGACTGAGCAGAAGCGTTGCCAGCATGTTGCGGATCTGGCGTGACCGTAGGGCCGCAATTTCCGGGTGATCCGTGGGACCTTCTTCCCCATAGTTGTCGGAGAAACTGTTGTTGTCACCGTCGCGGTTGTCCTCACCATTGGCCTGGTTGTGCTTTTCGCGATAGCTCACCAGGTCGTTGAGCGTGAAGCCGTCATGCGACGTGATGAAATTGATGCTGTGATACGGCTGCCGCTCGTCTTCGCCATAGAGGTCGCTCGAGCCGGCAATTCGTGTGGCAAGGTGCCCGGTCTGGCCGTAGTCACCCCGCCAGTATCGGCGGACGTCATCGCGGTAGGGCCCGTTCCACTCTGCCCACCGGAGGCTGGCGAAGGACCCAACCTGATATGCGCCGGCAGCGTCCCAGGCTTCGGCGATGATCTTGGTGTCGGCGAGCATGGGGTCTTCGGTGATGACCTCGACAATGGGCGGGTTGGCGATGAGATGGCCGCTACGATCCCGCGAGAGAATGCTAGCCAGATCAAACCGGAAGCCGTCGATGTGATAGTTGTGCACCCAGTGCCGCAGACAGAGGAAAATCAGTTCACGGACAATCGGGTGGTTGCCGTTGACTGTGTTTCCACAGCCGGAAAAGTTTTGGTACGTGGCCCCACCCTCGCCCAGCATGTAGTAGACGCGGTTTTCCAAGCCCTTGAATGAAAGGGTTGGTCCTTGTTCGTTGCCCTCGGCAGTGTGGTTGAAGACCACGTCGAGGATGACCTCGATGCCGGCGGCGTGAAGGGCCCGAACCATCTCCTTGAACTCGCGCACCTGACAGCCCGGTTCTGAGCCACTGGCGTAGCCGCGATGCGGGGCGAAGAAGGCCATCGGGTCGTAGCCCCAATAGTTGCCACGGCCCTGTTCCGTTCCGCCAAAGCCAGCAGTCGGAAACTCGTGGACTGGCATCAGTTCCACCGCGGTGACGCCGAGTGACTTCAAATACGGAATCTTCTCAATCACGCCGAGGTAGGTGCCGGGTTGCTCGACGCCGCTCGACGGGCTCTGGGTAAAGCCACGCACATGCATCTCGTAAATGACGGTATCGGCTAGTCCCCGGCGGAGGTGGCGGTCTCCCTGCCAGTCGAATGCGTCGTCAATCACCACGTTTTTTGGCGGCCGAATAATGCCATCGGTGGCGGGCAGGAATTGGCCGGCAAGCGCTTTGGCATAGGGGTCGATCAGCCGGGCCGTGCCATCGAACCGCTGGCCAAGGGTAGGGTCAAAGGGGCCGTCAGCCTGAAAATGGTAGAGCTGCCCATGACCGATTCCGGGCACGAACACACTCCAGATGTCTCCCCAGCGGTCTCGCTCCGGGTCGAGTGCAATCACCTCGCTCGGCTCGCGGTCAGCCACCGTGTCGTAAAGCAGCACCCGCATCGCGGTGGCCGAACGGCTGTAGACGACAAACTGCACGCCACCAACTCCCCCGGGGCCGTTTGGCTCGAGAATGGCACCGTACGGCAGCGGGAAATTGAACTGCAGGGGCGGCAGTGCTGGGCGTGTCGGTCGAGCAGGGCGTTTCGGGGGCATGCCGGAATGATACACTGCCGGCAACACGGATCAGGGCATCGTGTTGGGGTTTTCCCCAATTCCGCCTCACTCGGGGATCACCATGCAACAACTGCTCAATCGGGTGCTGTCAGCCTGGCAGCGGACTTTTCATTTTCTCACCTCGACGCCGCAGGGCCGCTGGGTTGCCGTTGGCCTCGTGGTGCTTGTCATCGTGGCAATCGCCCGCAAGCTACTGCTGCGGGTCTTCCGCCGTCCGCAGGAGGTGACCCTGGTTGATCCGCTTCGTGTGGTGGACCTCGGCTCACAGCCACTGGCATCTGAGGGGCGGGACGGCCTCAAGGTTCGGAATCTGCCAGCTCGGCTTGGTGTCGTGGCGATTGCTCCATTGGGACGAGTTGCCCTGCCTCTCGATGGCGAAATCCCTGCTGTGCTCGACGGCTTGGTTCCGGGCTTGGGCAAATTCTTTGAACTCGACAAGCCGCTCGTGCGGCAGTGGCCCAACCAGGTGAGCGTGGGGGGCTTTGCCAATAACCTTGCCCTGCATCTGCAGGTGCCGGGAAAAGACCTTGGGGAGACGCCCTGGTGTCTGGTGGCAGGCAAGACCAAGTGGGCTGACGGGCTGCTGCTGGTGACCCTCGGGCTGGCGGGGAACCGGCCGAATCGGCTCGGGGTCGTGAGGCTCGAGGACGAGACTGATTGGCTGCAGGCGTTGCAGGTCGCGGCGTCCGCCGAGACCTGATCGCGCCGTTGTGGCGCAATTGAAGTGCCAAGGCACGGGCTGCCGCCCGGGCTTTGCTGGCGAGGGTTGCAGCCGTCGCCGGGCAGGGGAAGATATCTCTGTGAGCGGAGCCACCTATTCCAGTGCCGGCGTCGATTTAGCCCTCTACGAAGAGTCGATGGCCAGGCTTCCTGCGCACATGCGGCGAACGCAGTGCCCGCGGGTGATGAGTCAGGAGGGGGGCTTTGCGGCGATCTTCCAGCTTCAACTGCAGGGGCTCTTTTCCAAGAAGTACGACGACCCGCTGCTGATTTCGTGCACGGATGGCGTCGGAACCAAGTTGAAGGTGGCGGTGGCGGCTGACGTGCATCACACCGTTGGCATCGACCTGGTCGCGATGAGCGTCAACGACCTCCTCTGCACCGGAGCAGAACCGCTCTTCTTCCTCGACTATGTGGCGATGTCGCACGACGAGCCACCGTTGCTTGAGGCGATCGTCCGTGGCATTGCCGACGCCTGTGTCGAGAGCGACTGTGCCTTGGTTGGCGGTGAAACGGCTATTCTGCCCGACCTCTACCAGCGGGGTGACTATGACCTGGCCGGTTTTTGCGTCGGGGTGGTGGAACGCAAGCGGCTGATCGACGGTAGTCAGATTCAGCCGGGTGATGTCGCCATTGGGATTGCCTCGTCAGGCTTTCATTCCAATGGATACAGCCTGATCCGCAAGGTTGTCTACGAGATGGGCGGTCTCACCAATGCCGACGCCGTGCCGGAGTGTGGGGGCAAGACCGTTGGAGAGCTTCTGCTCGAGCCGACGCGGCTCTATTCCCGGCCGGTCCGAACAGTGCTGCGGCACTACCGGGTCAAGCAGGTTGTGCACGGTATTGCCCACATCACCGGTGGCGGGCTGGCAGAGAACCTGGGCCGGATCGTTCCGGCCACGGTGCAGATCCGCGTTCAGCGAGACAGCTGGGACGTGCCGCCAGTCTTTGGCTGGGTGCAGCGGCTTGGTGACATCGCAGCTGCTGAAATGGACCGGGTCTTCAACATGGGTCTCGGCATGGTGCTGGTGGTGTCGCCGCACTTCGCCGACAGCATCCAGAAACAGCTCGCTGACTGTGGCCTGACAAGCTGGCGGATCGGTGAGGCGGTTGCGGCTGAGCCAGAGGCAGAGCGGGTGATTGTGGAGTAGCCGCCCGGCGTCACTTGGGCAGCGGCAACTGGGCCACGATCCGCAGCGGGCCGCCGCTTCCCCCGGCAATTTTCATCGGCAGGGCAATGACGGTTGCACCGAGCGCCGGCAGAGCGGTGAGCCGCCCGACGTTTTCGAAGATCGGAATATTGGCAGCACAGAGCGTGACGTGACTCCCAAAGTGGGTGGAGGCTCCGTGGTCGATGCTCGCGGTGTCGATGCCGATGGCCAGTACACGGCGGTGCTCGACGAGCCAGCGGGCTGCCACCGGAGAGAGCCCGGGGAAGGTCAGCTGGCTGACGGCATCAGGCCCGGTCTCGTCGGTGCCCAGATACGCCTTGCGGTCAGGCCATCGGTCAGCCCAGCCGGTTCGCAGCAGCACGATCCGATCGACGAGTTGCTGCCGACACGATGTCTCCCAGGCGAGCAGGTCGTCGATGGTCACCTCATAGGCGGCGTCCTTCTGGCAGGCAGCAGAGACATCGATAACGGCTGCTTCCCCCATCAGCCGTTCGAGCGGAATGGCATCGGCGGTCTGGCCGTGTGCCGAAAAGTGCCTGGGGGCGTCGAGATGGGTGCCTCCATGCTCGGCGGTCGTGAAGCGGTTGGCGGCGTAGTAGTAGCCCTTCGGGGTCGGTCCGTTGGGCCCCCGGGTAAATTGGAAGCCCGGTTCCGTGGGCCAGTAGATGGTCTCTGCGGAGAAGGCGTGGGTGAGATCGATCCAGCGTCCGCCAGTGGGGTCTCCGGCTGCGGCCGACCGGGGGCAAAGGCTCAGCAGAGAGGTCAGCAATAGCAGGCGTGTGGACAGCATGGGAGGCTCCTTGTGGGTGGGCGTCCGTCCAGCCTAGCGAGCCGGATTCATTCGCTACAATTCGCCCTCGGGGTGAATGCCCCCAGATGGAAATCACCAGCCAACAGCGCAGAAGGGCCGTCGCCATGAGTAGCACCACCACGATCCACTCGCAGCCGTGTTACGTGGTTGAAAACGATACCGTCTCGGTGGCGGTGACCAGGCTTGGTGGCCACATGGCGCCAGTCACCTTTGGCCGGGGCGAGTCCGCGATCAGCCCCTACTCCATCAGCCCGTGGCAGGACGAGGGCCATGCCGAAATGCCGGCGGCAGTGCTTGCGCCGCTGCGAGGCGACTTCTTCTGCATGCCCTTTGGAGGCAATGCCGCGGCCTGGAACGGTGAGCAGCATCCCGTGCATGGGGAGGTCGCCACCGAGGCATGGTCGCTCGAGAGGAACGAGACGGCAGCTGACGGTACAGCCCGCCTGGTGCTGTCGCTGGCAACCCAGATCCGCCCCGGCCGGGTGACCAAGGAGATCAGCCTTCGGCCGGGCCACCCGGCGGTCTACATCTGCCACCGGATTGAGGGCTTTGCCGGTCCGACGCCGCTGGGCCACCATGCGACGCTCGCGATGCCCGATGAAGATGGCGTCTTCACCATTTCAACCAGCCCCGTGCGGCTGGCGATGACGAACCCCGGAGTGTTTGGGGATCCAGCCGTTGGTGAGTATCAGTCGCTGGCTGCCGGTGAAGTGTTTCAGGATCTTTCTCAGGTGCCGAGCCAATTCAAATCGCCAGCTGCGGTCGACTGTTCCCGGCTGCCGGCCCGCCGCGGCTATACCGACCTGTTCGCCCTGGTGGCTGACACCGAGGCCCTCGCTGGCCAGCCCGCCTGGACGGCGGCGGTGAACA
>JBDQOY010000318.1:0-11981 GCA_040260935.1 Pirellulales bacterium
GCCATAAACAAAAAGATGACGTGTTTGGCTTTGGGAACAACGGTCTTACCTACGTGGCAAGGCTGCGAGTGGTCGGCGGCTATGTCGAGTCTGAGGGTGACGGACTGCGAGTGACTGTGGACGACGAGGTCATGCTGCTGGTGGCGGCGGCAACCGATTACCGGGGCATTGCAGGTCGGCAGTTCGAGGACCCAATTGCGGCGACAGCGGGCGACCTTGAACGGGCCGCGGGCAAGTCGTACGCCCAGTTGCGGGCGGTCCAACAAGCGGACCATGAGCAACTTTTTAATCGGATGTCACTCTCGCTGCCCGCTACGCCAAACAGCAGTCTGCCGACCGATCAGCGGCTGGCCGCTTACCGTGCCGGGAAGCCAGACCCAGCACTGGCAGCGCTCGTCGCCAACATGGGCCGCTATCTCCTGATCAGTTCATCGCGTCCGGGGGGACTGCCGGCAAACCTCCAAGGCATCTGGGCGGAAGAGGTGCACACGATGTGGAACGGCGATTACCACTTCAACATCAACACCCAGATGAATTATTGGCCGGCTTTGACCAGTCATCTCGCGGAGTTGCAAGACCCATTGAACACATTTGTTGCGTCCCTCGTCGAGCCTGGCTCGAAGACGGCCAAGGCCTACTACAACTCGCGGGGCTGGATTGCGCACCGACTGACCAACATCTGGGGCTACACCTCACCGGCCGGCATGGATATCGGAGGACCAGCCTGGCTCTGCGAGCATCTGTGGGAGCAGTATGCCTTTACGCTCGACCAGGAATTTCTGGCCCGGGTCTATCCGGTGATGAAGGGCAGCGTTGAGTTCTATCTTGACAACCTGTGGGAGGAGCCGGATCACGGCTGGCTTGTCACCGGCCCGTCGGCCTCGCCTGAGAATGGGTTTCTGTTGCCGGATGGCAAAACTGGCGGCGGAATCTGTGCCGGACCGACGATCGACATGCAGCAGCTGCGGGAATTATTTGGGAACACCATGCAGGCGGCCGCCATTCTCGGGGTGGATGCTGCGTTGCAGGACGAGCTTGCTGAGGTGCGGCCACGGCTCGCGCCGAATCAGATTGCTCCGGATGGGGCCCTGCAAGAGTGGCTGAAACCTTATCGGGAACGGGAGCCAACCCATCGGCATTGCTCGCCGTTGTATGGGCTTTATCCCGCGTACGAGATCACGCCCGAGGGTACACCAGAATTGGCGGAGGCAGCCCGCCGGCTGCTGCTGCGACGGGGGGTTGGGCAGAGCACTGGCTGGTCAAATGCCTGGAAAATCAACCTCTGGGCGCGGCTGGCCGACGGCCAGCACGCCGGAGCGTTTGTCCACCAGATGCTCTGCGACAACACCTTTGACAACCTCTTGAGCCGGTTTCGCCCGGAGGGTCGGAAACTGTTCCAAATTGAGGCCAATCTCGGGTTGACCGCTGGCGTGCATGAAATGCTCCTCCAGAGTCATCCAGAGCCGGGGAGCCCAGAGCCGATGATTCGGCTCCTACCAGCCCTTCCGGATGCCTGGCCGGAGGGCCGTGTCAGAGGAATGGCAGCGCGGGGCAACTTCTTCGTCGATATCACCTGGCAGGACGGACGATTGACCCAGGCCGCCATCCTCTCCGGAAAGGGGGGCAGCTGTCGCGTCGGCTCTGGAACGGTCACAACAACACTGCACTTCCGCCCTGGTGAGCGGCAGACGATGACAGCGGCGGATTTCACTGCTGCGGACGCCAGTCGAAGCGACTCCACGGCACAGACGCCTGACAAGCCTGTGTTGCAAGCGGACGGGGGCACCTTGCCGGATCTGCCAGGCGGCACGCGGCTGGTGTTCCTGGGTGATTCAATCACGGATATGAAGTGGGGCCGCAACGAGCAGGACCGAAACCACTATCTTGGCCACAGTTTCGTGTTCCTCCTGGCGGCCCGGCTGGGGGTTGACCTTCCAACGACCCAGTTGCAGTTCTTCAATCGGGGTATCAGTGGCAACACTGTCAAAACCCTCCGCGACCGCTGGCAGAAGGACGCGATTGCGCTCAAGCCGGACATTCTGACGATTCTGATTGGCACGAATGACGTTGGCATTGGTCTTCGACATCCCGATAAGCTGGTCACGCCGGCAGCGTTCGAACAGGATTATCGGCACATCCTGCAAGCGAGCCGGGCAGCAAACCCCACTCTTACGATCGTGCTCCTTGATCCCAACGTCCTTCAGACAGGCCGGCTGCAAGATTCTCAGGCCTATCGTGTTCGTCGGGAGGCGACCGACCAGCTTCGGGCGGTTGTAGCCAGGCTCGCAGCGGAATTCGACGCGGTGCACATCAAGACGCAGGATCGCTTCGACGCCGCAGCGACTGCCACGTCCCCTGACCGCTGGATTTGGGACGGCATCCATCCGCTTCCAGCGGGCCATGAACTCATCGCCCGGTGGTGGCTTGAAGCGGTGTCCGCCCGATGGCCCGAGAAGTGACAGCGCGGACCCAGCTGAGTCTGACTGCAGCGATTCTTGCTTGCGGAACGGCTGGCGACCGTGAGCCGTCAAGATCCGGTTCGCTGCCTGCCACGAACGCCAACCTGCCGGCGACGTTCCGGCCGGAGCCGTGGCGTGAGCAAGGGCACGATTCCTGTCGACAGGACTACCGTTCCAGCAAGGGGGCGAGCACATCGCCTCAGTCTTGAGGACGTGCTCTTGGTATCATTGACGAGTGAGTTTTCCTCCTGGTGGTTCTGGTTCAAACAAACGAGAATGCGATGCGAAGATTCCTGTGGGCGGTGGTGTTGCTGGGTGGCGTCTGGGGCGATGGGGTGGCTGCCGAGACCCAGCCGCCCAACATCATCTTCATTCTCACGGATGATCAAGGCTACGGTGATCTTGCTCGGCACGGCCACCCGCTGTTGCAGACCCCACACACCGACCGTCTACACGATGAGAGCGTTCGGTTCGAACGGTTCTATGTCAGCCCATCCTGTTCACCGACGCGGGCGGCTCTGCTGACCGGCATGCATGAATTCCGCAGCGGGGTCACGCACACCCGGGCACCTCGCGAACATCTTTCGCTCGATGCCACGCTGTTGCCGCAATTGCTGCAACAGGCAGGCTACCGGACGGGACACATCGGGAAATGGCATCTGGGGTGGGACGATGACTATCACCCCCGGCACCGAGGCTTCGACTGGACCCTCCAGGGAGCCGCGCACTTTGACCCAACGCTGACGATCTATGACGGCGACTCCCGGCCTCAGCGGGTCAAGGGCAAGGGCTTTCGGGAGGATCTCTACTTTGATCATGCCATGCAGTTCATCAGGGATTCTGGTGAACTGCCGTTCTTCCTCTACCTGGCAACCTATTCCCCGCATGCCCCCCTGAAATGTCCGGAGGAATACGTCGCGCCGTTCCGTGGAAAGGTGAGCGATGAGGAGGCGACCTATCTGGGAATGATTGCGAACATTGACCAGAACGTGGGGCGGCTGCTGGCGTTTCTTGAGGCGGAAAGGCTTGATAAAGACACGATCGTCATCTTCATGACTGACAATGGCGTGACCGCAGGGCTTGACGTCTGGAATGCCGAGATGCGGGGCTGTAAGTGCACCATCTGGGAGGGGGGCAGCCGCGCGATGTCGTTCTGGCGTTGGCCCGGGACCTGGAAACCCAAAACGGTGAACGCGCTGACAGCCCATCTCGATGTGCTGCCAACGCTGTGCGAACTTGCCGGTGCGAAGCTTCCGCTAACGCTGCAGGGGGAGCTAGAGGGGTTCAGTCTCGTACCGTTGCTTGAGAGTGACCCGCCTCAAGCCTGGCATGAGGAGCGGTATCTGTTTCAGCATGTCGGCCGCTGGCCCAGTGGGCTGGGGGCGGACCACAAATACGCGATGGCCGGGGTGCGCCAGGGTGCCTCTCTGTTGTTGCGAAGCCGGCCCTGTGACTCTCCGGCGTGTACCACCGCGGTGCTTGGTATGCAGTGCAACACGCTTCGCCTCGTGGAAGGCGGGAAAACCAGCGCGAACTACACCAAAGACAACGCGCAATTTCACTGGGGCGTGACGCCACGGGACCGCTGGATGCTGTTTGATACTGCGATTGATCCGTCCTGTGAACACGACCGTGCCCCCGACGAGCCGGAACGGGTCAAGGCGATGGCTGCAGCCTACGGTCGGTGGTGGAAAGAGACCTACCCTTTGCTAGTCAGGCGTGGTGGAGAGGCTCCGTTGAGCGAAACACTAGAAATACCCTGAGCCAATCAAGCAGGGACCTCCGGCTCGTTGATGCCGGAGCGATTTCCGAAACTTTTGAGATCCCTCTCAATGTGTCCACACGAAGAAAATCTCACCTGGTAGGCTTGGCTTTTCCTGTCAATCGAGGATGGTATGAGACTGTTGCCCAGGTGGTTGAGGCGAAAGCCGCCGGTACCGCGGATTCGTGTTGAGACGTTCGCTCACCGTCACCCTGATCTCTTTCGTTCCAAAACAGCTTCGTTTGTCGAAGGCAGGGATCTCGTCTCACAGCTTTGTCGCTATGACACACTTGTGTCTCAGTCATTTCGTAAGTGGCTTGACCAACTTGGTGAGTCGCCAGAACTCCATCGGAAGCGGTGGGAATTGGCCTACATTTGCCAGGCCCTTGCAGAGCGGGGTCTGCTGACGACGGGTACACGTGGACTGGGGTTTGCCATTGGCGCGGAGAAACTCCCGGCTTTTTTCGCAGCCCGTGGCTGTCAGATCACGGCCACTGACCTTGCGAGCGAAGATGAGCGAAATGAGGCCTGGGCAAAGACCGGGCAATGGCTTGGCAACGCTGCAGCACTGAATCGGGATGGCCTGTGCCCGGCCGATGCGTTTGCCGAGCGCGTACAGTATCGGTCGGTGGACATGAACGAGATTCCGGAAGATCTGACCAACTTTGACTTCACGTGGTCAACCTGTTCCTTTGAGCATTGTGGTTCGCTGGAGTTAGGACTGGCGTTTCTTGAGCGGCAGATGGACTGCTTGCGTCCAGGTGGGCTGGCAGTGCACACCACTGAGTTCAATTTGACGAGTAATACCGACACCGTCGAGCAGGGGTCGTATGTGATCTACCGGCTGTGTGATATCGAGGCAATCTGTGAGCGGCTTCGACAGAGTGGCCACAGGGTCGCTCCACTGGATCTTTTCCCTGGAGCACATGAGCTTGATCGCTATGTCGATATGCCGCCGTACTATCAGTCAGCCAAGGAGCCGCACGGTCGCGTCAAGCACCTTCGGCTTGCCTTGAATGGATTTGCCTCAACCTCCATTGGGTTAATTATTGAGAAGGCGCGGTAAAAGGTTTTTCGGGCGAATGCGGATGCCGGGGCTGACGGCTCGAAATGTGTCGGCGATTGGCGAGGGTTGGTCGACTTGGAATGCATGCGATGAAATCTCTTGAACCGATTTCTAAGGATCTGGTCGTGCCAGATTTGCTGGAGCGGGCCGCTGGGGTTCCGCCGTTGACGATGGCCGTCTGCCATCCCTGTGATTCGCTTGCGTTGGCGGCGGCGGTAGCAGCACGTGCAGCGGGCCTCATCACGCCGGTTCTGGTTGGCCCGGAGTCCAGGGTGCGTCAGGTCGCGCAGGCCTCGGGCATTGACCTCGCTGGTCTTTCCATTGTCGATGTGCCGCACAGTCACGCTGCTGCGGCCGAAGCGGTGGCCCTCGCTCGGCGGGGTGAGGTCGAGGCCCTCATGAAGGGCAGCCTGCACACCGATGAACTGATGGCGGAGGTGCTTCACCGGGAGCGAGGGCTCCGCACTGAACGCCGGGTGAGCCATGTGTTTGTGATGCGGGTGCAGGGTTACCCACGCCTGCTGCTGATCACTGACGCGGCCGTCAATATTGCGCCGTGCCTCGAGCAGAAGGTCGACATCGTCCAGAACGCGATTGACTTGGCAGTTGCCCTCGGAGTGAAGCAGCCCAAGGTGGCAATCCTTTCGGCAGTGGAAACGGTGACCAGCAAGATGCGTTCGACGATTGATGCCGCCGCCCTTTGCAAGATGGCTGACCGTGGCCAAATTACCGGCGGGTTGCTTGACGGCCCGCTCGCGTTTGACAACGCGGTGTCGCTGGGAGCCGCGAACGTCAAAGGCATTCATTCACCAGTTGCCGGCGTTGCAGACATTCTGGTTGTGCCAGACATCGAAAGCGGCAATATGCTGGCCAAGCAACTCGAGTTTTTCGGCCAGGCGGAGTCGGCCGGCATTGTGCTGGGAGCGCGGGTGCCAATTGTGCTGACCAGTCGGGCCGATCCGGTAGATGCCCGGGTTCGCAGTTGCGTCGTTGCCAGCCTGGTTGCGCATCAGCTGGCCCAGCAGGTGGTTGGGTAGATCGCTATGGCAGCCTCGCCTGTGATTCTTGTGCTCAATGCTGGCTCCAGCAGCATCAAGTTTGCCTGCTATCCGTTCGGAGGCGGGGCGGAGGCAGGCCAGCCGCTGGTGCATGGTGCCCTACTCAACTTACCTGAGCAGCCAATCCTTGAAGTGATCGGTCCGACTGGGAGCGTGCGGCAACGCCTAGGCAGTGACCCCGCCGCTGACCAGTTTGCCGGCGGGCTTGAGCAGGTGCTCACTGCGGTGATTCACCGGCTCCAGGCAGAGGGTGCGAGCAACGAAGCAGTTGTGATTCACGCAGTCGGCCACCGGGTGGTTCATGGCGGTGAGGCCTTTGCAGGGCCAGTCGTGGTGACAGCGGCCGTGCGAGAAAAACTTGAAAAACTCGTTCCGCTGGCACCGTTGCACATGCCCCACAATATCCGGGCCATCGATCTGGCGGCGACCCGGCTGCCAGGGGCGGTGCAGGTGGCCTGCTGTGATACCGCCTTCCATCGCTCGTGCCCGCCGCTGCACCGGCGGTTTGCCATCCCCCGCCGCTTTCATGACGCGGGGCTCAAACGCTATGGCTTTCATGGTCTGTCATACGAGTTCGTGACCGGCCGCCTGAAAGCAGCTTGCGGGACCCTCCCCCGGCGTGTGGTGCTGGCCCATCTCGGGGCGGGCGCCAGCCTCTGCGGCTTGCTCGATGGGCAGAGCGTGACGACGACGATGGGCTATACGCCACTCGACGGTTTGGTCATGGCCACTCGCTGTGGGGCGATTGACCCGGGCGCGGTGCTCGCACTCTGCGAGCGGTTTGGCCTCACCGTGGCGGAAGTTCAACGACTGCTGTCGGAACAATCAGGGTTACTCGGAGTGTCTGAAATCAGCGGCGACATGCAGACGCTGCTCGCCTCAGCGGATCCTCGTGCAGACGAGGCGGTGGAACTCTTCTGCCAGAGTGTTCTTCGCGAGGTCGGGGCGGTGGCGGCAGCCCTTGGTGGAATTGACGCTCTCTGCTTCACCGGCGGAATCGGCAGCAACGCACCTGCTATTCGCCGCCGCGTCTGTGCTGCGCTCGGCTGGCTGGGAATCAGGCTGGATGAAGCCGCCAACGATTCGTGCGGTTCTTGTGGCAGGATTGACGCCGAGGGCCCCACGGCTGTCTGGGTGATTGAAACCGACGAACAGGTGGTCATCGCCCGGCAGGTACGGCAGGTGGTGGGTGGCTGATAAGCGTTACCTCGGTCTATTGGTCCTGCCCTGGCAAAATCAGGTTCTCAAGCCGTTGCTGGTGGGCCTCGTTCATCTCAATCACCTTCTCTTTGGCAGCTGAAGCCTTTTGGGTGGTGACGCGAGGGCCTGACTGCTGCCCGCATCCACCGAGGAGGCCGATCACCATCAGGGGCAGAAGCAATGCACATGCGGTGCGAATCATGAGGACATCCTTTCGGGAACCAAGGGAGCGAACATGCGGTGGACGAGGACGAACGCAGTTCACCTCTCGTCGCCCGGTGAAACAATTGTGGCAGATGATTCCCATTCCCCGCACCAGTCGGCTGACGTAGTGCAGGGCCAGATGCCGGCGATGACCAGTTTTTCATCACCGATCTCGGGCAGCGTTGGGGGCATCCGTCGGCATTCGCCCCAGTCATCGGCATCGGTTGGGGCGTACCGTTTCCGCCAGAAACGGCAGGTGCCACAGGAGGGCGATTCAAGGAGTGGCGGGGAAGGAGTCATGCCAAACGCTCAGAGGTGGCTTGAGGAAACCGCTGGGGAAACCACCACCATCCTAAGAGGTAGCCGGCAAGACTGGCAGCCAATCCGAAGAAATCTGAAGGAATGAGGCGGGCCTGTTCAAGGAGGGATGGGTTGGCTGGCAGCAGGACCTCATTGGCGTAGGCCAGGGCCCAGGCGATAAAGCCCCCCAGCATGGCAAGCACGCAGCAGGCCTGGTTCTTCGGGCGGCCGTACAGGCCGAAGACGACCGGTAGGAACAGGGCTGATAACTGAATGGAAAGCGCGATGTCGAGCAACCCCATCAGGGACTCGCCAAGCAGCGCAAGGGCAATGCCGCCGCCGGAGACGAGGACGACGCTCAGGCGGTCCCGAAGCAGGTCCTGCCCTTCCCGAAATAGGTTGAGTCGGGGCAAGAGGTTGTGGCCCAGGATGGTCGCCGGGGCGAGCACGGCACTGGTCGCCGTGGAAACAATCATCGAGACGACCGCGATCACAAAGATGATGAGCATGCTGGGGGAAAGATACTCATTCGCCAAAAAGGCAACAGGGTCGATTGTTCCGTTGGGGTGGGTCACCAGCGACGCAAACCCGAGCAGGAGCGGCAAGGACCCGAAGACGAGATAGAGCAGGCCAGCCAACAGGCATGCCCGACTGGCGGTGCGGGCGTCTTTTGCGGCGAAGACCCGCTGCTGGAGATCCTGCCCCGGAATGTTGCCAAACAGGCCCGTTGCCCAGGCCGCCAGCACTCCCAGAACCGCAGAAACGTAGGCTGTAGATGATCCTGCGGCAGCCCAGGAGGGCCAGAACCGGAGGTGATCCGGATGGTCTGTGACGAGTTTGTCATAGAGCACCGTCAGGCCCCGGAGCGGGTTGCCGTCGCCGAGTGCCGGGTCACCGAGGGTGGCAGCCGTCAGCACACAGAGCCCGGCGATGGCGATCAGAATTTGCAAACTGTCGGTCAGGGTCACCGACCACATGCCCCCAATCATCGTGTACACCAGGGTGATGCCGGCGACCAAGAAAATGCCGGCTGTCAGTGGAATACCGAAATAGAGTTCCAAGATGCCGGCGAGTGCTGAATATTGCAGGGCAATCCAGGCAAAGTAACTGGGGACCTGGATCAGCGCACCGGTCAATTCCGCGGCGGGCCCATACCGCTGGCGGTAGAAGTCTGCCATGGTGAACAGGTTCATCTGCCAGAGTCGCCGGGCGAAGAACAGTCCTGCCAAGACCAGCGTGCCGGCGCAGGCGAATGGGTCGAGAATGACGCCGAGTAGGCCCTGCTCGCGGACCGCCCCGGCCGCAGCGAACATGGTAGCTGCTCCGAACCAGGTTGCGATCAGCGTGCCCCAGGCGAGTGACAGGGGGAGCCGTCTGCCCGCGACCAGATAGTCGGCTTCATTTTCGACCTGGCGACTGGCGATGAGACTGATCACCAGCAAGAACACCACATAGCCGCCAAGGGCTGCGGCTAGCAGCAATCGAAGGTTTGCCGGAAGCGTGATTACGTGAGTGGTGGTCATCAGAAGCATGGGGGATCCCAACACGTGACACCGGCAGGGAAAATGCCGAGGGCTTGAGAACGCAGTCTACGACCCGGGACCACTGTCGCCTATTCCCGTGCGAGGGTTGGGTGAATGGTCAGTGGAGGTCGACGGGGTCATAGCCTGCCGAGAGGCCCTCGAAGGAGCCCAGGAACAACAGGGTGGCCCCGGCCATCAGCAGACCAAACAGGAAGACCGCGATGAGTGCCCCCCCCATCATCATGCCTGCCCGGCCGTCGTCGTCTTGAAGCTGCTGAAGGTGCTCCGGGGTCAGTCCCCCGGTCGTCGGTGCAGAGGGAGTGGCGTCGGTTCCCTGGTGCCGGTTAACCGAACTATCAAGTGCCAGCAGAAGTGCCCGGGCATACCGAAAAAGGAGTACTGGAAGGAGAGCTGCCCCAACAAGTGAGACGATGAGGGCCACCCGGTGCGACCAGCCCAGCAGCGTCACCGCGGCATAGAGCAGCCCGGTGACAATCACCGTGATGCCGTAGTTGATGTAAATCGATCCGAGATAGAAGCCAGCCTCTCGGCGGTAATCGAGGCCGCAGGAGCCGCAGTTGCGGGCCATCTGGGTCAGGCTCCGGTAGAGTCGGTCGCCTCCACACCGTGGGCACCGCAACCGCAGGGCATAAAAGAGTCCTTCAAGGCGTGATGGCTCAGGTGATGCAGACATGACGATCCACGTGGAAGGAATGGACATCCCGCAGGGGGCGGCTGCCGGCGACCCGGAAGGCCGGGTTAGACCGAGCCAGCGTTGGGAGGGCCAGGCGGGCTGTTCGGATGGACCAGGCCGAGGCCGCTGAGACACATCACCTGGGCCAGCCGGAGACCCTCTGTTTGCACCGTGGGACTGGTGAGGTCAAGGCCGATCGCCTGCTCAAGTGTGTGGCGGTTTGAGAAGTGTATGAAGCAGAGCCCAATCATCAGGATGACGAGATGCCTCGTGTCGCCATCAGCGGCGATTTCGCCCCGCTGCCGGGCCTGCTCGAGGATCTCGTGAAGCTTCTCAATAATTGGCGTTTTGCTCAGCAGATGGGGATGCCGGGCGAGCAGGCGGCCTTCATTGAGGTTCTCCCACATCAAGAGATTCACGAACTCCGGGTTGCTTGCCAGGAATGTGAAATGCCGCTCCATGATTTCGCAAATCTTTGCGGCGGTGGTTGCAGCGGCAGGGAGCGGTGCCATCTCGACCTGCTCCATCCGGGCGTAGACCGTCTGCAGCACCTCAACATAAAGACCCTCCTTGTCACCGAAGTAGTGGTAGAGCATCCGCTTGTTGCAGCCGGCTTCAGCCACGATTTCATCGACGGCAACGCCGTGAAACCCCCGGCTGGCAAACAGCTGGATGCCGGCGGCAAGGAGGTTGCCACGGGTGCGAACAGGATTACGAGTGCGGCAACTTGTCATTGCTGTTTGTTGGCTTTGAGGGCCGTAGCTTCGGGCTCGAGTGACTTGTAGTAGGTGTCGAGCGGATAACAGCCACTGCGAAGGCCGTGGCGTGGGGCAGTGGTGCAGTCGCTGAAGGTGCGACAGACGAGGCCGCGGTTTGTTGGGGCGCCCGCCAGCACATCTGCCGGGAGTTGCGGATAGGAGAGGACCATGCGGCCGAGGCCGACGGCATCGATCCAGCCTAACCGGACGACTGCCTGGGCAACATGTGGCAGGTACTCCTGCAGGTACGTGTAGCCGGAGCCAACCATCACCATCTGCGGAACGGCCTGTTTTGCCTGTCGGGCGGCATCAATTTGTCGCCAGACCCCGATCAGGGGATCTTCCGGTGGCGGGTAGCCGTCCGAAGGTGGAAAGGCTGCTGGTCTTTGAATGTGGGGCACCGTGTAGGGACTGCCAGCCGTGAGGTTGACCGCTGCCACGCCCAGATCGTGGAGCAGCTGCAACAACTGGAGTGGTTCAGTCAGGTCGATCTGCCGGGGGTCGGTTTCATCAACCCCAAAGCCACAGTCGTACGGAAGGCTGTCGTGAAAGGAGATTGGCTCGCCCCGGCCATCGACCTTGTGCCAGGGGACCGTGTCAAACAAAGAGAGCCGCACCCCAATGGTGAGAGTGGGGCAGGCCTCGCGGACGCGTTCGATGATTTCGCAAAGCAGGCGGGTTCGCCCGCTGAGATCGCCGCCAAACCGTCCGGGGCGGCGGCGGGCCGACAGAAACTCGTGCACCAGGTAGCCATGGCAGGCCTTGATATCGACCATCTGGAAGCCAACAGCGGCCGCGTTGCGAGCTGCCTCGACGTAGGAATCAATGAGTTGTTCGACATCTGCATCACGGATGACACAGGCAGCGTCATCAGCCGGAACATCGTGCCGAGCGTCAAGCAACGGATGGTGGTAAGCGATCCGGGGTGAACGGCCAGCGGCAGTCGGCCGGGAAAAC
>JBDQOY010000319.1:0-2531 GCA_040260935.1 Pirellulales bacterium
GCCTATACCCCTGAGCGGATCATGCGGGCCTTGAGCAGGTTTGACGGGCTGGTCTTTTTCGACAGCTGTTCAGATGCCGCGGACGACTCTGCGGAGAGACCGCCTGGGGCAGATGCACTCGATCTTGAACGGTTTTCCTTTCTGGCGGCCGATCCGCTTTTGTCCTGGCGGATACCTGCTGCTGATGCCAGCGGTGCAGGGGACCGTGTCCGCCGGTTGCTCGCAGAGGCGCAGCAGTTGTTGGCAGCATGTCGCTGTCCGACGATTCCTGGTCTGCCGCCGTTTCAGGGAGGGATTGCGGGGCTCCTCTCCTTTGATGCAGGACTCGCTCACCTTGGCGTCGAGCCACCGCACCAGCGGCCAGCCAGAACGCCACTGATTCAACTCGGTGTTTATGACGTTGTCTTTGCCTTTGACCATCGGCGGCGCCGCGGCTGGGCAATTTCACAGGGGGTGCCCACTGGGACGGTGGCCAGCCGCCGCGAACGGGCAGAGGAACGCCTGAGTCTGCACCTGGCGGCAATCACCGAGTCGCCAGAAGCCACACCGCCGCCAGCCCGTTGGCAGCGTCCCAATCCAGTTGCACCGCCGGCGGGGCTCGTACCCTTGCCGGGGAGCCCGGGTGTGTTTTCAACCCATGCTCCAGCCGACTATCTGTCGATGGTGCAGGCAGGCATCGACTATGTTCGGGCCGGTGATATTTTTCAGGTCAACCTCGCTCAACAGCTTTCAGTGCCAGCCGGCTGTGATTCGCTTGAGCTCTATCGGCTGGCCCGTCAACTCAACCCAGCACCCTTTGCTGGCTACCTTGACCTCGGCGATGCTGCGATCGCCAGCATGTCGCCTGAGCGATTTTTAAAGGTGGTTCGCGACCGCGTCTGGATGCATCCGATCAAGGGGACTCGGCGGATGCTCGCCAGCCCGGAGGCTGATCTCTATGCGAGTGCTGATCTCGGTGCCAGTGAGAAAGATCGAGCTGAGAACGTGATGATTGTTGACCTCGTTCGCAACGATCTGTCCCGAGTCTGTCGGCCAGAAAGTGTTGTGGTTGAGGCACTCTGTCGCCTCGAACGCTTTCGGTACGTTCAGCACCTGGTGTCGGTGGTGGCGGGCCGGCTGTTGCCGGGGGCGGGCCCGCTCGATGCGGTGTTGGCCAGTTTTCCCGGTGGCAGTGTCACCGGGGCCCCCAAGCATCGAGCCTGTGAAATCATTTGTGAACTTGAGCGGGCCGGTCGTGGCCCCTACTGCGGTAGCCTCGGCTATGTGGGGTTTGATGGCACCGCCGATTTCAACTTGTTGATTCGGAGTTTTGTGATTGAGCCGTCTGAAATCTGGTTTTCAGTTGGTGGTGGAATCACCGTTGGGAGCGAGCCTGCTGCTGAATATGCAGAGAGTTTGCACAAAGCCGAAGGCATGCTGCGAGTCCTGGCCGCGTTGGCCGGGGAGGGGCCGGCATGATCATCGTTCTCGATAATCGCGATAGTTTTGTGTTCAATCTGGCCCGCTATTTCCGGCTGCTGGGTTGCCCTGTCGAGGTGCTCTGCAGTCACACAACCAGCCTGGATGAGATTGCCGCCAGAGAGCCGACTGGGATTGTCATTTCGCCCGGCCCCTGCACCCCGGCCGAGGCGGGCTGCTCGGTGGCCTGTGTGCAGCGGTTTCGCGGCATGATTCCCATGCTTGGTGTCTGCCTGGGCCACCAGGCGATTGTTGCGGCTGCGGGAGGGCAAATCATTGCAACGAACGAGCCACGCCATGGCCGCACCAGCGCGATTCTGCACGACGGCACCAATCTCTTTGCCGGAATTCCCAGTCCGGTGCGGGCCTGCCGGTATCACTCGTTGGTTGCTGAAGAATCATCAGTACCAGCCGGTCTGACCGTGACAGCCCGGACAGCCGATGGGGTGGTGATGGCCGTTGCCAACGAAGCAGAGCACCTTTACGGGGTGCAATTTCATCCCGAGTCAATCCTTACGGAGTACGGCTTTCGCCTCTTGGCTAATTTTCTTGAGCATGCCGGACGGGCCGTCGACTCACGCTTGGTCGATCAGTTTGATGCCGATGTGGTCCGGCAGGCAGGCAAGGCCAACAAAGCGGACGATGATGGGCACACCCGAGTCGTGACGTTTTAGGTGTGTCTGGGAAACGCCCTTCGCCACCTTTTTTGCTGGGGCGACACTCGGCAGCACCGAGGGGGACGGTTGCCGGTCGACGCATCCGAGCAGCGGCAAGCGAGTGCTACGAGCGAGCAGGGTGGCTGCTGGAAGCCGCCGTCTGGGTTCGCTGCCTCAGCTTGTGGCACGGCTGCCTCGGGAACAGGCTTTCGGCGTCGGGAGCCACCTGCGGCAAGCGGTCGGTGGCTGTCCTGGCTGAGGGAAAGTGGATGCAGGAATTACGGGTTTTTCCGGCAAACCCCGGAAAGTTTCTGGGGGGCATCAGGCTTTGGCATGACCTTTGCCTTCCAGTCCTCGCGCGGCGGCGGCTGCGTCACAAGACGCAGGCTGTTCGCAGGGCAGGACGCTGTTCCTGCC
>JBDQOY010000320.1:0-4707 GCA_040260935.1 Pirellulales bacterium
CCCCCGCCTCCCTCCAGCCTCGCCGACTCGGCGAGTTCCCCCCGGCCAGACACTCCGGTGTCAGTTCAGGCCCCGTGTTCACCAGGTCCACGCCTGAGGGACTCTCGCCAGCGAATGGCTGCTGTTCACCCCGTTTGACTGCTCCAACACCCGCCCATGCCCGAATTCACCATCCGCCTGCCACCGTTTGTCCCGATCACAGCCCGCATTTTTGACCTCCGCTCGGCACTGAGCGGTTCACCCCGGGCTGAGATACTTTCCGGTCTGACTGTTGCCCTGGCCCTCGTTCCCGAAGCAGTGGCATTTGCCTTCCTCGCGGGCGTTCCGCCGTTGGTCGGCCTCTACGCCGCCTTCCTGATGTGTCTGATCACCGCCGTCCTCGGGGGCCGGCCTGGCATGATCTCCGGAGCCACCGGAGCCATGGGCGTTGTTGTGGTCTCGCTCGTGGCCGACCATGGCCTCGGCCACCTGTTTGTTGCCATTATTCTCTGCGGGATCTTTCAGATCGGCATTGGCCTGCTGCGGCTTGGCAAACTCATCCGCATCGTGCCCCATCCTGTCATGCTCGGTTTCGTCAATGGCCTGGCGGTTGTCATCCTGCTGGCCCAGTTCGGAAGTTTCCAGACCCTCGGTGACGATGGCGGGATGCACCTTCTGACTGGCCCGAATCTCTGGACGATGCTCGGGTTGGTCGGTTTGACTATGGCAATCATCGCCGTGTTGCCTCGCTTCACCCGCGCTGTCCCCTCGACCCTCGTGGCAATTCTTGTTGTTACCGGAATCGCTGTGGCAATCAACATGAACGCACCACGCCAGGACACCTCTGCCGAGGCCGCCGCAGATGCTCTGCGGGCACCCACCGTCCGGGACATGTTGCTGGACAGCACACGGGCACTGGCGGTCAAAACCGCACAGCAGCAGAAGGACGAGGCCTTTCTTGCGGCAGCGACTGCCAGCATCCCCTCTGGTCTGACTGCTATGCCAGCGACGGCCGGGCATGTTGCACCCCTCTCACCGGAGGAAATCACTGCCGCGATTGGGGCGGTTAATGCCGCCACTGTTGGCATTGCCGGCGGGCTTCCGCGGCCCTCTTGGTGGGATGTGCGGCTGCCATCGCCAACATTTGCGACCCTCTGGATCATCCTTCCCTACTCCCTGATTCTTGCTGGTGTCGGACTGATTGAGTCGCTGATGACGCTCACACTGGTCGACGAACTGACCGAAACCCGCGGCAAAACCAACCGCGAATGCATCGGCCAGGGCGTTGCGAATATCGCCTGTGGGCTGCTCGGCGGCATGGGGGGCTGCGCCATGATTGGGCAGTCGCTCATCAACGTGAAGTCGGGGGGCCGCGGCCGACTCTCTGGCATTACCGCCGCCGTCGCACTGCTGTTCTTTATCCTGTTCCTCGCCCCCTACATTGAAGCCATTCCGATGGCAGCGCTCGTCGGAGTGATGTTCATGGTCGTCATCGGGACCTTCGAGTGGGCAACCCTGCAGACCTGGCGACGCATTCCGTTATCCGAGGTGCTGGTGATGCTCGTCGTGGCAAGCTACACCGTGATGATGCATGACCTTGCCACCGCCGTCATCCTCGGCATCGCCATCTCCGCGGTGGTCTTTGCCTGGAACAAGAGCAACTATCTGTTGGCTGACGTGCAAACCAACGAGCATGGCAGCCGGATCTACCAACTCCATGGCGTCCTCTTCTTCGGCAGCGTTGCCCGCTTCCGTGACCTGTTCAGCCCCCAGGACGACCCGGATGATGTCGTCATTGACTTCTACTTCAGCCGCGTTTTCGATCAGTCTGGCCTTGAGGCCATCAATGCCTTGGCCGTGAAATATCAGCGGCTGGGCAAGCGGCTGCACCTACGACATCTAAGCGAGGACTGCCGCAAACTGCTCAACCGTGCCGGTGACCTGGTCGAGGTCAACATCAGTGAAGACCCGCACTACCATGTTGCCACTGATCGTGGCACGTCATCGCCCGCCGTCATGGCCGGAAGCTGATCTGAGGTGGCGGTGTTGTCTCCTGGACGGCCTCTACCACCGCTGCTGCCGCTTGCAACCAGTCCCCCTGCGGTGTGTCCCAGGCTGCCGAGAGCCGCAGCATGCCCCAAGGCCGCTCCGCCGCCACTCCCAGCCTTTCCAGGCCAATTGCGGCGACTGTTTTCGCGGTTGCCTCACTGCCACTACTGCACGCAGCCCCTGTCGAGGCAACGAGCCCACGACGCTCAAGCCTGGCCACCAGTCGCCGCCCATCCTGATCAGGCACCAGGATGGCAAGCGTGTTCCACAGTCGGTCGACACCTTGCCCCAGCACAATCACCTCAGGCAAGGCCTCCGCGATCAAGATCTCTGCCTGATCCCGCCACTGAGATCGGGCCCTCACGCTGGAGCCTGCAAAGCCCCCACTAGCGACAGTGGCCGTCTCCAAGGCTGCAACCATCGCCAAGACCCCCGGCAGGTTTTCCGTTCCGGCCCAGCGTCCCCGTTCCTGCGGGCCGCCCCGATCGCCCCGAAAGTTAGCAGCCCCTTCCGGTACGACCAGAAAGCCAACCCCTTTCGGCCCACCAACCTTGTGGCCGCTTCCGGTGATGTAGTCGCAGCCGCCCAGCTCCGCAGCTGGCAGCCTCCCAAGCCACTGTGTGGCATCGGTATGAAAGGGAATCTGCCGATCGCAACACCACGCCCGCAGCTCCTGCCACGGCTGCAGCACCCCCGTCTCATTGCTGGCAGCGAGCAGCGAGACGACTGCCGTCGTGCCGTCCTGCGGAATCACCGCCTGTGCTTTCTTCAAATCAACACGGCCAGTGACTGCAACTGGAAGCTCAACCAGCCGCTCCCGGAAGGCCTCCCCAAACGACTCGGCCACACACGGGTGCTCGAGGGCCGCCACGGCTGCTCTTCCAAGCGGACTGCGGCGGCCAAGCTCGCGGGCTATTGCATTGGTTGCTGCGGTCGCCGACCCGGTGAAAATGATCCGCTGGCTGTCGCAGCCGAGCAGCTCGCCCAAGCGGTCGCGGGCGTCTTCTAAAAACTCCCGCGCTGCAGTCGCTCCAGCGGACAGGCTGGATGGATTGTGCCAATGCCCTTCGGCAGCCTCCAGCCAGGCGGCCCGAGCCGCAGGATGCAGGGGGGCTGTCGCATTGTGATCAAAGTAGAGCACGCCATCCCTCCCGCAGCTGGCTGGCCAGGCCGTCCATTTTCATCCCGGCGGCGGGCCGCTCAAGGCTCTGAGATGCCCAAAACAACTGCCATCGAATACCGACCGGCCGGCTTTCCGATGAGGAAGGCGGCTGCAGCCAAGGCGCCCCGGGCATACGAATCGCGATTGGTTGCCCGCACGTTGAGGGAAAGGCACTCGCCCTCCAGCCCGAACAGAATTGTGTGCTCTCCTGGATTATCACCCGACCGCACAGCGTGGTAGCCGATTTCATCCACTGGCCGGGCTCCCGGCCGTCCTTCACGGCCATGAGCCTCGCGGGTCTGTCCCATCGCATTCCGAACAATCTTGCCAAACTTCAGCGCCGTCCCGCTCGGGGCATCCTCTTTGTGATGGTGGTGGCATTCGATGATCTCGACATCAGCCCGACATCCCACTCCCCGCAAGAGCCGACCGGCCCGGCCAACCAGGTCCATCGCGATGTTGACCGCCAAACTCATGCTCGGCGAGACAAGCACCGGCACAGTCGCCGCTGCTGCTGCGATCGCTTCGTCATCAGCCGGTTCCAGGCCGGTTGTCGCCACGACCAGCGGGACCCCTCGCGTTGCACATTGCTGGGAGATCCCCGCCACCGCCCCAGGCAGGGAGAAGTCAATGACCACATCAGTTGCTGGCTCCCAGGCATCGCTGATCACCACCCCGCAGCGACCGAGCCCCGCCAGTTCACCGGCATCCACGCCCAGCTTGAAGCGATCGATTGCCGCCACGAGGTGCCAGCGGGCGGATTCCTCGGCAGCACAGGCGACAATCCGCCGACCCATGCGGCCAGCGGCTCCATGGACAACCAAACGATGCGGCCCCTGTGACATGCAACAAATCCTCTCTGGTGAAAGTGTGCGGACAACACCACAGCCCAACAGCCCGGTGGGCTGATGCGGTCAGCCGTAGAGTTCGATCGCCTGAACGATTTCGTCGAAGCGATTGCCGACGCTAACGGCCCGATTGGCAAAACTCGCCCGACTCACGCCCCGACTGCCGAGCACCTCATTAAAAAGTTTTTGGTCGGTGGTGTGATACGCGACCGTTGCATCAGGGTCCTTCAACTGATGACCCGTCAGAATGCAGACAACCCGGTCATCCCGGCCGATTACCCCTTCGTTGACCAGTTTACGGGCACCCGCCACGCTGGCCGCGCTGGCGGGTTCACACCCAAGCCCGCCAGCCCCAACCTGGGCCTTCGCATCCAGAATCTCTTGCTCGGTCACCTCACGGACAACCCCGTCACAGACCTCAAGCGCCCGCAGGCACTTATTCAGGTTGACCGGCCGGTTGATCTCAATAGCACTGGCAAGTGTGTTGGCCCGCTTCTTGTCGCGGTCGAGTTCGTCGTAGTAATGACAGGCTGCCGACAGGTCAGCCCGCCCCCCATCCCAACGGAGGCCCCGGTTTTGATACAGCTCGTAGAGCGTGTTAGCTCCGGCGGCGTTGATTACGGCCAACCGAGGCACCCGATCAATCACCCCGCGGTGGCGGAGCTCTGC
>JBDQOY010000321.1:0-14876 GCA_040260935.1 Pirellulales bacterium
GGCCTGATGCGCTGCCGTGACCGCGCGGGCGGCATCGGCCCGGTCAACCAGAACGGAAATCTTGATTTCACTCGTGGTGATCATGTGAACGTTGATGCCCGTGTCGGAAATCGCTGCAAACATCTTTCCGGCAACGCCTTCGGCCGTTGCCATGCCGATGCCAACCACCGAGACCTTCGCGACAGTGGGATCATGGGTGAGCCGGGCCGCGCCCAGCTGATCACCGACCTCACGAGTCACAGCAAGGGCGGGCTCAAGGTCGTCATCGGTCACCGTGAAGGAGATGTCGGCCGTTCCCCCCTGCCCCACGTTCTGAATAATCATGTCCACTGCAATGCCTGCGGCCGCGAGGCGGGCAAAAAGGGCGTGGCTTGAACCAGGCTGATCTGGGACATCCTCAAGCGTGATCCGGGCCTCGTGCCTGGCCAAGGCAACGCCACTGACAGTCCGCACCGCGGCTCGATCAGCGGGAACGATTGCGGTCCCGGGCCCTTCTGCAAAACTCGAGCGGACCACCACGGGAACCCCAAACTTTTTGGCGAACTCGATTGAGCGGGAATGCATCACCCCTGCGCCCAGACTCGCCAGTTCAAGCATTTCGTCATGGCTGATCGAGTTGAGGCGACTGGCAGCTGGCATCACCCGGGGGTCGGTCGTGTAGATCCCATCGACGTCCGTGTAGATCTCACAGCAGTCTGCCTCAAGCACAGCCGCGAGCGCCACCGCTGTCGTATCGGAGCCCCCGCGGCCGAGCGTGGTGATGTTGCCATTTTGGTCGAATCCCTGGAAGCCGGCCGCAATGACGATTGCCCCACCGGACAGCAGCCCCTTGATGTTCTCGGTGGAAATCGACTGGATCCGTGCCTTGGTATGGCTGGAGTCCGTGCGTATCCCAATCTGTGCTCCTGTCAGGCTCACTGCCTTATGCCCCATCTGCTGAAGCGCCATGGCGAACAGCGACACGCTGACCTGTTCCCCGGTGGAGAGCAGCATGTCCATCTCCCGAGCGCTGGGGGCTGCCGTAATCTGCCGGGCCAGATCGACCAGATGGTCGGTCTGTTTCCCCATGGCGCTGACCACCACCACCACCTCGTCACCGGCTGCATGGCGAGCGGCTGCCTTGCGGGCTGCGGCGACAATTTTCTGCGGATCGGCGACACTCGTGCCACCGAACTTCTGCACAACGCGGGCCATCGGGCGAGCAGTCTCCTTGTCTGGGTGCACCTGACGCAACTGGTGAATCAGGTAGTGGTGCCAAGAAACCTTTCCATCAGCCGCCAGCCGGGCTCGATCAAGGTGCCGGTGGATGCAGCAGTTTCGTCATAGGATGCCTGCCCGGAACCGCTGATGCCTTCCCCAGCCATCAGGTAGGGCACGCGTCCCCGCGAGTGCATTCTGGTCGCGAGAAAGGTCGGGTGATCGGGGCAGATCAGCACACGATAGTCCTCCCCGGCTGCCTTCCGCTGCTCGAGATGGGCGACTACAGGGCCGACGATATGACGATCGATTTCCTCAATCGCGGTCACCTTCGCCGCTGCGTTCCCTTCGTGTCCAGCCTCATCAGGAGCCTCCACATGCACACACACCAGATCGCTAGCGGCAAATTCGTCGATTACAGCGCGGCCCTTTGCGGCATAGTCGGTGTCGAGATAGCCCGTTGCGCCCACAACCTCGCGGCAGGTCCAGCCAGCCAGGTTGGCGAGACCCCGCAGCAGATCGACGGCAGTGATCATCACGCCATTGACCCCATGCTGCTGGACAAACGGCGTGAAGGACGGCCGCGGTCCAGCGCCCCAGAGCCAGAGGTGCGTGGCCACCCCCTTGCCTGCCGCCCGCCTGGCAGCATTGACGGGATGGTCAGCTAACCACCGTTCACTCCTGCCCATGATATCAGTCAGCAGTCGGCTGCCCGTGCCTCGTGGGAAGGCGTCGGCAATCGGCTGTCCAACCCGGTCGTGGGGCGCGGTCGTCCGCAGGTCGGTTCCCAGTGGAGCCTGCCTGCCAGCCCCACTGCTGTAGATGAGAAGATTGCGGTAACTGACCCCCGTCGCAAACTCCCAGCCGAGTGCCTCAGGGAAGTCACGGCTCAGGCCAGCCTGCGCGGCCTCGAGCAGGGCCGCCGCCTCGTCCGTCGAAATATGGTCGGCCGTGAAGTCTTCCATCACCGGGCCCTCCGGGCCCTCACCGATGGTGACGAGGTTGCAGCGAACGGCCCAGTCGTTCGGCCCGAGGTCGATGCCCTTAGCGGCTGCCTCCAGGGGAGCCCGGCCGGTGAAGAAGGACAGCGGGTCGTAGCCAAGCAGACTCATGCAGGCCACTTCGGAACCCGGGTTGAGCGAATCGGGAACATGATTCGTTTCACCGACCTGCCCCCGAGCGGCAAGGGCATCAATCGCAGGCGTCTCGGCTGCCGCCAGCGGCGTTTTGCCCCCCAGACTAGCCTGTGGCTCGTCAGCGGCACCGTCAGGAATGACTATCAGGTATTTCATGGACAGGGGTGGGTTATAAAGAGAGGCTGGTGAGGCGAAGAGGCAAGCCGGACTCAGTCATCGAGAACCGGCAGGCAGGTGGTTGCGGCTTGCACACTCGCCTGCTGATCGACGGCCGCAACGGCCCGTTCAATCGCCGCCGCATCGCAGCTGTGCGTCATGATGACGAGCGGCACGGTGGCTGATCCTCCGGCAGGCTGATGCTGGATCACCGAGGCGATTGAAATGCCTTCACGTCCGAGCAGTCCAGTCAGTTCGGCCAACACACCCGGCTGGTCGGTGACCTGCAGCCGCAGCAGGTAGGGGCTGCTGCCTCCTCCCGACAACGCGGCAGGATTCTCTGCGGCAAGCACCCCTGTGGTCCGGAAGGTGATCGCCGCCCGACCGACGACGGTGTCAATAATGTCGGCGACCACCGCCGATGCGGTTGGCATCTGGCCCGCGCCGAGCCCATGAAAGAACATCGGCCCGACCGCGTCACCCACCACGCTGACAGCGTTGAAAGCGCCACGAGTCTCCGCCAAGGGCGTTCCTTTCCGGACGAGTGTTGGGCCGACCCGCATCGCCAGGGTACCGTCGGCCCGGCTGGCATCGGCAACGACACGAATGCGATAGCCAAGTTCGTCCGCGAACTGCAGCAGCTCTTGATCAATCGTTTCCAGCCCAACCCGCGGAATCTGCTTCCAGGGCACCCAGACGCCGAAGGCCAGGTGGGCGAGCAACGCCAGTTTCTGCGTGGCGTCCGTGCCGTCGACGTCCATGGTGGGGTCAGCTTCGGCGTATCCTTCCGCCTGGGCAAGGGCCAGGACGTCTGCGTAGTTACTGCCGTCTTCCTCCATCCGCGTCAGAATGAAGTTGCTCGTTCCGTTGAGGATCCCGCGAATCGATTCAATTCGGTTCGCCGCCAGACACTCTGCGATTGCCGCCACAATCGGGATCCCTCCCGCCACAGCCGCCTCAAAGGCAATCGAGCGACCCGCCTTACGGGCCACCTCAAAGAGTTCCGGCCCATGCTCAGCCAGGAGGGCCTTGTTCGCGGTGACGACATCCTTGCCCTTGCGGAGCAGGTCGATTGTCATCGTCCGAGCGGGCTCAAGACCGCCCACCAGCATGGCGGCCACGCTGATTGCAGGGTTGTCACTGACTGCGGCAACATCGGTCCCGAGTCGCTCAGGCGAGACCGCGACACTGCGGCTCTTGCCGAGATCCCGGACCACCGCGTGTTCCACCACGATCGGCCGGCCGGCCTGACGCTCAATGTGGGCCGCCGACTGCTTCAGAACTCGAACGACTCCCGAACCGACCGTTCCCATTCCGACGACACCAATTCGTATCGGCTCAGGCATCTGTGCTCCTGCTGCTCCCGCGTTTCAGACTGGAAGGACATTGCGTCTGTTTCCACCTTGATGGTACTGCCCTTGGGCACTCGCCGAAAGCAGGCCCCAGGGCTGCCGCAAACCAGCGATCCAGCAGCCCCGCTACCCCGGGGTCTGCTATTCTGTCACGGGTCGACTGCGTCGGTTCGCGACGCTCCCCTTTTCCCCCCAGGAGTATCCCGTGGAACAGGCCGCCCATGACTTTTTGGTTCGCCTCCTCGAAACCCCCAGCGCCTCAGGCTACGAAGAGCCTGTTCAGAAGCTTGTCCGCGAATACCTAAAGGGCTCGGCTGAGACGATAGAGACAGACTCCCACGGTAACGTCATCGGCACTGCCAACCCCACCGGCGCGACCCGCATGTTTCTTGCCGGCCACTGCGACCAAATCGGCCTGATCGTCCAGCACATTGACGCCGACGGCTACATCTCGGTCCAGCCAATCGGGGGCTGGGACCCGATGCAGCTGATTGGCTCACGGGTGGTCATCTGGACCGCCTCCGGGGGCATTCCCGGAGTCATGAGCCGCAAACCGATCCATCTGCTCAGCGACGAAGAGCGGAAAACCGTGCCGAAAATGAAGGACCTCTGGATCGACATCGGTGCCAACGACAAGGCTGACGCCGAACGCGTGGTCCGGATCGGCGACTCAGCCACCTTCGAACTGAAATACCAGCCCCTCCGCAACGGCCTGGCGGCCTCGGTCGCCATGGACGACAAAATCGGCCTCTGGGTCGTCATTGAGGCCTTTCGGCGGGCGGTGGCGTCCGGCCCCTTGCCCTGCGCCCTTGCGGTGGCCTCAACGGTTCAGGAAGAGATCGGCCTGCGGGGGGCCAAAACCAGTTGCCATCGCGTCGATCCCCACGTGGCGATCGCCGTCGACGTTACCCATGCGACCGACTGCCCCACGATCGACAAGAAAACGGAGGGGGACATCTCCCTGGGAAAGGGGCCGGTAGTCTATCGCGGGCCGAACATGCACCCACAGGTCGTCGAACGGCTCCTCACGGCCGGAACCGAACACTCCATCCCAGTCCAGGTTTCAGCCATCGGGCGAGCAACGCCGACCGATGCCAATGTTCTTCAGGTCAATCGGAGTGGCGTCGCCACTGGGCTGGTGAGTGTTCCCAACCGCTACATGCACTCTGCGGTCGAGACGGTGTCGCTCGCGGACGCCGACCAGACAGCCGATTTGCTTGCTGCCTTCTGCCGCGGGCTTGAGGGTGAGATCGACTGGGCGCCCCGGTAGGGTGCCGCCGCCCGAGCCGGTCGCGAGCCTCGGGCTGCCAAAACGGCACATGACCGAGTTGGCAGCCAGTGACCGACCCGGCCGGAGATGAGCCGACCGCGGCGAGATGCGGGTTTTCGCGGCCGAAACATTTTTTTGACCGCTTCGGCCATTTCCGGCACGGCGGTTGCATTCCAAGGCGTCATCGAACGCGCCGGCTGCCAGAACCAGCCAGGCCGCGACCATCCGGTCCGTTCCCTACGCCTTCCGAAGGAGCTTCTTGTGGCAAAGCAAATGGTGTTCGAGGACGAGGCACGTCAGCCGTTGCTGGCTGGTGTTTCCAAGCTTGCCCGTGCTGTAAAGAGCACCCTTGGCCCGCGAGGCCGCAATGCGGTTCTCGACAAGGGTTGGGGTTCTCCCAAGGTGACCAAGGACGGTGTCACCGTTGCTGAGGACATCGACCTGGAGGATCCGTACGAGAACCTGGGGGCTCAGCTAGTCAAAGAGGCAGCCAGCAAGACCAACGACGTCGCCGGTGATGGCACCACGACGGCGACCGTGCTGTCCGAGGCCATCTTCCGGGAAGGCCTGAAGATGATCGCTGCCGGTGCCGACGCCATGGCCCTCTCGCGAGGGATCCACAAGGCTGTCGAGGCCGTCTCGAAGTCGATCCTGTCGCTTGCGACACCGATCAACGAGAAAAACAAAAAAGAATTGATGCAAATTGCAACCATCGCGGGCAACAACGACCCGACGATCGGCAACGTGATCGCGGAAGCCATTCTGAAGGTTGGCAAAGATGGCGTGATCACCGTCGAAGAGGGCAAGCAGGCTGAGACATTCGTCAATGTTGTCGAGGGCATGCAATTCGACCGGGGCTTCCTTTCCCCTCACTTTGTGACCAACGCCGACGCCCAGGTCTGTGAATTCGAGAACCCCTACATTCTTCTCTTCGAAGAGAAGATCTCGAGTGCCAAAAATCTTGTCCCGCTGCTTGAGGCGATCAGCAAGGCTGGTAAGCCGCTGGTGATCATCGCTGAAGACGTCGACGGCGAGGCCTTGGCCACCCTGGTGGTCAACAAACTGCGTGGCATTGTCCAGGCAGTTGCAGTGAAGGCCCCTGGCTATGGCGACCGTCGCAAGGCAATGCTCGGCGACCTCGCCGTACTCACCGGGGGCCAGGCGATCTTCAAAGATCTGGGAATCGCCCTCGATGCCGTCAAACTCAGTGATCTCGGCAAGGCCAAGAAGGTGATCATCACCAGCGACAACACCACCGTGGTCAGCGGTGCCGGTGCCAAGCAGGCGATCGATGGCCGGGTTGCTCAGATACGGTCCGAAATCGAAAGCACCACCAGCGACTACGACCGCGAAAAACTCCAAGAGCGGCTGGCCAAGCTCGCTGGCGGTGTGGCCGAGATCAATGTCGGTGCCGCGACTGAAACGGAGATGAAGGAGCGGAAGGCACTGATCGACGATGCCAAGAGCGCTACGCAGGCAGCGTTGGCCGAAGGCATTGTGCCCGGTGGTGGTGTCGCCCTGCTGCGGGGCGAGAAGGCCATCGACAAACTCGACCTCAAGGGGGACGAAAAGCACGGTGCCTCGATCGTCCGCAACGCCCTGCATTACCCGCTTGAGGCCATCGCCGATAATGCTGGCCTCGACGGCTCGGTTGTGGTCAACCGCGTTCGGCACCTCAAGGGTAAGAACGACGGCTACGACGCCGACAAGAGTGACTATTGCGACCTCGTCAGTGCAGGCGTGATCGATCCTGCCAAGGTGGTTCGCACCGCCTTGCAGAATGCGGCGAGTGTCGCCGCGTTGCTGCTCACCACCGATTCGCTGATCACCGAAATTCCGACTGAGGAAGAACCCGCTCCCGAGGGCCATGACCACGGCATGGGCGGCATGGGAGGAATGGGCGGCATGCCTGGCATGGGCGGAATGGGCGGCATGCCTGGCATGATGTAACTGTGGTCATGGGGGCTTTGCCCCCACAAAAAAATCGTGGGGCCACACGGCCCCAGCAAACAAGTCTTGATCAACCCTTTTTTGGAGCAGGAAACGAATGGCTGCAAAGACCCTGAAAATTCATCCACTGGACGATCGCGTGGTTGTTGAACCAGTCGAGGCTGAGGAGCGAACCGCTGGCGGTATCGTTCTGCCCGACTCTGCCCAGGAAAAACCCCAGCGGGGGCATGTCGTTGCCCTTGGCCCGGGCCGCCTGCTCGAAAATGGCCAGCGGGCTACGCTCTCGGTGTCGGTCGGTGACGAAGTGATCTACGGCAAGTACGCCGGCAGTGACATCGAGGTCGATGGTCACGAGGTCAAGATCCTCCGCGAGAGCGACATCCTTGCCAAGGTAATGAAGTAATCACACCCCGGCGGCTTTCCGGTTCCCCAGTCGGAGCAACCTCCGGCCGGTTTTGAACCGGTGAGTCGCAGCGGGACCGGTCGGTACACCGGCCATCGCTACTTTTCACAAACCAACTCGGAACATTCCCCATAGGTCAACTGACCGACTCAGGAGAGACAAGTCGTGCCCAAGCAACTGCTGTTTGATGACTACGCCCGTGGCAAGCTTCTCAAGGGTGTTGAAAAACTCGCCAACGCCGTCGCGGTAACGATGGGACCGACCGGCCGCAACGTCATCATCGACAAGTCCTTTGGTGGCCCCACCGTCACTAAGGATGGCGTGACCGTCAGCAAAGAAGTTGACCTTGAAGACCCCTTCGAAAACATGGGGGCAAAGCTCGTCAATGAGGTTGCTTCCAAGACGTCGGATCTGGCTGGTGACGGAACCACCACGGCAACCGTGCTGGCTCGCACGATTTTCAAGGAAGGCCTCCGAAACATCGTTGCAGGCAGCAACCCCACCGCCGTTCGTCGTGGAATTGACAAGGGTGTCGCTGCAGCAGTTCAGCATCTGTTGGAGATCGCCCGCCAGGTGAGTCGGCCGGAAGAGGTGGCCCAGGTCGGAGCAATCAGCGCCAACAACGACACCTTCGTTGGCAACCTGCTGGCTGAAGCCCTGCAGAAGGTAGGCAAGGATGGCGTCATTACCGTCGAAGAGGGCAAGACCACCGAGACTGAAGTGCGGTTCGTTGATGGCATGCAGTTCGACAAGGGTTACATCTCGCCCTATTTCATCAACAAGCCAGCAGAGATGACCTGCGAACTTGACGATGCCCTGATCCTCATTCATGAGAAGAAAATTTCCAGTCTCCGGGAACTTGTGCCGCTGCTGGAAAAGGTTGCCCAGTCTGGTAAGCCGCTGCTGATCATTGCCGAGGACATCGACGGCGATGCCCTGACAGCTCTGGTTGTCAACAAACTCCGCGGCGTGCTGAACATCGCCGCAGCCAAGGCGCCTGGCTTTGGGGATCGCCGGAAGGCGATGCTTGGAGACATCGCCACACTGACTGGAGGCACCCTGATCAGTGAAGATCTTGGAATCAAACTGGAAAACGTTGAGCTGTCACACTTGGGCTCGGCCCGCACGGTCACGATCGACAAAAATGAGACAACCATCGTTGAGGGTGCCGGCAAACCGGCTGATGTCCAGGCCCGCGTGCAGCAGATCCGCAATCAGCTTGAAGCGACCGAAAGCGAGTACGACCGCGAGAAATTGCAGGAACGGCTCGCCAAACTGACCGGCGGCGTAGCAATTGTCTCCGTCGGAGCTGGTACCGAAGCTGAGATGAAACAGAAAAAGGCCCGCGTCGAAGACGCTCTCCATGCCACGCGAGCGGCTGTCGAGGAGGGCATTGTGCCCGGCGGCGGCGTCGCGCTGATCCGTTGCCGCGAGGCGGTCGAAAAGGCTCGGTCGCAGGCGAAGGGCGAGGAAAAGATCGGTGTCGACATCATCCTCAGAGCGCTTGAGGGTCCACTTCGTCAGATTGCTGAAAATGCAGGAATTGACGGCGGTGTGGTCGCCGACGAGGTTTCCCAGAAGGATATGCATATCGGCTACGACGCCAATCGCGGTGAGTACGTCGACATGGTGAAGGCTGGCATCATCGACCCGGTCAAGGTGGTGCGGGTCGCCCTCACCAACGCCGCGAGCATCGCCGGGCTGCTGCTCACTACTGAGGCTCTGGTCACCAACCTTGACAAGGAAGACGCCAAGAAGCATCGGATTGAGGGGTCTGTCCGCTAGCAGATCCGGAGCGTTGCTCTCCTACGGCCAAACTCGTCCGCCGGCAACGCCATGCTCAACGGCGTGGCCGGCGGATGCTGTTTCCGGCTGTCAAACCGTCGCTCCACTTTCGCCGCGAGAATTCTGCCAATGGTCGACCAGCGTGACTACTACGAGGTACTCGGCGTTGAACGGCGGGCGACGACTGTTGAAATTACCGCGGCGTATCGCAAACTGGCGATCCGCTTTCATCCGGACAAGAACCCCGGCGATGAGGACGCGGCCACACGCTTCAAGGAAGCAGCCCGGGCGTTTGAGGTCCTCTCCGATGAGAGCCTGCGGGGCCGCTACGACCGGTTCGGCCATGCGGGCCTGCAGGGGGGTGGCGGCGGCCAGCACGACTTCAACGATATCTCCGACATTTTTGAAGCCTTTGGCGACCTGTTTGGCGGAGCCTTTGGCGGCCGGGGCCGAGGGCCACGGGTTCGCAAGGGACGCGATGTCTTTTGTGCGGTGTCGTTGAGCCTGCTGGAGGCAGCCAAGGGCGTCACGAAAACGGTTCAGTTTTCCCGGCACGAAGAATGTGACACCTGCAGCGGCAGTGGTGCAAAGCCAGGCACCACCCCACAGGCTTGCGAGTACTGCGGCGGCAAGGGGCAGGTGCTGCAATCGGCGGGCGTATTTCGCCTTCAAACCACCTGCCCGTCCTGTCGGGGTGCCGGCAAAATGATTCGCGAGAAGTGCCCCTCCTGCCATGGGCAAGGCCTAGCCGAGGTTGCCGTTGAGCGGCGGGTGACCATTCCCGCTGGGGTCGACAATGACGTGCGGGTGCGGCTGGCTGGCGAAGGCGAGCCGGGAGGCAACGGTGGGCCACCCGGCGACTGCTACTGCGTCATCGAAATTGAGCAGCATCCGTTCCTGCAGCGTGACGGCCACCAGCTGCACTGCGAGGTACCGGTAACGTTCAGCCAATGTGCGCTCGGCACCACGGTGGAAGCCCCCACGCTCGAAGGAGCAAAGCCGCTGCAAATTCCGCGGGGAACGCAGCCGGGGGACGTCATTCGCGTCCGCGGCCTCGGCATGCCTGACGTCCGGGGACGGGGTATTGGAGACCTCCATGTCCATGTTCATGTTGAGGTGCCGAAAAAACTCACGCCCCGGGCAGAGGAACTGCTCCGTGAGTTAGCCGTAGAAGAACAGGCGGAGGTCAGCCCCAAGCGGTCAAGTTTTTTTGAACGGCTCGCCGAGTACTTCACACCAGAGCATGCCGAAGCATCCACGAAAGCCGACGCCTCAGCCGATTAATCACGAACTTGAAGCCGGGTGCCACCCGGCCATGCCCCCTTGGTGGAGGAAACACCATGTCACCATCCCCTGACTCCGACGCTCACAACGAGCCGTCTGAAATCGATGAACTCCCTCTCGACGCCGCCAGCGACGGGACCCAATCGTCCGCCGACACCGCAACGCCGACGGTTGAGGAGCAGCTGCAGGAGGCCAGAGAGCAAGTGCTGCGGGCACAGGCCGAAACCGAAAACGTCCGGAAGCGGACCCGGCGGGAATACGAAGATCTGCTTCGCTACGGCGAGATCAACCTGCTCCGCGATATCCTGCCGGTGCTCGATAATATTGAGCGGGCGATCGAGGCCAGCGAAAAGGCCGCTGACGTCGAAAGTTTGTTGGCCGGGTTTCGGATGACCCGCCAGCAGATTGAAAAACTGCTGGAGTCCCACGGCTGCAAAACAATTGAGACTGATGGCGTCGCCTTTGACCCAACGGTTCACGAGGCAATTGCCCAGCAGCCAGCAGGTGACGCTGCTGCGGGGTCCGTGATGGGAGTTGCCAGCCGGGGCTACCTGCTCCACGACCGGGTGGTCCGCCCGGCGCAGGTCATCGTGGCGGCAGCAACCGAGTAATGGTTCGACGGTGACGGCACTCAGCCGTTTGCCCTCAGACCGAAAAGAGTCCATTTCCTTCTGTGAGAACTGTGCGGACATGCCAACCTACGACTATGTCTGTGACGCCTGCGGGCACGCCTTTGAGCTGTTCCAGTCGATGACCGATTCGGTCAAACGAACCTGCCCAGAGTGCAAAAAGAAAAAACTCCGGCGACTGATCGGCACCGGCGGCGCCATCATGTTCAAGGGGTCGGGCTTCTATCAGACTGACTACCGCAGCGACTCGTACAAAAAAGCCGCGGCTGCCGACAAAGCCCCGAGCGGAAAACAAGAGGCCGCCAAAAAGGACAGCGGTACGTCAGGGAAAAGCGGTTCGTCCGGGGCCGGCGACTCATGATCGCGAGGGATGCTTCGCCGGTCGGCCGGCCCTGCCATCTATCAGCCTTTTTCCCGAAAGGGCCGTTCTGATGCCACGGTGCCCTGTCTGCGATGCCCCGGTCTTCCTGCATGCCACTGCGGCACAGTCAGCAACTCCGACAGCCCCGTTTTGTAGCGACCGGTGCAAAACGATTGACCTGGGCCGCTGGCTGGCCGAGTCGTACACCGTGCCTCATGTGGGCCGGCCCGAGGACGATGACGACCTGGAAGGCCTTGAGGGCGAGGCGTACCCCGAAACCTGAGGTGCCCGGAGCCTTCCGAGTCTGGTATTCTCGGCACGTGACCTTTGCCAGGCTCATGAGCATGAGCCGCGGGTAGCTTTCCCCTCTGGTACGCAAACCCATGACCGATACCCCGACCCCTTCGCCGTCCGGCCGCATTGTTCACGAGGTCGTGTGGAGTGACGCCTTTTCCTGGTGGATTCTCTTCAAGGCCGCCGGCCAAGCGTTTGCCCCCACTGTGCTCATTCTGGCCACGCTGGGCGCACTGGCGACCTGGGCGGGACTTTCGCTTGCCGACACCCTTGGCCTGCCCGCGGTGGCGCCGGGCACGGCGATCGCTTCCGCTGACTGTGGCAGTTGTTCAGGTGACGTCAGCACGACCCTCCCGAGCCCAAGTCGGGTGATCCTGCCGACGCTCACCAGCCTCACGGCCAGCCTCCCACGCCCCGTTACCGAACTGGTCAGGCTGCTGACAACTCCCTGGAATCCCCTGGCAACCATGCCGCAGTTTCTGGGAAGCCTGGCCCGGGTTGGCTGGTTTGTGCTGGTCTGGTCGATCTTTGCCACCGCCATTGTTCGCCATGTGGCATTGCGGTTGGTCGACGAAGAACTTCCCGGTTTCCGGGCAGCCCTCGGTTTTGGCAGCCGCAAGTGGCTGGCAGCATTCAACGCGGCGGCCTTTGTCCTGCTCGGCATCGCCGCGTTGGCCCTGCCTGGTGCAGGCCTCGGCCTCCTGATGCGGTTTGACTGGGGCCTGGCGGTGGCGGGCGCAGTCTGGCCGCTCGTGCTGCTCGGAGCGGTGGTCCTGGCGATCCTCGCCATTGGACTGGCGGCCGGCTGGCCGCTGATGGTCTCGGCCATAGGGGTCGAACGGGGAGACAGCTTTCAGGCGATCTCCACCGCCTTCTCGTACCTCTACCAGCGTCCCCTGCACTTCGCCTTCTACAGCATGATCTCCTCCGTCGTTGCGGTCTTCGCCTTTCTGGCCGCGGGTCTCTTTGCCGACGCCACCATGACACTTGCTCTCTGGGCCACCAGCTTCGGCATGGGACATGACCGCACCGGCGAGGTCATCGCGGCGTTAGTCCGCGGCTCGGCCGACGACCGCTGGGGAGTCCAGGCCCTGCAGTTCTGGACAAACGGACTGCGGACACTGCTCACGGCTTTTGGCTGGGGCTACTTCTGGGCGATCACCCCAGCGATCTACCTGTTGCTGCGGCAGGACGTCGATGCCACGGAACTCGACGAACTTGTCATCGACGAGCCTGGAGAGGCCTAAGCGCCACCCGCCTGCGGACCCAGTATTCTCCGTGCGGCCAGCGTGCCACGTGCCCGCTCGGCTCCCCGGGTCAGTCCGTCGGGGCGGACAGCCACCGCCGCAGCAGTGCCGGAAACGAACCAAACAGTTCTCCCCGGCTGACGGCCTCATCGACGCCTGCAGCGACGGCCTCGTCGAGCCGATGCTTGTGGACGTGCGGCCCAAACGCGATCAGCTTGGCTGGCGGCTGCTTCTCGGGCAGCCCGTCCACCAGACTCTGTACCCGGGCAACGATCACCGCCGGGTCCTCGGCAAATGCCTGCAAGTCGAGAATCACCAGGTCAAAGTGAGCCGCGCGGGGTTCGTCATCAAGACTCCGAAGGGTTTCCAGCAAGCCGCCAGAATGCCGGGTAAGGCCGGCAAGTTTGCTGGTCGACATCAGGTCGGGAGAAATCAACAGAATTTGCAACGGATGGCTCATGGCGGCGTCCTGTTCACACGTGTCGCACGAAGCGGTACCCGCTCGCCCCGTCGCAACCCCACCTTACCGCCTTGGGGCTGGTTGCGTCGAGCCAGACAGACGAAGCGACGCGCACTCAGGGCTGGGTGGTCACCAGATCGACATCCAGAACTGCATCGATTCGTCCGCCAAGGTCTTCCAGATGGGCCCGGCTGGCATCATCGAGCACGAGCACGGGCTCAGCCGCATCGGCAGAGGCGAGAACCGCTTCCATCCGATCTCGGAGTCGCCTGAGGGTCAACTTGGCGAGCGGGCGGGCATCCGGTGGCGCATTCATGTCGCCTGCACCCGCCATCACCACAGCGCCGCCAGCGCTGCGGCCCGCTGTCCCGAGGGCGAGTTGTCCAAGGTGGCCAAGCATAACCCGCTGGAGGTTCCTCCGGAGGCTTGAGATGGCTGGGCTGCGGGATTCGAAGGTTCCGTCTTTGAGGCTGTCGACTTCAGCGAACACAGCGGCGGTCAACCTGGCGAACAGGTCTCCGACCGTGAACACCTCTTGATCACCGGCAACCTTCAACTCACCGTCGGCCAGCCTGGTCAGGGTTTGACTGCTGAGCAACTGCTCCAAAATCCGCTGCTGCCACATCAGCACTACCTCGTGCACCGGATAATCTTCCCGATTGACCGGCTGCGCGCCCCAGTGGCGCCAACGAGTCGAGATCAACTGGTTGTAGAATGCAGGCGGAAAGGTGTAGGCAGCATCGCTGAAGATGTTCGTTGCCAGCAGGTCTACCGCCTGCCGCTGGGTTGCTGCAGGCACCACTTCAAACGGTGGCGGAGCCCCGGGGTCATCGCGATGGCTTCGCGATCCATACAAGCCTCCGACCAGCCGGGCGGCGATAAAGTTTGCCTGCCCGTGGGCCGCCAGCAGCACGCCGAAGGCCTGACGAACCCGTTCGTAGCCAGCATCATCGGCGGCAAACCGCTCAAGCAGGGTGGGGATCACCTCTTGCACCAGTGCGGCCCGCTGGGTCGCGAAGGCAAGTGGGTCGCGACCCAGGTCATACCGATTGGAAAGGGGGTCGGGGTCTCCTGCCTCGGTATCCTCATCAGTTGCGTAGGCGAGTTCCGGCTCCCCACTTCGGGACGAGATCTTCTGGAGGGCTTCCCGCTCGTCCTCAGGGCGGCTGCCCGACAGTGGCTGGTAGCCATACTGAATGGCCCAATGGTCATAGACCCCGAGCGTTGTCGGATAGTAGTCCGCCTGCGGCTTGCCGCCGGGAACGATGCTCACCGGGATATAGTCCATCACGCTTGTCGTCGCAGGTTTTCGAGCAGCAGGGTCGGCAGCGTTGATTTCGTCGAGAGACGCC
>JBDQOY010000322.1:0-14677 GCA_040260935.1 Pirellulales bacterium
CTTGAGTTCGGCAGCATATTCATCACCGATGGCCAGCCAGAACGTGCCATCAGGCCGCAGCACCCGACAGAGTTCACTCATCCAGCGTTTTGACCAGTCGAGGTAGTCTTCGCTGGAACGGCGATCATCGTAACTGTCGTAGTCGTACCCGATGTTGAAGGGCGGGTCCGCGAAGGCGAGGGGCACACTTGCATCGGGAAGCTTGGCCAACAGACTCAGGCAGTCACCCCGCCGCACACGGTTGACGGTGGGGCGACGGGGGGCGGCAGTGGCAGACTTCTTGCGAGGCATAGAGCAAGAATGTACGCCGCGTGGTGGGGTGGCGTCTATTGGTTTGTTCGCGCTGCGGGCGTGCAGCTGCATTCAGGAAGCAGGGTGTTCGCAGCCGTTCCCGTCGCGTTCCCCGGCGGCAGGAAGCCGCCAATGAGCACCAGCATGCGGGCACGAACCTTGGCTTCGTGTCTGCATGCCCCAAGGAAAGACGGGCAGGATGCCCGTGCTTTCCGTACAGCTAGCCAGCCCGGCTTCGGGGCCGGTGAAAGTCTCGTCGCCGCGAAATCGGCCGCGGTGTGTTTTGGGGGTGCCACGTTGTGAGTGGTGGCCGATTTCAAAGGCTCCTCGAGCGTTCACCGATCCCCTTCGCCTCGCGTAGGGTGGACGTCGGCATGGATTCCACACTTTTCGGAGCCCTGGTGCTTACCCCCACCCGTCGGCAGGAAGCCGCCAATGACTACCAGCATGCGGACACGAACCTTGGCTTCGTGTCTGCATGCCCCAAGGAAAGACGGGCAGGATGCCCGTGCTTTCCGTGAAGTCAGTCCGCCACCCACCGCATCAGGCTTTCGACGGTGGGCCACTTGTGGCGGTCAGCAGCAAGGAAGAGAGGGACGCAGAGCAGGCAGAACAAGCAGGCCAGGGCGACTGCTACCGGGAGTGGCAGGAGTGTTTGCCAGTGGCTGGTTGGTTCGCCGGTCGTTGCCAAGCCATAGATCCAGAGCGGCCAGATGTGAACGGCGTGATGCAGCAGGTAGAGCGAGAGCGAATGACGGCTGAGGACGCGGCAGATGTGGGCTGCTCCTGTCGTGGACTGGTGGTCGCCGGCACCGCAGTCGGGCCGCAGATCGACAAGCCAATGCAGGATGGCGACGCTGGCAAGTGTTCCCGCGAGGGTGCCCAGGAGGTACCGGGTTGATGCCGGAAACATCGTCCACTGCAGTTCAGAGCCGAGTGCGGGGGGCACCGGTACCCAGTGCAGCAGGACGGTCAGGATTGCCAGCACGACCCCAGCGCGGACGAGCAACGCGGGTGGGCATGACGGATGGTTGCTTGACTGGTGGTCATTCGGCTGTCGCGGGAGCACCAAGGGTGCGGCTGCAAACCCCGCGATCGGAAAGATCAGCCAGGGAAAGAGCGGAAAATACCCAACCACGAGGTAGCCCAACAGGACATCGGAAAGTGTGAAGTCATAGTCAAAAAAGGGCTGGCTCCAGTAGGCACCGTAGTCGGCGACGCCACGGAGGACGGGGCTCATCACCATGATGATCACGATGAGCAGTGGAGGCAGTTCTGCTGGCATCCTACGGATGAGGTTGAGCAGGATCAGCGCGGAGCCAATGAACGTGAGGATGTCCCAATTGAAGGTGTCCTCAGGCAGCCAGACGAACACATTGAAGAGAAAGCCGAGTCCGATCAGGAACAGGCCGCGGCGGACGGTGCGTTGGGAGATTGTAGTCTCTGCCAGACCCCGTTGTTGCTGTACCGTCAGCCAGGCCCGGTAGCTCACACCCGAGAGTAGGGCAAACAATGGTGCCGCCAGGCCCGTCGGCATCCACCAAGGTTTCTCCGGGGTGGCTCCCTCAAGCGAGGCCAGCCCATATTCGGCAGACAAGTTCTCAAAAAAGTGCACCAGCACCATCATGCCGATGGCCACGGTTCGCAGGATGTCGATTGAAAGCAGTCGCACTGCGTCACCCCGCTGTGGACGCGAGGAGGTCGACCAGCAGCATCACTGTCTCAGCGGCCAGAAGGAGGACGATCGCCCAGATCAGCACGTACTCACGGCGAGCGATGGTGTGTTCACTGACCCGCTGCCCGCAGGCCTCGTAGAGTTGGATGATTGGCTCAAGTTGGCCGCTTGCGAATTCTTCTCGGTCAGCCAATCGGCAGCGATCCCGTAGCCGTTCGCCGATTTGCCCGGCCAAGGTGGGCGGATGATGGAGTGGCTGATGAATGCGGGGGGAAAGCCTCGCCAGCCGGCCAGCGAGTGACATGGCCCGGCGGTAGCGTGCCGCCAGATCGGAGGCACGGCCGCGATCGGCTTCCGTGAGCGTGAAGCCACAGGGCAGATCGGCTTCGTAATCTGCCCAGGCGGCAGCGATTGCTGTTTCGATGCCCTGCAGTTCGGTCACCGTCGCGGCGAACTCACGAACGGCAGCAACGGCGGTTGGCAGCCGGTCAGCAGGGGCTGCTACACCGGCCCGCCCTGTGCGCCAGACGATGAGGGTGCCGTAGAGTTCCAGCACAACCGGCGGACTGTCGGAAGCATCACCGACCCAGGCCAGCAGGCATTCCCGTACGCCATCATCGAGCACATCGGTTGGAACTTGGGCCAGTTGAATTGACGCCGCTTCAGTGACGTCGGGCAGCGGCACCGAGGCGACGTGGCTGCCGGCAGGAAGCATGGGGGAGGCCGCCGTTGGGGTATGGCCATTGGCAGTAGATGTAGGGCGAGTGTCAGGCATAGTGGGGGCGTTTTCTGGTGGGCGTTGTGGTCTTCGGGGAGGCGTGTTTGGGGGCCGGAGGCGAGGCTGTGTCCGCCATCAGCGCGGCCAGCCAGCCGGCCACATGGTCGGCAGAGTCGAGCACCCCATTGAGGGTCGAGTCAAAGAGGTAGTCGCCGACAACGAACAGTCGCGGGTGGCCAAGCGGATCGGGGCAGTGACGGGCGTCGAGGTGAAGCGGCGCAAACCCGCCGGGCTGCCCACTGACGGCCCCAATCCAGCGGTGGACGCGGCCTTCTCGCAGCAGCTGTCGCGCCAGTGTGTGGTCTCTCGGGAGGGATTCGATCGCGGTTGCAATCAGTTCGTCATCGCTTGCCGCAGCCCACTGCGTCGCTGCCTGTCCGCCCAAAAGCCAGCCGAGGACGCCGTGGGTTGGTTCGGGCTCCCGGGCTGTTTCGTCATACAGGCAACAGCCTCCAAAGGCATCGAGCATGCAGTAGGAATCCTGCAGCCAAGTCTGCCAGAACGGTCGCTCGAAGAGCACCGAGATCCGCAGGTAGTGGCCGGGATGATCATGCTGGGTGACATGCTGCTGCATGGCACCGGCGAGGTTGCTGTCAGGAAAGCTGAGGCGGGTGAGTGGCTCGATCGGCAGGGCCAGCACAACTGCATCGAAGTGCTCGTGGCCATCGTTCTGGCCGTCATGCCATGTCAGTGTGATGCCGTCGAAGCCTGAGCCACTTACGGTTGTCACCCGATGCTCACGTCGGATGGCGGCCAAAAGCCGGGCGGCCAGACGTTCGATCAGTTGCTCGTTGCCGCCGGCGATGCAGTAGAGCCGCATGTAGGCGGGGTCATTCATCAGATAGTTGTCGAGGCCATAGTGATGGCTGGTGTCGGCCGGTTCCGTGGCGAGGTCACTGTGAATCACCTGCTCGATGAATTGCTGCGTGGCGGGCGGTAGTTGTTCCAGCGTGTCACGAAACCGTGTTGGGAAGGCCTTCGACGAGCGGCCGGGCTGCGGGGTGGCGTGGATGGCATCGTAGAACTCTCGCGGTGAGACCTCCGCCTTTGCCCGTTGGTCGAAGGCGGTCAGGCTTTGCTGGACATGCGGGCCGAGATGGTCGTGAACATCCTCCAGGGTGCCCAGCATTCGGCCGCCGCAATGGACGGCGGTTCCTCCCATCGGCAGGGTGGGCAGCCTGAGTTCTTCGATCAGTTCCTTCAGCGGATCGTGATCAATCGCTGAATAGTCGTAGAGTTCTGCCGCACCGGCCTCGTACCGCGGCCCCCCGGCGGAAAACTGTTCGGTGAGTACCTTGCCGCCAAGCCGATTGCTGGCCTCAAAAATCGTGATGGCCAGTGGGTGCGGCGCAAGCCGCTCGAGAAAAAACGCGGTCAACAGCCCGCCAGGCCCGCCTCCTACAATGCCGATCTTCCACCGTCGCATGCCGTCCTGTGCTTTCGCTCTGCTTTCGGGCCGTGAAGGATTCAACGGCACAGCCATGTCAGTGTTGCGGCTGGCGGTTGCGTTTGTTGTGCGGCGGCCCTGTCAGTTTCCGGTGGCGAGCCTCAGTGCGACCGTACAGGCCGCGTCGTAGGTCTTCAGGTCGAGCCACTCCTGTGTGGTGTGAATGTCATTCTGGCCACAGCCGAGGGTGACGGTTGGAATGCCGTTGGCTGCCATCCAGTTGGCATCGAGGCCACCGTTTGAGATGTCAAACCGTGGCTGGTAGCCGATGGCCTCCAAGGCCTCGCGGGCGGCAACGACCGAGGGCTCCTGTTCATCGAGCCGGAAGGCCTCGTAATCGAGCCGTCCGGTGATCGCCACGCTGCCGGTCTTGCCCGAGGCCGACTTCACCTGCCGGACCGCTTTGGTGAAGGCCTTCTCGATCGCCGTCACAATCCGGTTCCGGAAGGCGGGGTCATGCCCGCGGGCCTCAGCCCGGATCGCGGCCCGTTCTGCCACCACGTTGGTGGCAGCGCCAGCTGTGATCACCCCGACGTTGCTCGTGCCCCGCTTGCCCCCCTTGTTGACCAGCCCGTGCCAGCCGTCTTGAACCAGTGAGGCAATGGCCAGGGAGGCGATGGCAATCGCTGAGACACCCTGTTCCGGGGCGACGCCGGCATGACTGGGAATGCCATCGACGACGATGTCGAGCCGTTCTCCACCGGTGGCACCGATGGTCAGTTTGTCGACGGCGCCGCCGTCAAAATTGAAGGCCAGTTTCGGCCGGCCGAGGTCGGTTGCCTTGACGAAGCGAGCCCCCCACAGCCCAACCTCTTCCTGAATGGCAAACAGAAACGTCAGAGGAGGATGATCAAGCTTCCGGGTGAGAATCTCAATCGCCGTGCTCAGCAAGACGCCGCAACCGGCTCGGTCATCAGCCCCCAGGCCCGTGGCCGGGTTGCCGCTTCGGACCACGGCACCCTTCACGACCGGTTTGGTTCCTTCGCAGACCGGTACGGTGTCCATGTGCGCCATCAGCAGCCGTCGCGGTGCCCGGTGGGTTCCCGGCAGTTTGACGATCAGATTGCCGCACGCACCTTTCAGGGGTGTCTTGGTGTTGGCCTTGTCGAACGCAACGGCCGACGCCGGACAGCCAGCCGCCAGGAGTTTCCGCCGGATGGTTTCGGCCACCTGCCGCTCCTGTCCGGAAATGCCCGGGATTGGCAGCAGATCCATCACCGTGGCGCGGGCAGCCTTCAGATCGGGCGTGGGGGCAGCCGACTTGTCAGGGGCAGCAGCCTTCGGCGAGAGTGCGGGTCGGGCAGAGACTCGTGGCGGCCGAGTGGCCCGCCGGGACGATGACGAAGCAGGTTTGGAGCGGGAGCGTGCCATGAAGGTCTTTCTTGCGGGAATTATGCAGGGCTCACACGTGGCGGCACTGGTTCATGACCAGTCATACCGAGGGTCACTTGCTGATATTGTGCAGCGGCATTGGCCTGAGGCTGAAGTCTACGACCCGTTTGCCAACCATGCCACGTCGGTGGGCTACGATCGGCGGCGGGCCCGTGAAGTCTTTGTGGGGCATATCGAGATGTGCCGGCAGTTTGATCTGCTGATTGCCTATGTGCCCGAGGCCTCAATGGGCACCGCTATCGAAATGTGGGAAGCCCATCAGCACGCCCGCGTCGTGGTGACGATTACGCCGTTGGTGCACAACTGGGTGGTCCAGATCACCAGCCAGGCGGTCTATCGCGACGTCTCGGCCTTCACCTACGCCCTCCAGGCGGGAGAGATCGACCGGCTGCTGGGCTGAGCCAAGCTCAGCCAACACGCACAGCTTGTCAGAGGAACACCTGCGTTGCTACGGCCAGCGTGGCGGCTGCCAGACCGGCAGCAGCCCAGTCATCAGCCATGATGCCAAGCCCGGCGGGCAGCCGCTCAACCTGTCGGCAGGGCGGGGGCTTGGTGATGTCGAAGAGCCGGAAGAGCCCGAAGGCGAAGAGCCCGAGCAGCCAGGTGCGGTCGGCCACCGGCACGACCAGCAGGACCAGCGGCATGGCCGTGGCCTCATCAAGCACGATCGAAGCGGGGTCTTTGAGCCCACCGAGCTGCCGGGCTGCCACGGTGCAGATCGGCACCCCAAGGCCGTTGAGCAGCAGCCAGAGGGGCAGTTCGGCTGTCAGAGGGAACTCCGCCCAGCTGACGGCTGCGGCCGCTGCCAGCCCCACTGCTGCGCCCCAGGTGCCAGGGGCCGGACGCAGGCGGCCGATGCCGCCGCAGGTGGCGGCCAGGACGGCGGGATGCCACCAGTTGGCCGAGGGCTCAGGGGACGAAGCGTGCATGGTGGTGGGAACGTTTCTGTCGGGGGCAGGTGAAGCCGGTATCATATGGTACCGAAACGCTGCCAACGGCCGTTGGCGGTCTCCGCTTGCCCGCAGGTTCCATCGTGTCAGTTCCGTCCAGCCCTCAGCCCACGCCTCCCGCCCCCGACGACATCGGAACACTCGAACTGGTCGAGTACCCCCATCCGGCACTCTTCCGGAAGGCGAAGCCGCTGCTGAAGATCGACGAAGGCATCCGGGATGCGATCGAGCAGATGTTCGACATCATGTATGAGGCCCAGGGGGTTGGGCTGGCCGCCAACCAGGTGGCGTTGCCCTATCGGATGTTTGTGATCAACGTCACGGCGGATCCAAATGCCGGGGAGGAACTGGTCTTTCTCAATCCCACGCTGAGTCGGCCCCGGGGCACGGCGCTTCAGGAGGAAGGCTGCCTGAGCCTGCCTGGCCTGCGGGCTGATGTCCGCCGTCCCGAGCGGGTGGTGGTCGATGCCTGGAGCCTTGAGGGTGAGCCGATCCATGCCGATCTTGAAGGATTTCTGGCCCGGGTGGTTCAGCATGAGTATGACCATCTGGAAGGACGGCTGTTCACCGACCGGCTGCCGGAAGCGGCCGGGCTCGAGGTGAAGCGGGAACTCGAACTGTTCGAAGACATGTTTGCCGGGAAGCAGTCGCGGGGTGAACTGCCCGACACTGACACCCTGCTGGCCCGGCTCGATCGACTTGAGGCCGAGCGTTGCAGCCCATGACAGAACCCGCTGCCTCCGGTTTGTCGTTGGTCGTGATGGGAACCGGGCCGTTCGTCGTGCCGACGCTCGAGGCGTTGCTGGCTACACGGCATCGGGTGGTGGCTGTGGTGACCCGGCCCGACCGGGTCGCCCGTGGCCGGCGGCCCCCACCCAACCCGACGCGGGATGCGGCGACCAAGGCTGGCCTGCCACTGCTCGCACCGGCCGATGTCAATGCGGCTGAGGTCCGCGCGGAACTGGCTGCTCTGCAGCCCGATCTGTTTGTGGTCTGTGACTACGGTCAGATTCTCTCCGCCGAGACGCTGGCCATTCCGCCACTCGGCGGCATCAACCTGCACGGGTCGCTGCTGCCGCGGCATCGCGGTGCCGCCCCGGTGCAGTGGGCGATCCTCAGCGGGGATGCGACGACGGGCATCAGCGTGATTCACATGACGCCAGCCCTTGATGCGGGGAATGTGATCACGACGCGAGCAACGCCCATCGGCCCCCGCGAGACCGCAGCAGACCTCGAGCCTCGACTGGCCGCCCTCGGTGTGCCGGCGGTGCAGGAGGCGATCGAGACCCTGCAGCAGCACCTCCCGCAGGTGGCTTCCGGACAGCCGGTGGCCGCTGGCGTCCCCCAGGATGCTGCGACGGCCACTCGGGCACCGCGACTTTCGAAGCAGGATGGACAGGCCGACTGGACGGAGCCGGCTGCGGCTCTTGATCGGCGGCGGCGGGCCCTTGAGCCGTGGCCGCGGCTGACTGCATTCGTCAGGCAATCCGGGGGCGACCTGCGGCGACTTGTGCTGGAAGAGACCGAGGTGCTGTCGCCTGCCGCTGACGAGCCAGCCGCCCCCGGCATGATCGTCGCCGCCGATGAGGCCGGGTTTGTGGTGGCCTGTGGGGGTGGCAGTCGGCTGGCTGTTCGCCGGGTGGTGCCGGAGGGACGGCGAAGCATGACGGCGGCTGAGTTCCTGCGGGGCAGTTCCCTGCGGGTTGGCCTGCAACTGGCTGATCCACCGGGGGCTGGCGACACCGCCCGCCCGGCGCGATAACATCAGGGCCATGACTGCCACCAAACGCCTGTTTCTTGAAACCGTCGGCTGCCAGATGAACGTGCTCGACAGCGAGCTCGTGGTGGCGGCCCTCCGTCGGCAGGGCTGGGACATGACGGCCTCGGTCAGCGAAGCCGATGCGATCTTCTACAACACCTGCAGCGTGCGGCAGCATGCGGAGGACAAGATCTATTCGGCCCTCGGCCGCGTTCGCTTTGAGAAAGAGAAGCGGCCTGATCTGATCATCGGCGTGCTCGGCTGCATGGCCCAAAAGGATCAGGAGCAGATTCGGGCCCGGGCCCCCTGGGTCGATCTTGTCGTTGGGCCGGGGCAACTCCACCGGGTTCCTGGCCTCGTCAAACTGGTGCAGGACGGGGGTGGGCCGCAGCTCGAGGTGAGCCTCGATCGCAAGGCGGGAAGCCGAGAGGCCGTTGCCGAAAGTTTTGAGAGTTACGACCCCGATCGTGACCCGAGCATGCGGCCGACGCCGTTTCAGGCCTTCATTCGCACCCAGACCGGCTGCGACAAGTTTTGTGCCTTTTGTGTCGTCCCGCGGGTCCGCGGGCCCGAGCAGGCCCGGCCACCGAAGGCGATCCTTGCCGAGGCACGGAAACTCGTCGGGGAGGGCTGCCGGGAGATCACGCTGATCGGTCAGACGGTCAACAGTTACCGCTGGAGTGAGGGTGGGCGGACGACACGACTGGCCGACCTGCTCGTCGGTCTTGATGCCATCGACGGCCTCGACCGGATCAAGTTCGTCACCAACTACCCACGGGACATGACCGACGATCTGATCGCGGCGGTGCGTGACCTGCCGAAGGTCTGCCACTATTTGCACGTGCCCGCTCAGCACGGTTCAGATGATGTGCTGAAACGGATGAAGCGGGGCTACACGATTGGCGAATACATGGAGATGTATGGCCGGCTGCGAGAGGCGATTCCGCACGCCGCCGTGACGAGCGATTTCATCGTGGGCTTTTGCGGCGAGACAGATGCCGAGTTTGAGTTGACCCTTGACCTGGTCAAGACAGTTGGCTTCAAGAACAGTTTCATCTTCAAGTACAGTCCTCGTCCGGGAACGAAGGCCTTTGACCGGCAGCCAGATGATGTTCCCGAGGCAGTGAAGAAGGAACGCAACCGGGTGCTGCTTGATGCCCAGGCCGAGGTGAGCCTGGTGGGCAACCGCCGGTTCATCGGCTCGCGTCAGCAGGTGCTGGTGGAGGGGCTTTCAACCCGCGATGAGAAGCGGGCGGTCGAACCCGGCCCTGACGGGGTTGCCCAACTCACGGGCCGGACCATGTGCGACCGCATCGTCGTTTTTGATGCACCGCTGCGGCTGGTGGGGCGACTGGTCGATATCGACATCACTGCTGCTGGTGCCTGGAGTCTGTCCGGTGAGGTCGCCGATGGGCTGGCTGACGCGGTGCCGCTGGAGCGGCTTGAGCAGCCTGAGCCATTGGTGCATCAGATCGATCTGCCGGCGACCCCACGGGGGCACTGAGATGCCTTCCGCAGCGGGCGGACCTGGCGCTGGCGGCCACGCAACGGGCACCGATGCCCAGGTCACGGTTGCCGACCTCCTAGCCAGTCGGGCTGCTCGCGATCGCTGGGCAGCAGCCGCGGGCCTGACGAAGGCGGACGCTGTCGAACGGATGTTTCGTGGCCTTGGTGAGCGGGGGCTGACGGCTGACCTGCTCACCTGGCTGGCGACAGAGCTCCAGCGGCTTCTGCCGCTGCTGGGGGATGCCGACCGCGTGCTGGTGACGCTGGGCCGGTTCCTGGAGGCGGTTGCCAGCCCACTGTCGGCAGCGGCCCTGTTTGAGCGCGACCCGGCTGCGCTCGAGACGCTGCTGGCGATCATGGCGACAAGTCCTTACCTCGGTGAAGTCGTCATCGCCGAGCCCGATACCTGGGAGCAGATTCGCCGTGGCGGTGGCCGCCCCGAGAAGCGGGAGGCGTTGCTTGAGGTCCTGCGGGCAGATGGTGGCGAGCAGACCGACCCCCGGTCGGTGATGCGGACGCTCCGCCGATTCAAGCGACGCGAGACGTTGCGGATCGCTTATGGCGACATTGTTGCTGGCCAACGGCTGGAAACCGTGGCCGGGCAGATCTCAGCGGTGGCCGAGTGCATTGTCGAGGAGGCCCTTCGGGCCGCGTTTCGTCGGCAGTGCAAGTTGCGGGGGGAGCCCCGGGAAGCCGACGGGCGGCTGGCGTCGATCACGGTGATGGCGCTCGGAAAGCTCGGTGGTAATGAGCTCAACTATTCCAGCGACATTGATCTGGTCTTCTGTTTTTCGGCCGATGGCCGGGTCGCTGGGGCGACAGCCTGTACGAATCAAGAATTTTTCGAGCGAGTGGTGCAGGAGACTGCCCGCCTGATCGGTGAACCGACTGACTTGGGGGCCGCCTACCGGGTGGACCTGCGGCTGCGTCCGCATGGTGGCCAGGGGCCCTTGGTGCTGCCACTCAATGCGGTCACGCAGTACTACGATCGTCAGGGCCGCACCTGGGAGCGGCAGGCCTGGGTAAAGGCTCGCTGCATTGCGGGGGATCGAGAGCTGGGCGGTCGGCTGCTCGCCGATCTCGAACCCTGGATCTACAGCCGCTGGCTAACGCGGGCAGATATCGGAGGCATTCGGGCTCTTAAGCGGCAGATTGAACAGCGGGCTATCCGCGAGGGCACCGATGCTGCCGATCTGAAAACGGGCCGCGGAGGGATTCGTGACATTGAGTTCACGATTCAGTTTCTTCAGTTGCTCAATGGCGGTGATACGCCGACGGTTCGTGTCGGTAATACGATTGAGGCGATCCGCCGCCTGGCCTCGAGTGGTGGCCTGACCGATCAGGAACGAGAGATTCTGGAACGCACCTACCGGTTGCTGCGGACGATCGAGCATCGGCTGCAAATACTCTATGACCGCCAGACCCATCGGCTGCCCGATGCACCGGGTGAGTTCGCCCGGCTAGCCGTCCGGGCAGGCTATGAGCCGGGGCCGGCAGCCGCCAGCCAGCTGCAGCGAGATCTCCAGGAGGCGACCCGGCTGAACCGGCGGATTCTCGACCACCTGCTGCATGATGCCTTTCCGGATGACCAGAAGCCGGAGCCTGAGGTCGATCTGATTCTCGATCCGGCACCACCAGCGGAGGCGGTTGCAGCGGTACTGGAGCCACGGGGGTTTGAGGACGTATCCAAGGCCTATCGAATGCTGACCGCGTTGGGAGAGGAGCGTGCCCGGTTTCTCTCAAACCGACGCTGTCGCCATTTTCTCGCAGCCATCGCTGCCCGACTGCTTGAACGGATTGCCACAACGCCCGACCCCGATGCCACGCTTTCAACCCTCGTCTCCGTGAGCGACTCACTCGGCGGGAAGGGCATGCTTTGGGAGATGTTCAGTGAGTCTCCGGCAGCACTCGATCTGACCGTTCAGTTCTGTTCGGCCGCCCCGTTCCTGGCCGATCTGCTGATTCGAAACCCTGGCATGATCGATGAACTGCAGGATAGCCTGCTCGGTGGCCGGCAGCCTTCCCGTGACCAACTTGAAGAGGAGCTCTGGCGGCTTTGTGGAACGGCGGTTGATGCCCTGCCGAGTCTGATCGCCTTCCGAGTGTCGCAGCAGTTGCGGATTGGCATTCGTGACCTGCTCGATCAGCCGTCACCCCACCTGACGACGGAGGCCCTTGCCGACGTGGCTGAGGCCGTGCTGCGGGTGGTGGTGGCCCGCACGGAATCGGCCCTGGCGGAAACATTTGGACAGCCCCAGGCTGACACGCCACCAGGCATGCCTGCCGCAGCGGTGGTGCTGGCCATGGGCAAGTTTGGCGGGCGGGAGATGAACTATGCCAGTGATGTTGATGTCGTGTTTCTCTACGACCACGAGGGGCGGACGACTGGGAGTGACCAGCAGCCGGGAACGTCCAATGCCCACTTCTTCGGCGAGACCGCCAACCGGACGCTGAAACGGTTCAACCAGTTCACGCCCCAGGGCCGGCTTTACGAGGTCGATTCACGGCTGCGGCCGGGGGGGCGAAACGGGCCACTGACCGTCTCGCTCGATGCGTTTGGCCGCTACTTTGCCCCCGATGGCCCAGCTGCCGTCTGGGAGCGCCAGGCGCTCATCAAGGCACGGGTTGTTGTCGGCTCGGCCGAGGCCGCAGCCCGGGCGACGGCGATGATGACGGCCGCGAGTTACGGCCATGCCTGGTCGAGAGAGGATGTCGCTGAGATTCAGGCAATGCGGCTGCGGATGGAGGAAGGGGCGACCGCTGCCAACCTGAAGCGTGGCCCTGGTGGAGTGGTCGACATTGAGTTCTTGGTGCAGATGCTGCAACTGGTGCATGGAAGTCGCCTGCCGTCGCTGCAGACCCCTAACACCCTGGCGGGGCTCGATGCCCTGGCGGCTGCCGGCGTGCTCACTGCCGCCACGGCTGGTTCCCTGCGGGAGGCGTACGATCTGCTGCGGCTGATCGAGGGGCGGTTGCGGCTGCTCGATGTCCGGCTGGGGCACGACTTTCCCGACAGCCCGAGTGACCGGGAAAAACTTGCCAGCCTGCTTGGTCGGCCCAGTGGCACGGCCCTGGCGGCAGAGGTTCAGGCGACCACCACGGCCGTTCGGGCTACGTTCGAGCAGGTCTTCGCCACCACACTGGCAGCAGGTGATGCAGTCGGCTGATGCTTGCCGGAAATCAGTGGCTGCCGCCGAGGAACCGCAGGGCAAAGAAACCGGCCACGATGAGTGCCCCCAGCAGCAGGGTGAGCAGTTCAAGATACCTGTCGAGCAGGTCGCGAGCGGGGCGACCGAAGATCCGCATGATGGTCGCAACAAGAAAAAATCGGCCGCTTCGACCAAGCGCGGAAGCGATCACCAGCGTCGGCAAGGGTACCGAGCAGACGCCAGCAGCAATCGTGAAGATTTTGAAGGGAATCGGGGTGAACGCCGAAAGCACCAGCCAGAAGGTTGCATTTTGCTGATAGAGCGATTCAACGTACTGGAACTTTTCTGCGGTGAAGCCCGGGATGACGGAGTAGAAGAACCCCTGCACCGATTGCCAGAGCCCCCAGCCGATCGCCCAGCCGACGACCGCGCCGAGAATACTAGCGACCGTCGAGATGGCGGCGAAGCGAAAGGAGCGGCGGGGCTGACCGACCGACAGAGCGATCTGCAGCACGTCGGGGGGAATCGGAAAGAACGAACTTTCTGCAAACGAGATGACCGCAAGCGCCGTGGTGCCGTGAGGAGAATCGGCCCAGGAGAGCACCCAGGCGTAAAGCCGCCGCAGGAGCCCGGCTGGCCTGGGGGACGGTGAACTCGCTGAGGAGGTGTCAGTCGGGGGTGCCGGCGACGCGGTCGAGGGGGGCTGCATGCGGGGTTTCCTGGGTGAACCAGCGCATCATAGCGACCGCCACCGCCAGCGGCACGAGCAATGAGAGCACTAAAACCCACTGCAGTTGTTCCTGCTCACGGCCTAGGCTGCCAGCCAGGCTCCAGGCCAGCGCAACAGCAAGGTTGCCGGCTGCAGCAGTTGGTAGGAAGCGGCGCAGCGGCATGCCACTGCCACCGACAAGAATGGCTGCCGCCTCTGCGAGCAGCGGGATTGGCCGCGACAGGATCACCAGCAGGTCGGCTGTTCTCCGCCGAAACTGATGGACGAACGCCTGCTCTTCTGCCGGCAGGCGAGCGACGGCCCGGCTGCCGAGAAGACGGCCCAGGCCCCAGCCGAGGAGAGCTGCCAGTGTCATGCCCAGCCACCCACAGAGGGTGCCGAGGCCGACCCCCAGCACTGCTCCGCCGAGAGTGGTCACCAGGCTTGACGGGACGGGCAGCAGAATGTCGGCGGTGAGCACACCAATTTCCACGGCAGCGACCACGCCTGCCGCTGGGGGTGGGTCAAGGAACTGGGCGATTACTGCGTCGAGGTGTTCCCCAAAAATGAGCAGGGGTACCAGGGGAATGGCCACTGCGACCAGGGTGCCGAGCGTGAGAATTCTGACAGCACGAGGCATGGGATGGCGTTGAGGCAGGTTGGGTGTTGAGGTGTGGTGGGTGTTGAGGTGTGGTGGGTGTTGAGGTGTGGTGATCCGGCGGGTTTGTCCGGTCGGCCTGATCAGGGAGGAAGAGCAGCGGCTGGTCAGGCCAGTTCGCCTCGGGCTTGCCCGGCAATGTCGAGTCCGACGGCATCACTCCAGGCCTGGAGCAGGTGCTGGTAACGGGGACCGGGACGTCCGGATCCGATCGCCACGCCATCGAGCCGGACGGCCTGACCGCGCTACGGGAGGCACGCCGGGAATGGGATGCCATGGCGGAAGGGCTCCACGGGCTCCTGGAGCGCGAGTCATGAGCCGGCCGCCACGCATCGCCGAACGCCTGCTCTCGCTGCTCCTCCC
>JBDQOY010000323.1:0-12492 GCA_040260935.1 Pirellulales bacterium
AGTCTGAAGAGCTCAAGTCACAACAAAAAGAGTTCAGCGAGGCAACCGCCAAGGCGAAAACCGAGCGGCAGGCGATGATTCGGGCAGCGACAGAAACAGTGAACGCCCAACTGCTGAGTCTGCGAACCATGCTCGATACGCTTGAAGAAGAGCCGGTGGGGCCAACTGGCGTCGGCGCGACGGCCACACCGGGCAGTCCAACTGGGAAGCCTGCTGCTGGCAAGCCAGCGCAGGCAAAAGCAGGCCCGGTGAAATCGGCAGAAGCGAAGGCAGGATCGAAGCCGAAGGATTCTGATCCGACGGGGAAGAAGCTGGCAGACACATCCACAGCGAACGCGAAGCCGGCCGAGGCAGGGAAGCCAGGTCAAAAGGCTGATGGGCAGAAAGGGCAGGCAAAGCCCGTTGGTAAGGAGAACGGTGCCAAGGCACAGGATGCAAAGCAGCAGACAGGCACGGAGACAAAGCCGGCTCAGCCAAAGGCAGAAAAGCCAAAAGAGGCCGCGAAGGGAGCGCCCGCCGCAGCAAAGAAATCTCAGGCGGACAAAAAGCCAGCCGTCGAGCCTCCAGCCAAGCCGAAGCAGCAGCCCTCTGGTGCGGCAGGGGACAAGGCGGGTGAGACCGAAAAGAAGGGTGCAGAGGCGACCCCGCCGAAGAAGCCCGCCACCAGCAAGCCGGCTGTCGTGCCTGCCGCTGAGTCGGGCGACCCGTCCTGAGCCACCTCAGCACGAGCGACGGGAGTCGGCTTGGCCAACTCCCGCCGCGTGATTTGCTGACCAGCGATTCAGGCGGCTGGAATTACTCGGCCTTCTTCTTCGGCTTGGCCTTGCCCTCAGCCTTTCCCTTGCCAGCGGCCTTGCCGCCTTCGCCACGCTTCTTCTGCATTTCAGCTCGCATGGCAGCCTTCTCTTCGTCGCTCAGTTTGCCGTCACCGTCCTTGTCAAACTTCTTCAACATCTCGGCCTGGCGAGCGGCATCGGGACCCTTGCCGCCTTCGCCACGCCGCTTCTGCATTTCGGCTTTCATGGCAGCCTTTTCGTCATCGCTCAGTTTGCCGTCGCCGTCCTTGTCAAATTTCTTGAGCATCGCCTCTTTTCGGGCGGCAGCATCGGGCTTGCCTTCAGGGGCTGCGGTCGCGAGCGATGGAACTGACAACGCGACGATGACCGCGACGAGCAGGGGGGCGTGAATGCGTGACATAGTTCAAACTCCTTGGTGAATCCGAGACCTCACCGTGGTGCATACGGCGTACACAAAAGCCTGGTGAAGACCCCCGGAAAAACGCCAGGAGTCGGAATGACCCCCGACGGCGTGGGTTATCTTATAAACGGTCTTCTGGGATGCAAGTTGCGGAGAGTTGCTCGGCATCTTTGTTCCAGAGCTAAACCGATCAAGCCGATGTGAAATTCGACGGTTACCGGTCAAGCTGCTCGGCGAGCGGAGGCTGGCAATTCACCAGGTTGGGAGGCTCGATCTGGGGCGACCTGCAAGGATGTCTGAACACCAGCCTCCCTCGGCGGCGGTTCATGTTCAGAGGTATTTTCGCCAACCAGGAATGTACTTGAGAGCCCGTCCAGCATGTCCGGGAGCGATGACAAGACATTGACAAACCCGAGCACCATCACGCCATGGTGAGCCCCCAATTTCAGGGCAGACAGATCGGCGAAGATGGTTTCAATGGCTTCATCGAGACCGCTGGTCAGCAGAACCATGCCGGTGGTGAACTTGATAAGAGGGCTGTCGGTCACCGCCCGAATGCCATTTGCGACCGATTGTTTCAGACGAACGGTCGTGGACGGCTGACGCTGGTGATTGCGATGGCGGCGGTGAGATCGGGACGCAGGCATTGGAAACCGGAGACGTTCGGAAACAGGCTATTCAGGGCGGTGCCGCCCACCAAGATGCTCCAGTAGCCGGTTTCGAGGGGCTGCGTCAACGGGAACCCAGCCGCAGCCGAATGCTGACAGCAGATTCCGATTGACCGCAGGTCCTGCGGCCGTCAAAAAGCATGCTCTCAAGTTTCCCGGTCTACCGATTGTGAAGGAACGCACCCCATGGTCGACAGCCTCGAATCCGACTTTGGTTTCTGTCAGGAGTCTCCGGCGTTTGAGGGGCTCTCGCCTGAGGAGATTGCCTCGATTCTCGCCACGGCTCGGCCGCTGGAAGTTGCCGGCGGGGAAGAGCTGTTTCGGCAGGGAGACCCTGGCGGCACGATGTACGTGATCACCCGGGGACGGGTGCGAGTGTTGCTTGAGGAGGACAGCGGCGAGCAGACGCTGCTGAATGTGCTCGATCGGGGAGCCCACTTCGGTGAACTGTCGATGCTGATTGGTTCACCCCGCAACGCAACCGTATCTGCCGTTGTCGACACCGAGCTGCTCGTCCTCAGCCACGATCAATTTGCCGAGGCGGTTGAACGAGTGCCGCAGTTTGCGGTCAACCTCAGCCGCACGTTGGGCCGCTGGCTGCGCGGCGAACTCTTGGGCCAGCGGAAGCAGGTCATCAAATCGGTCTTCGGGGTCGTCCAGTCACGCGATGAGCATGCGGCGCTCGCACCTCAGATGGCTGCGGTCTTTGAGAAGCGTGGGGCTCGCATCAAGGTTGTCAGCCATCGGCCACAGGCATGGCCGGCGGGGCAGGTGCTTGGTGAGTTGGCGGACGGCATCGACATCGAACGGCTTCGGGATCAGATTGCAGACGCAGTCACCCAAGGGTATCGGGTGCTGATTGACTGTGATCTGAACACTGGTGATGTGCATCTGCTCAGCCAGTGCGAGCATCTGCTCTGGCTGTTTGATAACCGCGACGAGTCGGTGCCTGAAAGCCGACTTGGCAGGCTGCTCCGTGACCAGCATCGGGAGCGTCTCGCCGAGCATTCCCAGGTGGTCTGGACGCATGAGCGGGCCGAACGGCTCCCGCGGCGGCAGGCCCACGACCTGCCGCTGCCGGCATCCGATCTGCGCGTGCAGTGGGAGCACGGGCCGAGTGGGCCGCAGTTTCGTGAACATGACGTCAGTCGCTGCGTCCACTGCGTGGATGGCCTGCAGTTTGGCCTCGCCCTCGGCGGCGGTGGGGCTAAGGGCATGGCCCACCTTGGCGTGATCGAGGTACTCACCCGCGAGGGCATCTACTTTGATAGCGTGGCGGGAACGAGTGCCGGTGCGATCATGTCGGCCGGCTACGCGATGGGAAAGTCGCCCGAGGTCTTGCTCGATCTGGTGCTCAAGGAGATGACGCCGCCGGGCTGGCTCAAGCGGTTTCCCAAAAGCCCGGAGCTGTTTCTGTTGTCGCAGTTTCGAATGGGCCGGATTGAGCCGAAGTTTCGTCAGCACCTGCAGAACGTACAGTTTGAGGAACTCTTCCTGCCTACGTCGCTCGTGACGGTCGACCTGGTGACCGGCCAGGAGCGGATTCGAAGGACGGGAGATGTCGTGTCGAGCGTCATGGAGAGCATCAACCACCCGATCTTTGGCAAGCCGATCTTGCGGGGCAATGAGGCATTGGTCGACGGTGGGGTGCTGGCCAACGTGCCGTCGCACTGCCTGCGGAGGCAGGGAGCAAATATGGTGGTGGCTGTCGATGTCTCCACCAAACTCGCGGATGACTTCTGTCGAGATCCCAGGCGTCCGGGCCAGTTGAGCGACCCGGGGTACCTGCGAACGTTGCTTCGGGTGAATGACGTGTCACTGCGCAGCCTCTCCAGCATTCATCGATCGGGGAGCGATTATGTGATCACGCCGGACACCTCCGCCCATACCTTTGACGACTTTGCCGGCGGGGAAGCCCTGATGGATCGGGGCCGGGAGGCCGCCGATGCCGCTCTGCCTGAAATCAAAGAGCGGCTGGCCAAGGTCTATGTGGCGATCGACTCTCCGTCACGCTAATATTCAGCCTGGGCCGACATTAGGAGGGTAGTGGCCGAGGGTTTGTTTCAGGCCGCCATCAGCATTCATTGGAGCCGAGCTTGCTTGTCGCAGCGAGGCCGCCGCTTGTTCCCGCTTTAAAGGAGAGCTCATGTCGTCATCGCGTCGTCAGTTTTTGTCAGCAACTTCGCTCGCTGCAGCTGCCACCGTTCCCTATTTCCATAGGCAGTCTCGGCTGCTGGGGGCGGAGCCCACATCAAAAAACGACCGCGTTGCGATCGGCCTGATTGGTGCCGGTGGCATGGGGGTGGGGAACCTCCAAACGGCGAGCAAGTGGATTGACGTGATGGCGATCGCTGATGCTGACGCTCGGCATGCGGCAGCTGCCAATCAAAAGCTGAGTGGTGGGAAGGCTGCAGAATATGCCGACTACCGGGAGATCCTCGATCGCAAGGACATCGATGTGCTGCACATCGCGACGCCGGATCACTGGCACACCAAGCCGCTGATAGAGGCGATGCTGGCGGGGAAGGATGTCTATTGTGAAAAGCCGCTGACGCTGACAATTGACGAGGGCAAGCTGATTCGCAAAGTGCAGCAGGAAACGGGGCGGATCGTCCAGGTCGGCACCCAGCAGCGGAGTCAGTTCAACCTGTTTGTGAAGGCCATTGCCCTAGTGGCTAACGGTCGGCTGGGCAAAATCAAAAAGGTGACCGCGGCGATCGGTGGAGCACCGAGTTGTGGTGCCATTCCCACCGTTGAAGCGCCGAAGGAACTAGACTGGGATCGTTGGCTTGGTCCAGCACCGGTGGCGGACTACCGGAGTTCTGGCAGACAGTCGAATTGTCACGGGACGTTCCGCTGGTGGTACGAATATTCCGGCGGCAAACTGACGGACTGGGGTGCCCACCACGTCGATATTTCGGTCTGGGCACTCGAGCAGGCCGGGCAGGCAGCCGAGCAGGGCGGGCCACTCCGGCTTGGTGGCACCGCGACCCATCCGGTGGCCTTCAAGGATGGCATGCCGGTTGAACGGGATCGCTACAACACGGCAACCGCATTCGAATTGACGGCGACCTATCCAGGTGACGTCGAATTGGTGATTCGCCACGACACCGACAATGGGGTGACCATCGAGGGCGAGAAGGGGCGGATCTTTGTCAATCGTGGCAAGTTGGTCGGTGCGCCGGTGGAGGCTTTGGCCGATGACCCGCTGCCGGAGGATGCCATCGCCAAGGTCTACAAGAACCTGCCGATGGTGGGGGATGGCCGGAGTGCCCACTGGGCGACCTTCCTGCATTGTGTGAAAACCCGGCAAGAGCCAATCTCGGACGTTCAGTCACACATGCGGGCCCTCAGCATCTGCCATCTGGCCGGCATCAGTGCCCGGCTGGGGCGTGAGGTTGCCTGGGATGCCAAGGCCGAGCAGATCACGGGAGATGAGCAGGCCAACGCCATGCTGGCTCGCGCGTACCGAAAGGGCTATGAGATCGATATGGGGTGATCAGCCCATTGCACGGCTCCCGATGCCGCGGGTCAGGCGACCAGCGGCATCGGGCAGTCGAGCGTGGTGGCGACCGCCCGCAGCAACTCGAGTTCGCGGGGGATGATCGTTCCGTCAGCGGATGCGGTTTCAGCAAGGCCCCGTACCAGTTTGGCCTTCGACTTGGCCGAGACCTGGCTGAGGGCATCGAGCGACTTGTCGAGCCGCTTGAACATGGCTCTGTCCCACGGCTGAAGGCTCAGTGACTTCAGGCCCGTGGCTTCGACACCCCGTTCAAAAGCAAAGCGGATGGCGTCGTCACTGTCTCCGCCGGCATGGGCGAGGGCGGAGAGGACGACCGCAACATCCTCGCCAGCCGGACGCCGCCGGGCCCGCTGCCGTCGCGATCGGCCAAAGTGCGGGTCGAGAACATGCAGCACGACCTTTTGTAGTGTCCACTCAAACAGGCTCAGGCGATTGTCGGCGGCAGCAAGCGAGTGGACGTTGTCGCGGAATCGCTCGTATTGTTCGGGCGAAAGATCCTTGAGGGGGCCGAGGCAGATGTCGAGCAGCGGCAGCCGAGCCTCCCGCGGCAAGGTGGAAGTTTCTTTGTGCAGGCTGAGCGTGGTTTTGTAGACGGCTGGGTCGGCCTCGGCGGCGAGTCGCTCAAACTGCTTCTGGCAGCTGGAGAAGTCGGCGTCGAGTAACAGTGCATAGACAACGGCCCGGGCTCCGTAGGGTTCATGGGCCGCCTCGCGGACTGCCGGTGGCAAAGCTTCCAGCAGGTCATGTGCCCGAGCAAGCTGCTGGGGTGTGGGCTTGCCAATTGCTTCCAGTGCCTGCTCGGGTGAGGGCATCGGCGGTGGGATCGAGGGCGAGGGAACTGCCGGACGAGGTGCCACGGTGCCTGCATCACCGGCAAATGCAGCCGCACCAGCCAGCGCAGCTGGGGCGAGCCTGGGCTGGCTGACCGGTTCAGTGGCCGTGGCCTCTTCGGCCTGTTGGGCTTGCCAGTACTGATCAATGCGGGCGATTCGCTCTTGAAGCGGTGGGTGGGTGGCAAACAGGGCCTGGACCCCCGAGGCGAAGAACATGTGGGAGGCCTCGGTCGCGTGCTCAGCCTTGACTGTTGAGCCGAGATTGAGACCTCCGATTCGTGCCAGAGCAGATGCGACGCCCCTCGTGCGGGTGAACTGCACGGCGGAGGCATCGGCAAGGAATTCCCGCTGCCGGCTGACAGCAGCCTTGATCAAATTGCCGATGAGGGTGCCGACAAAGCCAACGGCCATCAGCCCAAGCCCAAGGGCAAGGATCGGGACGGTTGCATTGCCCTTATCGTTGCTGCTGCGGCGGCCGCCGGAAGCGGCGGCCATCCTGAAGACGTAGTAGCCGATCAGGCCAACCAGCAGGATGCCGTGGACGATTGCCATCAGTCGAATGTTCAGCCGCATATCGCCATTGAGGATGTGGCTGAACTCATGGGCGATGACGCCCTGCAGCTCATCCCGTGTCAGGTTGTCCACGCAGCCCCGGGTGATACCAATCACAGCCTCTTCCGGACGATAGCCGGCGGCGAAGGCATTGATGCCACGCTCACGTTCGAGCAGGTAGACAGGTGGAATGGGAAGACCGGCGGCAATGGCCATTTCTTCGACAACATTCAGAATTTTGCGGTGAGTGGGATCGGTCGAGTCCCGGGGCAGGAGTTCACCTCCCAGCATGTCGGCCACACTCTCACCGCCACTGGCGAGTTGTGCCGTTTTGTAGAGACTTCCACCACCGACAACGAGCAAGACCGCCAGGGCGACGCCGCCGAGGACGTCAGGTCGCCAGAGGGTGGCCGGGCCAAGTTGCGTGACCAATCCACTGTTGTCTGGCAGTTGCTCAACGCCACCGAGAAACAGGGCCATCACCAAGAAATAAATGCCGGCAATCAGACCGATCACGGCCAGCACGAAGAGCCAGACGAGCAGGCCTGTTTTGCGGCGAGCACGATCTTGATGTTCAAAAAAATTCATGGAGGAACATTCATCGGGAGGCAGGGGGAGGCTACCGGAAACAGCAGCCCCGTCCGACGCTGCCTTGTGGACAGGATTTCTCGTGGCATGAACGCGGAAGGGCAGCCAGGCCGTCTGGCTGAATACCAAGTGAACACGAGGTGAAATGTCAGGTGGGTGAAGTCGCCGCTAGAACGACACCTTCGGTGCCGCCTGGATCGCTGCCCGGTCTTCAAACTCAAGCAGCGAGGCATGCTGGAAGCCGAAGGTGCCGGCGAAGAGGACCGGCGGGAAGGATTCCCGGTAGGTGTTATAGAAGGTGACCGCATCGTTGAAGGCCTGCCGGGCAAAGGCCACCTTGTTTTCGGTGCTGGTGAGTTCTTCCTGAATGGCCATCATGTTCTGGTTGGCCTTGAGGTCTGGGTAGGCTTCAGCCAACGCAAAAAGCCGGCCAAGTGACTGGGTCAGCATTGCCTCAGCCCCACCAAGAGCCCCCATGGCAGCCGGGTCACCGGGGTTCGCGGCAGCCTTGCCAGCGGCGGAAGCAGCCTGGTTGCGGGCGTTGATGACCGCCTCAAGCGTCTCTCGTTCGTGAGACATGTAGGCCTTGGCCGTTTCGACCAGATTGGGGATCAGGTCGTAGCGGCGTTTGAGTTGCACATCAATCTGGGCGAACGCGTTCTTGCTGCGGGCCCGGAGAGTGACAAGACGGTTGTAGATGCCGGCAATCCAGAAGCCGAGCACTACCGCGACACCAAGCACAATCAGCAGGGTGATAACCGAAGTCCAGGCAAAGAGTGTTGGGATCACGGTGCATCTCCGAGGGCAAGAGGAAGAGCGGGGATATGCGGGAACACTGCAGCCCCCGACTTTGCATAAGATAATCGACCGTGAGGGAATCTGTCACGCAGGAACTGCCTGCTGAGGAATGGTCCAGAAAGGACGGGAAACCGTGCGTGGTGCGTTAGTCATTTCTTTTTTGGCGGTCATGCCGGCCACTGCGGCTGAGTGGCCTCAGTGGCGTGGGCCGGAAGGCCAGGGGCATGCACCGGCCGCAACCGATCTGCCGGTGACCTGGCAGGTGGGACCGGTCGGCCGGGAGGTCCAGGACGGACAGAACATCCGCTGGCGGACCGAACTGCCGGGCCGCGGCTGGTCATCCCCGGTGATGGACGGGGGTACCATCTGGCTGACGACAGCAGTCGAGAACGGAACTGCCAAGGAGGGGCCGCCGCCACCCGGGGGCCGCAAGCCCCAGCCTCGGAGTGTGGCGGAGGCGGTGACGTTCCGGGCGCTGGCGGTGTCCCGTGACACAGGTCGCGTGCTCCATGATGTTGAACTCTTTACAGTGGAGCATCCCCAGCCGACTCATGTGCTCAACAGCTTTGCATCACCCTCCCCGGTGCTCACCGACGGCAGACTCTTCTGCCAGTTTGGTGACTACGGCACCGCCTGCGTCGATACGACCGCCGCGCGGGTGCTCTGGCACACCCGCCGCCAGCGACTCAACCATGAGAATGGCCCTGGTGGATCGCCTGTCGCCTGGAAGAATCTGCTGATCTTCCACTGCGACGGCAGTGATCAGCAGTATGTTGTCGCCCTTGATACGGCCACCGGTGAGGAGGTCTGGCGGACTGATCGCAGTGGTGAACTTCATGAAAACCCGGAGTTCAAGAAGGCCTATGGAACGCCGCTGGTCACGGTCGTTGGTGGGCAGGACGTGCTGCTGTCACCGGGAGCCGATTGGCTTTATGCCTATGACCCGGCAACGGGGAAGGAACACTGGCGGCTCAACTATGGCGTGCTCGGCTTTTCGATCGTACCCCGGCCGGTGGTTGCCGGTCATGTCGCGTACCTCTGCACCAGTTTCATGAAGTCGGAACTGTTGGCGATTCAGTTGGGGCAGCAGGCTGAGTCGCCGCCTGAAATTCTCTGGCGGTATGGCCGCAGCGTGCCCAATATGCCCTCGCCCTTGCTGGTCGATGACGCCATCTACCTGATCAGTGACAAGGGCATTGCGACCTGCCTGGCCGCCGCTGACGGTGAGGTGCGCTGGACGGGCCGGCTCGGCGGCAGTTTTTCCTCATCGCCGATGTTTGCCGATGGGAAAATCTACGTCGGCAACCGAGACGGTGAGATGGTTGTGGTTCGGCCCGGGCCAGAACCTGACATTTTGGCCACCAATGACTTCGGTGAAGCAATCATGGCAAGTCCCGCAGCGGTCGGCAGCGCCCTCTATGTGCGAACCGAGAAAGCCCTTTATCGCATCGAGCGCCGGTAGACGTTTTCAATGGCTGCCTGCCGTGAGGCGTCAGGATTTTTCGGCGAGCACTGCCAGCAGGTCATGCCAGCTCTTCACGAAGGCATCGGCCCCCTCTTGCTGGAGCGTGTTCCCGAGACTCGGGATGTCGACGCCGGCTGCGGTGATTTCAAACAGCCTGCCTTCGGCATCGCCCCCGCCGCTGGACAGCCCGGCTGGCACCACGCCATGGTCAGCGAAGGCCAGCAGGGTTTTGTCGGGCATGGTGTTGATGGTGTAGGGGGCAGCGAGGTTCTCCACATAGAGCACGTCGGAAGCCCCGGGGTCTTTTGTGCCGGTGCTGGCAAACAGCAGGCGCTGCGGTAGGGTGCCGGCATTGGCCAGACGGGCGAACCGATCGGAGGCCAGCAGGGTGCGGTACGCGGCATAGGCCTTCTGACCGATGGCGATTCCGAGTCTGTTCTTGAGGTGCGGGGGCAGGAGGTTCGCCGTTGGGGTGTCCCAGCGGCTGATGAACAGCGACGCAACCGAACAGACCCGCGGCGACAGTCCAGCGTCGAGCCGTCGTTGAATGCCACGGAGATAGGCTTCCGCCGCAGCCAGGTACTGTTCCACGGTGAACAGCAGCGTCACGTTCACCGGCACACCGGCGAAAATGGCCTCTTCAATGGCTGGCAGCCCTTCGAGGGTGCCGGGGATCTTGATGAACAGGTTGTCGCGATCAGCCTGAGCATGCAGCTGTTTTGCTGATGCGATGGTTGCTGCCGTGTCATAGGCGAGCAGGGGGGAGACCTCCAGTGATACCCAGCCGTCAAGGCCACCGGTTGCCCTGTGGATTGGGGCGAACAGGTCGGCCGCCCGCTGCAGATCATCGATTGCCAGCTCAAAGAAGAGATCTTCACCGGTACGGCCCTGGCGAACCTTTTCGGTGATCGCGGTGTCGTAGAAGTCACTTTTTTTGATGGCGTTGTTGTAGATCGACGGATTGCTCGTCAGGCCCGTGATGGACAGGCTGGCAATCCAGTCGGCCAGCGTGCCGTCATCGAGGATGCCGCGGGTAATGTTGTCGAGCCAGATACTCTGGCCCAGCCGATGGAGTTGGGCGGTGGGTGTCGAGGAGGTGGTCATGCGGGCGGTTCCTCTCGTCGTGTTTCTTGGCAGTGCTTGATTCGCGGAGCACTCGCAGCCTACTGTGGCCGGCGGCCACCGACTACCGTCGCCTGCAGCATGGTAGAATCTGCTCATGACACTGCTTACTCTCGATGATCTTTCCCTCGCCTTTCGCGGTGTGCCGCTGCTGGACGGCGTGAGCAAAATGGTGGAGCCGGGCCAGAAAATTGGCCTGCTCGGACGCAATGGGGCCGGCAAGACCACGCTGCTACGGCTGATCGCTGGTGAGCAGGAGGCTGACGCCGGTGCTTGTACGCTGGCAGCCGGAGCGTCGGTGGCGTTTCTGCCGCAAGAGGTGCCCGCTGGGCTGACCGGCCGGGTGCTTGATGTTGTTCGCGAGCCGCTCCTTCCCCAGGTGAAGGCCGGTGTGCTGGAAGACTGGCAGGCTGAGACGACGGCTCGGCAGACCCTGGAGCTGATGGGCCTCGCTGCCGAAGCAGACGTGGCTACTCTGTCGGCCGGTCGGAAGCGGCGGGTGCTGCTGGCGCGGGCCATGGTGACCGTGCCAGACCTACTGCTGCTCGATGAGCCGACTAACCATCTCGACCTGGAGGCAATCGAGTGGCTGGAGCGGTTTCTGGCGGGGTGGCGTGGGGCGGTCTTGTTCATCACCCACGACCGGGGCTTCCTGCGGCGGGTGGCCACCCGCATCTGGGAACTTGACCGGGGCCGTCTGTTTGACTGGGACTGTTCCTACGACACCTTCCTGAGCCGCAAGGCCGCGACACTTGAGGCGGAGGAGAAGCAGAACGCCCTGTTTGACAAGCGGCTTGCCGAGGAGGAGGCCTGGATTCGCCGCGGCATCAAGGCCCGGCGGACTCGGAACGAGGGGCGGGTGCGGGCACTCAAGCAGATGCGGGACGCGCGGAGCCAACGGCGAGAGCAACAGGGCAAGGCAACGCTGACCATTCAGGAAGCCACCCGCAGCGGCACTCTGGTCTGTGAGGCGAAGGGGCTCACGTTTGCGTATGACAGCAGTCCCATCATCGAGAGCTTTACAACAACCATTCTTCGGGGCGACAAGGTTGGGCTGGTCGGCCCTAACGGCGTGGGCAAGACGACCCTGTTGAGGCTGCTGCTGGGCACGCTTCAGCCGCAGGCTGGTGCAGTGCGGTCGGGAACCAATGTGGCGGTTCGCTACTTTGACCAGTTGCGGGATCAGCTCGATCCTGAGCAGCCAGTGATCGCCCAGATCAACGGCGGCAACGATTTCGTCACCATTGATGGGAATCGGCGGCATGTGATCGGCTATCTGCAAGACTTTCTGTTTGAGCCGGAACGGGCCCGGCTGCCGGTCAAGTTTCTCTCAGGCGGTGAACGGAACCGGCTGTTGCTGGCCAAGCTTTTCGCCCAGCCGGCAAATGTGTTGGTGCTTGATGAGCCGACCAATGATCTCGATCTCGAAACCCTCGAACTGCTTGAGGAGAAGCTGGTCGCCTTCACGGGGACGGTCCTTGTGGTGAGCCACGATCGTGAGTTTTTGGACAACGTCGTCACCAGCGTGATCGCTTTTGAACCGACCGGTCCGCGGGAATATGTCGGCGGCTATACCGACTGGCAACGACAGCGGCAGCCCGGGCCGCCAGGTCCAGAGCAACCGCCGCCTGCTCAGGCAGCCGTTGCGGCTGAGCCGTCGGCAGAGGCGGGGAAACGCAAGAAACTGAGTTACAAGGAACAACGGGAGCTGGAGCAGTTGCCCCAGCAGATCGAGCGGCTTGAAGC
>JBDQOY010000324.1:0-2539 GCA_040260935.1 Pirellulales bacterium
GCCGTCACCCCGGCAGCGGTTGAACGGGCGGTCAAGAAGTCGCTGGCGGCGATTGAAAAGCAGTCCCGTGATCCCGGCCCGGCGGCGATCATGGTGCGGGGGGCGGCCCAGCACAACTTGAAGAAGGTTGATGCTGATCTGCCCCGGGGCGCAGTGACAGTCTGCTGTGGGCCGAGTGGCTCTGGCAAAACCTCGCTGGCCTTTGACACGCTCTATGCCGAGGGCCAGCGGCGGTATGTCGAAAGCCTCTCACCCTACGCCCGGCAGTTTGTTGGGCAGGTGCCGAAGCCGGTCTTCGAGCGGATTGAGGGCTTGGCCCCCGCTGTGGCGATTGAGCAGCGGTCAACCGGCAGCACCCCGCGATCGACCGTCGGCACCCTGACTGAGATGTACGACTTCTTCCGCGTGCTGGCTGCCCGGCTGGGCGTGATGCATTGCCCTGACTGCAGTGTGCCGCTCGGCAGGCAGACGGTCGATGAGTCAGTCGACCGCATTCTGACGGTGCCGGAGGGCAGCCGGCTGCTGTTGCTCGCCCCAGTTGAGTTGAAGGTGGGGCAGACGCCCGAGAGTTTTCTGGCTGGCCTGCAGGCGGCAGGTTTTGTGCGGTTACGGATTGATGGAACCACCCATCGCATCGATGAGAGCCCGCCGCTAGACCGCAAGCGGAAGAATCGGCTGGAGATCGTGATTGACCGGGTGGTCGCCAAGCCGAGTGAGCGAAGCCGTATCGCCCAGAGTGTTGAGGCTGCCTTTGAGGCTGGGGCCGGCACCATGCTGGTGGCCCGGGCGGTCGACGACGGACATGGCAATCCGCTTGCCGAGCCCGACTGGCCGGTCGAGGTGCACAGCCGGTTTCTCGCCTGCCCGGACTGCGGCCAGGGGTTCCGTCCGCTGGAGCCGCGGGAGTTTTCCTTCAACAGTCCGCTCGGCTGGTGCGAGGTCTGCGACGGCCTCGGTACGCGAACCGGCGTTGAGCATCAGGCCCTGGTGCGGGATGCCTCGCGAACATTGTTCGAGGGTGCCTTCGACCTCTGGCCTGATTTGGCGAGCCCCGTCAGCCGGGCGATGCTCGAGGCCCTCTGCACAGCCACCGGCTTGCCGGGCGACGTACCGCTGAATGAACTATCGGGCCTGCAGCAGCGGGTGCTGTTTGAAGGGACGGGAGAGAAGTGGATTCCGGTCAAGCGACCGCGTGGCACCCCCGGGCCATCACCCTGGTTTGCCTTTCAGTTCAAAGGCCTTGAGCCTGCCTGTGAGGATGCCTCCCGCATGGTGACGGCTCTTCGCAGCAAGGTGGATGCGGTCATGGGCGAGGTGCCCTGCAGTGAGTGTGGCGGCAGCCGGCTGACCCCCGCGGCCAGTGCCGTCACCCTCTGGGGCCGTGCGCTTGATGTCTGGTGCCGGATGCCATTGGGCAAACTTGCGACCGAACTCACGGCCATCACGCTTTCTGCCAGTGAAAAGTCGATCGCCGGCGATCTGCTGCGGGAGTTGACTGCTCGGGCCACCTTCCTTGATGAAATCGGCCTCGAGTATCTCGACATGGCCCGGCCGGCTGGCAGTCTGTCTGGCGGTGAGATGCAGCGGATCCGGCTGGCCGCCCAGGTGGGCAGTGGCCTGACCGGTGTGCTCTACGTGCTTGATGAGCCGACGATCGGTCTGCATCCCCGCGACACCCACCGGCTGATTGCGGCGCTTGCCAAACTCCGCGACCTCGGCAACACGATTGTGGTGGTCGAGCACGACCGCGATGTGGTCAATGCCGCCGACAACTGCCTTGACTTTGGGCCCGGCAGTGGTCGGGAGGGGGGCACCATCGTCGCCCAGGCCACGCCCAAAAAACTCACGACCACCAAGGCCAGCATCACCGGGCCCTACCTAGCCACGCGGCGGGCCTGCGACGCGGTGCTGGCCACCAAGCAAGAGCAGGGCCGCCGTGAGCCGACAGAGTGGCTCGAACTTAAAGGCGTGCGGCACCGGACGCTCAAAAACCTCGACGTGAAGTTTCCGCTGGGGGTGCTCACCGCCGTCACCGGCCCAAGTGGCTCTGGCAAAACCTCGCTGGTACTCGAGGTGCTCTGGAAGGCGGTGGCCCGCCGGCTGCATGCCTCCCGTGAGCAGCCGGGGGCTTATGACTCGATGCGGGGCCTGAACAAACTGTCAAAGACCATCCTCGTTGACCAAGAGCCCATCGGCTCGACTCCCGGTTCGACCCCGGCAACTTACACCGGCGTCTTCGACCCGATTCGGCAGCTCTTTGCCAAGGTGCCGGAAGCTCGTACCCGGGGGTTCACGCCGCGAACCTTCAGTTTCAATGTGCCGGGGGGCCGCTGTGAGGCCTGTGATGGTCTAGGCCAGCGGCGGGTGGAGATGCACTTCCTGCCCGATGTCTGGGTGCAGTGCGAGGCCTGCAAGGGCCGGCGGTATTCCTCCGAGACGCTCCATGCCAAGTGGCATGGCAAGTCGATTGCTGATGTGCTGGAGATGAGCATTGCCGATGCGGCGGTGCTGTTTGAGTCGGTGCCACAGGTGGCCCGCA
>JBDQOY010000325.1:0-3586 GCA_040260935.1 Pirellulales bacterium
GGCCGGCCATTGCTCTTGCTGGAAGACCTTGTCGTTTCCTTGCGGGCCATCGACGCCGCTCGCATGGGTGGCGGCATGCAGTGCTCGATTGATCCGTCACCGGAGGGCCTTGCCCGACTGCAGGCTGTGCTCCGGCAGGCTGGGGCAATCAGAAATCCACAACAGACGTTCCAGGCGATGGAAAAGGCAGTCGGTCCTCAGCAGATCTCTGTCGATGGCGTGCCGGCTGATAGCCATTTTGCCCAGGTCCTGGTGGCGGCGGACTATCGCATGAAACGAATTGGCATGGGGCTTGAGCCGTCAGGCATCAAGAGCCTGCCCAGCTATCTCTCTATGGTTCCTGCTACTGTCGGCTCAACGATGCTGCCACGGTTCTGGCTGGAGGCCCGCTACGAGCCCATTGCCCGTGACCCCGACGAACTGACCTGGAAACTGGCTGGTCGACAGATGGTCTGCCTGACCGAAAGTGACCTGCTGGCCCGTGAGGGGCTCAAGCGAGGTGGTGGCCGCCCCGATGCTGTTGCTGCCCGCTGGTGCGAGCAGATGACCAGCAATTACGACAACTTAGCTGAGCGTCAGCCCGTGTTTGCCGAACTCTCCAACTGTGTTGATCTTGCAGTGGTGGCAGCTTTGATCGAGGGCAGGCAACTTGCCGAGCGGGCAGGGCTTGATCTGTCACCGTTGCTCGATGCGACCCGGCTTCCCCTGCCGAGTTACGCGGTGCCATCCCAGGTTCCAACCGTTGCCCATGGGCTCAAGCGAGGAAGTCGTTGGGTTGTCAGTGCCTCTGGTGGCGTCCAGTTCCAGCCTTGGGCCTTTGTCGAAGAGGTCGTCGAAGACGAAGAGATTGCTGCTCAGCGTAGGCTGGCCCTCGCCGATCGTCCTGATACCGGCTTCTACTGGGACTAGCGTGAACTCCCGGCCAGGGCGGTCCAGCGAAGTCCAGGCACCTGCCTGCAGGCAGCTTCGAATGAGCGGTCTACCCAGCCGCTGCTAGCCAGTTCAGAGATGGAGGATGCTGTCGGTGCTGCACGCTTGACCAGCAAAAGTTCTGCAGCCGTGCTGCCGGCGACTGCTGCCGCGATTGAATCACTTGTGACACTCCAGGACTGGGGCAGGGCGGCGATCGCGGTCATCCCGTCGGGAGAGCGGGCGAGATTGAGCACGGCCGGCTGTCTGGGGTCAAGGGTCGTGCTCAGTGGCAGGTCGAGTGTTGCCGCCGCCAGTTGGGCTGTCAGACTCATGGCTTCGATCGCCAGGTGGTGCATTCGCTCAGCTGGTTGCGGGGAGGTGGCATCGAGTTGCCGGAGGCCTTCGACCAGCGGTCCGCCACCGACAACCACCAACAGCTGACGCGAGCTGGCATGTTCTTTTGCAATCAGCCGGCGAATGGCGGCCGGCCAGCCCGGCAGCGTCAACAGGCTGCCCCCAAGCTTAATCACGGACCGCTGAGTGCGAGCCCCTGCCGGTTGCTGAAGCCAGCCTTCGCACCAGATCCACTCGGACGCGCTGCCCGATTCAGTGAGGCTCATAGCTGCCCCCGGCCGATCAGGGCGACCGCATGAGCGGGGGCTGCCCGTGAGACTGCAGGCCCAAGAACCTTCGGAAGAGAAATGACACGAACGGACCAGCCCAGGTGGTCAAGGGCACGCAACGCGAGTGGGCTTCCGTGGCCACTAAGAATGATGAACTGAGGTGGCTTGGAAGAAGCGGCTGCCACGATGGCCAATGATCGGGCCAGCTGCCGTGCCTGAGCTTCGACGATCCACTCAGCTGCCTCCACGGCAGCCTGCTCGCCAAACCGTTCAGGCTCGAGTAGCAAGGTGCGCGCCAGACGGATCCGAGCCGCCGCTCGGGTGGCAGGCTGGCCGTCGGCAGTATTGCAGTCAGCGGGGCATTCAGGGAGGCCGCCGGTCAGCAACCAGGCATCGCGGGTGGTGGCAAAGTATTCACAGGAGATTGGCCGCCGGTGGCCACCGTAGGGAAGCCCGCGAACCACGGCTGGAACGGCAGTTCGTTCGATACCGGTATAAACCAGTTCACCAGCAGAGAGCCGATCCCAGTCGTGACGGCCACGGGGGGTAGGCTGGCCGTTCGTCAGTGGCACGATGTCGGTCGTTGTTGAACCGATGTCGAGAAGCAGGCCTTGGCCCTGCGGCTGGAGGCTGCCGGCTAGGCGAGCCAGTGCATGCCAGTTGGCTGCCGCCACTTCAAGCGGCCTTGCGGCTGCCACTTTCGCTGATACGAGTTCACCGGACAGCGAATAAAAGCTCACCGAGCGGCCGGCTGCGGCCTGAACGCAGGCGGTGACAATATGGCCAACCCCGGCGTGTCGGTCTGAAAAGCAGTCAGCGATCTCTCCGGTCATGGTCACCACGAGATGCCTGGCGGGCCGCAGGTGCAGGAGCCGGCCAATCGCCTCGTGGAGCCGTTGCCATTCTCGCCACATCGCAAACGGCTCACTCTGCGACCAGCCTGAGCCATCTGCTGCCTTGAGGTTGGCTCCCCCCACATCAAGTGCCAGTAGATCAGGCTGCGTTGACTGGGGGTGAAGAGCGGACGTGTTCATCAAGAAAGTCGAAAGCAGCAGGCGGATTCGTTGCACGAGCCAAGGCTGACAGGCTGCCCGGCCGCTGAGGCCAGCAGGGCCGCGAGCACGCCCCCGTCATAACCGTGGGCCAGGCCGACGAAAGAGGTTGTCAGTCGTGGATTGATTTCCAGTACCCGATCCGCCCGCCCGTCTGCCCGGGTACCCAGCATCATATCGACTCCGACCCAACCCCGAACCGGTGCGTGGATGGATCGGGCCAACGTTTCGATCGAGCGGATGGCAAGCTGTGTCGCCCGGGGTCGTAGTGCAGGAGCCAGTGGCTGTCCACCCAGATAGGCGGTGCCGGGGCCGGCTGCAAACCGCTGCTCAAGCGGGAGCAGCGGAACCATGCCATCTGGGCCACAGAGGCAACAGACGCCAACCGGTACACCGGAAACCCGGGCTTCAATCCGGGTCGGCATGGTGGCAGGCTGAAAATCGGCTGCGGTTTCAACAAGAACGAGACCATCCCCCCCCGCACTGTCGCGGGCTTTCTGTATGGCGGGCAGGTGAAAACCGGATGGCAGTTGAGCACCAGCAGGCAGGCTACAGCAGGCGGGCACCGGAATCCCGCCGCCAGCCAGCAGTTGGCAGGTAAGCTGCTTATCAGCAGCAGCCGCTGCAAAGCGGGCAGAGCCCCCCACGAGTCGTGGCCCCAGTGCCGCCTCTTCAATCTGATTCAGGTGGTCAACGAGAATGCCAGCAGTCTCTGGTGCGACCATCAGCAGGCTGTCAGCAGCGGCAGCCTGTTCCAAAAGGCAGGCCATTGCGGTTCCGGCAGGAACCGGCTGCCTGCGGCAGGCTTGGGGAAGTTGCGGCGCGACCGAGGCCGGTAGTTCGTCATCGACAAGCACGATGACCTCGGCTCCCGGCAGGTTGCTGGCCTCCTGAGCCAGTGACTCGAGCATCAGCCGGCCCTCGGCTAATAGGCTTTCGGCGGCAGTTTCGGCGAGGAGGGATGCCGCCTCCGGGCCGTGGAGCCCTCCAGAGCAGCAC
>JBDQOY010000326.1:0-6455 GCA_040260935.1 Pirellulales bacterium
ATCTGCACCCGACAGAGCGATCACCTGCTGCGCTGACTGCCCAGCCTCACCGAACGGCTTGAAGAAGATTACCTCCGCGCCGCCGACAAAGCCTCCGCACCGTGGAACGGATACGCAGCCGCTGCCGGCTGGCACCGCCGGCAGGTCACAACAGGCCGGAGGCTGGAGCCCGGCAGGTTCATCCGACCCAAGGTCCACAGGGTCGGCCAACGCCATGGCGACTCGAAAGGGGTCGACCGGTTCCCAGAGTGACAGTGTCTCTTGGCCAACAGCGGCCGACATGGCCATGCCCGCCGTCACCGCTGCCAGCAGCCCGCAGATAAAAGGCAACCCATGGCGAATGCTCTTCCGTGGCAGCCTGAGGGCCGCATCACACGGCAAATTAAACGTCTTTCGCTTTCCACTCACTCTCCGCCCCCCCTCTCAGCGATACTGAGCCATCACTGCCTTGCGGCGCATAGTTTCCCCGTGGGAAGTATCGGTTGGCGCAACCGGTAAACTTAGGGATGAATGCGTTCAACCGCCGAACCCGCCGCCCATGGCCTCAGTTCTGCCAGCACAACCGGCCCGCAGCCGCCACTGACCGCACACCCTGCCTATCTTCCGGGCTAATCCTTTGACAGCGAAAGGGTCGGCACCTCGGCCGCTGGGACATCGTGGGTCGTAAAGAACTGCACCACCCGAGCGACATCGGCCACGGTTGGGGGCGGTGGTGTCTCATCTCGAAAGCCGCGGCCCGCCGGCTGCCAGCGGGGGCCGAAGTGATAGACGGCGTAGTACATCACCTTCGACTTCACCAGTGGTGCCCCGGCACAGCGACAGGCCTCATAGAACATTCGGTGCACTTCCCGCCAAGGCCGTGTTCGGGCCACGCAGGCCACGTCGTGCACCACCGACGCATTGCGAAACTGTCCCACAAACGGCCCGCCGATCACCGACCAGAAGGCCCGCGGAATACTCGCGCCGTTGACCACCGAGTCAGCCGGGGCCGGCCAGTGAATCGCCACCGCATCAACATAAGCAAACGGTTCCACCAGCCGCATATCGCGGCCGTCATCCAGCCACTCGGCAACGACTCGGCCCTCGAAGCGGCCCCAGTCGCCGCTGGGCTCCTCGGCTACTGTATTCGTGTCACCCACGCCCATGCCACCCTGTTCACTCATGGCGCAACCGGCTGTGCGCAGCCGGCCAGATAGGCAACCAGTGGCCGGGCCGGCTCCGGTAGGCAGCCGTCATCGCAGACAACATGGATATGAGCCGCCTCGTGCTCAATCGTGATCTCATACTGCCGCCGATCACGGCCGCCCTCGGTTTGCCGTGAGAACGATGCCGTCAGCGTGCTCGCCTGCACGAGGGCCTCCACGCGAGCCCGCTCCGCAGCTGCGAGTGCCGTCGTATCGACCGTGCAGCCCCGCACCAGCCCCATGAACCCGCCCGATTGCCGAAAGGTGATTTTCATTGGGTGTCTCTCGCGGCGGGCGTCACGCGTCGGTCATTCCGATCCGCTCCAGACCAAGCCATCGGCAGACAGCACTCACGACTTCATCCAGTTGATCGGAGGCGAGCACACCGAGCCGGCGGACAAGTCTGGCGTGTGGAATCGAAAGGATATTCTGCGAGTCGAAAACACCCGGCTTCAGAAATCGGGCTGAAACAGCCACCTCAAAGGCGATTCCGCGAGCCGACGTGGTGTGGGCAACGACCGTCGCCAGCACCCGATCGTTCGGCCCCTCCGCCGGAATGCTCACAACCAAGCAGGGCCTGATCTTGGCGACCATGCCGAGATCGATGAGCCAGACTTCACCCCGCTGAGGATTGGCCATCGCCAGCCTCGGCTGCATCGAGCTCAATAAACAAGTCGTCGGCAACGGCCAACAAAGCCTCGTCGCCGATGTCCCCAGCCTCGCCCCGCACAACCTGCCTCAGTAACAGGCTTGTCGCCTCACGCTTTTCGTCATCGCTGAGCGATTGGAACGAGCGGAGCAAATCACGAACGGCACTTGTCATCGAAGATTTCTCAGAAGTTCCTCATTAGTGTACGCGAGAACAGTCCTTTCGGCAAGCGGAACCTGTCACTTGCCGCGACGAAGAGCCCCACACGAGTATCCAGGTTATTCAGGAAACTTTATGGGGGAGTGGCGTTACCCATGTCAATTGAGCGGCGCCGGAAACCGAACGGAGCCCGAACGGCGAAGTAAGGTTTCCGTCGAGTGGGTGAAGTTAGGATGACTGAAACGAACGTCCGGCGAAATGGCATGGGAACCACCCCGACCTGTCGGAAAAGACCCACACCCCACGAAAATCCCGATGAACCACTATCAAAAGGTGATGTTCACCGGTTGTTCGAATAGCAGACGCAGGCGTCTGATGGCTATGATTGAATGAAAGAGGACTGGTCAGTGTCACCCACTGTATTGCGGATCGGGGCGTTTCGGTTGTTCTTCTTTTCCCGGGAAGAGCCACGCCTGCATGTGCATGTATCCCACTCGGAGGGGGAGGCGAAGTTCTGGCTTGAACCGACGTTCAGCCTTGCCAACAACACTGGACTTCCCAGCCACATTCTCAACGAAGCGGAACAGCTTGTCCGACACCATCAGCAGGAGATCGTCGATGCCTGGTACCGGCACTTTTCCGATTGAAGTCACCAACATCTCACCCCATGGATTTTGGGTGCTCATTGAGAATGAGCAGGCAACGGCTGAGGAACTCTTCCTGCCGTTCGCTGAATTCCCGTGGTTTCGGTCTGCGACGATTGAGCAACTCTGCAAGGTAGAGCGGCCCTCCGCCGACCATCTGTTCTGGCCACAACTCGACATCGACCTCTCGCTCAGTTCCATCCGGAACCCGCAGGCGTACCCGTTGATCAGCCGCTGATCATGCTGACGCCGCTTCACAGCCCCACCTGCTTCCAGGCGGCCTTCACCGTTTTGCGGGCTGCGGCCCCAAAGCGGTCAGCAGCGATCTGGGCCGTGAGGCGGGCGAGGTCGCTGAACTGACTGTCCCGCGACAGCTGCAGCATTGCCTCGTACCAGATGGCACCGGGCGTGCCCCAGGCCGGCCCGCCCAGCCCCTGCGTTGCCAGCACGAAGGCTCGGTTGGGAATGCCTGAATTGATATGCACCCCACCGGAGTCAGCCGGGCCGGTGTAGAGGTCACGCATGTGGGCCGGCTGCGGATCACTGCCGAGATAGGGATCGTCGCGGTAGGCAGTGCCGGGGTGTTCCATGTCGCGGATGGCCCGCCGGGTGCTGGCCGGCACCAAGACATCAACACCAATCAGCCAGCTGGCCGACTCAGCTGCCTCCTTGCGTTTCCACTGCCGCACGAGCGCGCCAAAGACATCAGCAAAATGTTCGTTGAGTGCTCCGGACTGCCCCCGGTAGCGAAGGTTGCTGGTGAAGGCCTGCACGCCGTGAGTCAGCTCATGGGCCACCACATCAAGGGACCGCGTGAAGGAGCGAAAGACCACGCCATCGCCGTCGCCATAGGCCATCTGCTCGCCGTCCCAAAAGGCATTGGCCATCGGCTGATAGCGGTCGCGGCCGTCCGCCTCGCCAACATGCACACTGGAGATCAGTGACATGCCAGCATCATCAAGCGAGTTGCGCCCAAAGAGCGTGTGAAAAAAGTCGAAGGTCGCCCCGGAAAAGTCATAGGCCTCATTGACCGTGGGGTCTTTTCGCCTGGGCTCACCCTCAGCCCGCACCAGTTTACCGGGCAATTCGTCGCGACCGCGAGCATCATAGACCAGCCGATGCTTGCGGCCGGCCGGGCTGGGAACCGCCAGCATCGTCGGCAGCTGCTGTTTAAACGCCCGCACTGCCCGAACCGCCGCACAGTGGCCCAGGGCAACGAGAGCCCGCTCCCGCACCTGCGGATCGGCCGACCGGGCCATGAACTCAACCATGTAGGGCGGGATGATGCACTGGCGAGCATCGCGGGAACAGGTGGGCGGGGACATCACCATTCCTTCCAGGCGGTTCTGTTCGGGCTGGGCAAACGAGGGCAAATACGGGCGGCATCCCGGCGGGTTGGGTTTCCTCGGAGAAACCCGCCGACCGGGGCCGATGCCCCGAGCATAGTCGGGTGGTTGGCACCCCTAACTTGAGCCCCTCTCTCAACTCACGGTAACCCTCGCGATGAATGTTCTCCATGCAGGCCGGTGCCTGCGCCGAGCCGCTGCCGTCGGCTGCCTGCTTGCGGCCGCCGCGCCGCTGAACGCCGGCGAACTTGGCCCGTTGCTCAAAAAACTGACCGCCCCCTTCGAGGCTGTTCACCGTGAGAAGCCGCCGATTGAGACCGACCCCTGCGTCGATGAACTGGCCGCGCGGCTGGAATGGATCGAGCACCGGATCAACACCCACGGCTCGATCGTGGCGAAGCAGCCCGACGTCTGGGGCCAGAGCCGGCTGACCCGCCACCGCTATGAATACGAAGAGCAATTGCGGCGGCAACTTGATCGCTTCGAAGAGCGGGCCCATGCGGCCATTCGCCGCAGCGACCAACAATACCTCGGCATGGCCCTGGCCCTGCAGGCGGCTGCAGGCCGGCGGCGGGGCGACGACCTGGTGGCCGTGCCGAAGGCAAGCGTTGTCAACCAGATTGGCGACCTGCTGCCCAGCGGCAACGAGGGCCTCGGCCGCGACGGCCAGCTGGTGATCAGCCGCTCGGCTCCGTTCAGCCAGCCGGGACTGCCGGGAGCATTTCCTGAGGAGCCGATCGGGCTTGAGCCGACGCTGCACCTTGACCACCTCTCCCGCTACCTCCAGCACCTGCACGCCCTGCGGCGGGTCAATGAAGGAGACGACTCAGCCGACACACCGGGCTATGCGCTCAATCTGATCCGGGTGCCGGTCTCGATTCTGCCGGGCAGTCTCACCCGCCGCGGGTACGGTGGCGAGATCACGCTCACCGTCACGCCGCACCTCGACGACGACCTGCTGCCGCGGACGTTCCGCAATCTCGTCATCAACGATCTGGTTGACACGATCGCCCCCGCCCTCACCCACTGCGTCAACGATGCCGACTGCCTGCGGTGGGCCCGCACCATCGATCAGCAACGCGGCCGCACCAGCCAGCACTCGGCCGTGCCGCAGCAAAGCTTCATGGCGGCCATCGAATCCCTTGGCCAACGGTTGCCGGCGATCGCCCCGTCGCCGCCACCGATAACCAAATCACGACGGGCCCGGCTGCCGCTGCCAGGGTCGCAGCTGGCCGACGTGGCCGGGATTGGCCCAATGGCCCGGCTGATCGTGGCCACCCACACGGCACTCGCGGGCCATCCGGTCAGCCGACCCTGTATCGAGTTCACCGATATCCGGGCCTTTCTGACCAGCGAACTGGAGGCCGCCTGCGACTTCCTGGCGGTGCCTGCCCAACGCGAGATCTGGCAGGAACTCGCCGGCTGGCGGTTGGCTGAGCTCATTCGTGGCCGGCAGATTGCAGCCGTCGATGCCATTCGTTGCCACGCCTTTCGGCAATTCGGTGCCGTCGACCTGGCCGATCCAGCGGCGGAACGGGTGGCGGGCCCGGACGACTGCTGCACCGCCGAGCCGGTCGCCAGGCCCCCCTGTCAGACCACCACGGCGGCCCTGGCCTGGGCCATTCTCGTTGAGTCGGCCCTCTTGGACGCCCGGCTGGCAGAAGACATCGCGGCGACCACACCCCTACCCTGCCTCGCCGGCCCCTTCTTCGGCCCGGTGCCCAGCCCCGAGGCCCGAACTGCCTTCGCCGACTATGTGCAACGCCGCTGGCCGATCCGGGTCTTTGCCCTCGACCCGGTGATCGACGAACAGAACATTGAAGAGTCATTCGCCCGCCGCCGCGAGGCCCAGATTGCCATGGCCGTCGCCTTCGCCAGTGGCCGCACCTCGGCCCAGGCACTCAATCGGGCCACCCGGCGGCTGGAACTCGACATGGCCACCGTCGCCCTCAACCGTACCGCCGTCGGCTTCACCCACGGGGCCGACACCTTCGGCTGGCGGTTCGCCCCACGGGTGCAGCCGCCGCCCACCCGCACGGGACTGGCCGGCTGGGCCGAAACCCTCTGCGGCACCAGCAGCGATGCCGACCTGGCCAGCCGCTGCCTCGAGCCGGGTATCCGCGAATGCGCCGCGGTCATCGTGATGCCGTCGTTCATTCCCGGCCTCAGTTTCGATGTTCACACCAACTGGTATGCCCTGGCCCATCCCAAAGACACCGAACCCGACCTGCATGACACCGTCAAGCTGGCCCGCGCTGTAGCGGCGGTTCGTGAGTCGGCGGTCGCCTGCCAAGCCTGTCGTCATCGCTATGCCGACGGGCTGCTGGCTCAGCTGCTCAGGCGGGCCGACCAGCTTGAGCAGGAGCTCTCACTGCAAACGCTCGCTGCCAAGGTGCCGCTGGAAAACACCGCCGGCGGGTTTGAGCTGTTTGATGCCGGCATCACCGACCTCGCCCCCGACCTGGCCGGTTGG
>JBDQOY010000327.1:0-2502 GCA_040260935.1 Pirellulales bacterium
AACGGCCAGGATGGCGTTTTCGCGCGACAACTAGTACCGCGGCACTGAGGTCGGCGTTGCGCGGGCGGGCGGAACCGCGTTGGGGTCAGAGAAAGGCCACCAGTTGCCGGCGGTGGCTTGCTGGGGGGCTGCCTGCGGTGGTGGGGGCTGGTACTGGCCGGTCCAGGGTTGGGGCTGAGCCGGTGGCTGCTGGTAGCCATTGGGAGGTGGTGCCGAGTAGCCCGGCTGGCCGTTGTAGGTTTGGGGTGGCTGCTGCATGGCTGGCGGCGGCTGTGTCGACGGTGGGGCTGCCGCTTGAGGCGGGACTCCTGGCTGGCCGGGCGGCTGGCTTTGTGACCAGTTCCAGTTCTGACTTGCCTGGGTGTTCGGCGGCGGCGGAGTGCCAGGCGGAACCTGCTGCTGGGGTGGCTGAGCCATGGTTCCCGGTGGTGGTGCAGGATAGCCGGGGGCTGGCTGGGCTGCGGCACCCTGCCAGCTTGAGGCAGGGCCCGGCATGGGGGTTTGGGCGTATGAGACCTGGGGCGCGCCGACTGGTCCGTAGGGGGCAGGCTGTCCTGCCGCGCCGGTTGCCGGCGGAGGCACCATGCCGTTGTAGGTTGGATGGGTCGGCGTCTGGCAGCCTGCCAGCGAGAGCAACAGCCCTACCGCGATTGCCGCCGAGGCGAGCGCAAGGTAGGCCCGGTGTGCGGCCGGTGCTGTTTTTTCACAGCCGAAGACGTGCTCACTGGCGGTCAGTGGCTGATCCAAACCGGCCGACCGGGTTGCTGGTGGAGTGTCTGTGTGCATGGCGTGGAGGAGCCCTCGGAGGTGGCCGTGACCCGCAGGGATGAATGTTGGAGCGGGGCCACTTTCGTGCGACGTGAAAAGCGGGACAATACTCTTTGCACCCGCTGAATCCAGACCAGTTCCCAGCCTCCCTGACGGATTCCCTTAGTCAGGGGCAGCCTGCGGCCTGGTGGTTCGTTTGTTGTCGCTAGCCAGAGCCCTCAATGCCCCCAGGTTCTCAGGGAGAGTTCGCTGATTTCGAAGCAGACGCCACCGGTCTGGTCGCGGGCCTGCGTCGCCGGGCCGAGGAACTTGGCTTTGCCCGTATGGGGGTGACCACGGCTGCGGCCCCGCCGCGGCAGGATCAATTCCTGGCCTGGCTCGATCGCGGGTACGCCGGGGTGATGGAGGGCTGGCTGCGTCGGCATCTGCCGCTGCGGGGCCGGCCTGAGAGTCTGCTTGCCGGCGTCCAGAGCGTGATCATGCTGGCGACCGACTATGCCGCTGATCCTGTCAGCCCAGCCGCCGCTGCGGAGCGGGGTCAGGTCGCCCGGTATGCCCGTGGTGATGACTACCACGATCTGCTGCGGGCTCGACTCAATCGTCTGGGGGCGTGGCTTGAGGAGGCGGTGCCTGGCTGTCGGACTCGGGGCGTGGTCGATTCGGCACCGCTCTCAGAGCGGGAATTGGCTGCTCGTGCGGGGCTTGGCTGGTTTGGAAAGAACACCATGCTGATCGATCCCCGAGCCGGCAGTTACTTTTTTCTGTCCGGGTTGTTGACCACCATTCAGCTGCCGGTCGATCAGGCCATTGAGGTGGATCACTGTGGCAGTTGCACGGCTTGCTTGGATGCATGCCCCACTGGTGCCCTGCCTGAGCCACGAGTCCTGGATGCCAGTCGCTGTCTGAGCAGTCTGACGATTGAAGACCACGGGCCGATTCCACTCGAGTTGCGAAGCGGCTTCGGCACCTGGGTGTTTGGTTGTGACATCTGCCAGGAAGTCTGTCCGTGGAACCGTCATGCCCCCGGAACGGCTGAGCCGGCGTTCCGATCCCGAGTCGAGACCGGAACACTGTCGCTGGCAGAATTGCTCGGACTTGATGAAGCGGCTTTTCGCGAGATGTTTCGGGGGTCGCCGCTGTTGCGGGCCAAACGTCGGGGGCTGGTGCGGTCTGCTGCGATCGCGCTCGGAAACCACCCTGAGCCGGAGCAGGCGACGTCAGCGAGCCGGGATGCCTTGCAGCGAGCCCTGCAGGATCATGAGCCAGTGGTCCGGGCGGCCGCCGCTTGGGCGCTGGGACAGTGGCGGCAGCGGAGTGAGCTGCTCGCCGGTGAGATTGCTGCGGTGCTCACCGAGCAGCACCAGGTCGAAGCCGACCCCGCCGTTCGCGAGGAACTTGCTGCGGCGTTGGCCTGATCGCGGTGGGTGTGCACCATCATTCCGTGGTTTCGTCAATGTCGCCTGACGGGTCACGCCCGGGAGCATCGGTGTGGTAGTGCTGCGTGAGCACAGCCTGCCAGTCGGCGTTGGTTTTGGCCGCGATGAAGGCGTCCCGCACAGGCAGCGGTTCTGGATGAAGCTTGGCGTACTTGATGGCGAACTTCCGCAGGGAGCGGCCAGCAAGTTGTTCGCCATGAAGGTCACAGGCCAGGCGGAAGTGTTCTGCGATCACCTCACGCTGGGCGTGGACGGTGGGCGGCGTCAGTGTTGCTGGGTCGGCGCCGTCGAGTGCCGC
>JBDQOY010000328.1:0-30310 GCA_040260935.1 Pirellulales bacterium
ATCATCGACGGGCTGTTTAAAACCGTACGGGGGTTGGCCATGACACGGTTCAACCGGAAGCGATTCATAAGCCCCTCGATGATAGGAAGGCCAGCCCTGAATATTTCAGCCCCGTCACCCCAAAAGCCCGGGCGCCATCGGCGATTCCTCAGGGGCATCTTGCGAAGCCGATCGAGCAGGTGGCGAAGTTCGGCGTGCGAGACCTTGTAGCCGGCAACTGGAATGTCAGCCTCTTTTTTCGAGGCCATCATCAGTTCGGCCAGCGTTGTGAACGTGCCCCCCGACCCGACCAGGAAGTGGGGAGCGAACAGCGGCCGGCTGGTCTCGCGTTTCAGGCAGGTGGTAATTTCCTTTTCGAGTTGCAGCAGCCCACGCTGAAAGTCTTCGTCGTCAGCGTTGCTGCCGATGCCGCACTGCTCGGTCAGGCGGACGGCACCCAGCGGGGTCGAGAAGATCGACTCAATCAGAGAACCGGTGGCGAAGACAATCTCGGTGCTGCCCCCGCCAATGTCGGCGATGACAATGTTCTTGCCGGTCAGATCAAAGGCATGCTGAACGCTGGTGAAGGCGAGGCGGCCCTCGCGTTCACCCGTGATCACCTCCACCTCAAGGCCCACCTCTTCGCGAACACGGCGACAGAAGTCGGCTCCGTTCTTGGCTTCACGGACAGCACAGGTGGCGATCGTTCGGAGCGCCGAAACCTGATAGCCAGCGGCAATCTGTTTGAAGGTCCCGAGGGCTTCAATCGTTCGATTCATCGCCTCTTCATCGAGCCTGCCGGTAGCTGAGATGCTGCGAGCCAGCCGGGTCGGCTCCCGTTCTTCGTCGAGAATGCGGTAACTCCCCCCGCGAATCACCTCGGCTACCAGCAGACGCACACTGTTGCTGCCAATGTCGATGCCCGCCAGGCGACTGGACATGTCAGCCGTGAGGTAGATCTGCTTCTGATCCGGGCGTGCAGGCATTGACGAAGACGGAGTCGGAGGAGTGGAACGGACGTCGAGGAGCGATTGAATTCGATGGAATGCAGGTGGAGCCCGCGAGATAGCATACCTGTTCGAACCCGAAGACGACTTGGCTACACTAAGTGACTGTCCGGCGCGGGGAGATTGCCCCGCGGTTCTCTCTCTGCTGTTGAAAAACCAGTGCATCGCCCACCGACCGGAACGATCTTCAGCAGCGTCTCGTCATTTTCAGTGCCGGACGCTGGCTGTGGGGTGACTGTCGGAAACTTCGACGGCGTCCATGCCGGTCACCGAGCCATTGTCAGCAGGTTGCGGGAACTGGCTCAGCCACTGGGGCTGCCGGCAGTTGCCGTCACCTTTGACCCGCACCCTGCCGCCTTGTTGCGACCAGACGGGCCACCGCCCCCGTTGATGGCCATGCGGCAGCGGGTCGAGACACTCCTGGGCATTGGGCTCGATGCTGTGGTGGTCCTCGACACCACCCCGGCACTGCTCGCCCTGACGGCGGTCGCCTTTTATGACGAGGTGTTGCGGGGCTGCCTGCAGGCTGCCGCGATTGTCGAAGGGCCGAACTTTCACTTTGGAGCTGGCCGTCAGGGGACTGTTGAGCAGTTGCGGGACTGGAGCCGCCGCGACGGGCTGGGCTTTGCCGTCGTGCCTCCGGTGCTCGTTGCTGGGGAGCCCGTCTCCAGTTCACGGATCCGGCGGCTGCTGGCAGCGGGTGACGTGATGGCAGCCGCTGAACTGCTCTCGGCTCCCTATGCCATTTCAGGAACAGTTGTGCATGGGCAGAAGCGTGGCGCGAGCATCGGGTTTCCAACGGCCAACCTGGGTGGCGTCAACACACTGCTTCCCAAGGATGGCGTCTATGCCGGGGTGGCCACCACTGCCACCGGGCAGCAGTTCCCTGCCGCTATTCACATTGGCAGAAACCTCACCTTCGCCGCGACGACCCCGACCGTTGAGGTCCATCTGATCGGGTTTGCGGGTGATCTCTACGGGCAGCCGCTCGAGGTGGTGTTTGCAGACCGGTTGCGAGCGACGCAGCAATTTTCTGGAGTGGAGGCCCTGACCCTGCAACTGCGGCAGGATGTTGCCGCGGCCAGTACGGGGGCGGCGGGCTTGATTGGTGCTGCTGTGGCAGCAGAACGACGGGCACTCACGGTGACTCGCATTTCCGGGTAAACTCTGAAGCCTGTTTGTCACGAAACCATGGCCCTTGGCGTTGCCGCCAGCCATGGTTCCTCCATTCCTCGCTGTGCTATGTCAGGAGATTCCATGCGTCTGGACTGGGCCGCTCTCGTCACCACACTCCATCAGGCAGAACGGGTCGTGTTGACCAGCCATGTTCGCCCCGACTGCGATGCCCTCGGCAGTGAACTGGGCATGGCCGGCATTCTGGAGGCGATTGGCAAGGATGTGCGAATTGTCAATGCCCAGGAGACGCCGGCGAATCTCCGCTGGATTGATCCACGGGGCAAGCTGGAGTCACTCGCCGGTGGCCTGAAGCCAGCTGATCTGGATGACCGTGATCTGCTGATTGTGCTTGATACCAGTGCCTGGGCCCAACTGGGTGCGATGAGTGAAGTGCTCAAGCGAAATCGCGAGCGGGTGCTGGTCGTTGACCATCACGTCAGTGAAGACGACCTCTCCGATCGCTGGTTCAAAGACACCACGGCCGAGGCAACGGCCCGGATCGTCTATGAAATCGGCCTGCGGCTGAAGGTGTCGCTGACTGAGGCGATTGCCACGCCGCTCTATGCGGGGCTGTCGACCGACACCGGTGGCTTTCGCTTTCCGTCGGCAACCGGTGAAACCTTCCGCGTTGCGGCCCGGCTTGTTGATGCGGGGGCGAGCCCGCCGGCGATCTATCGCGAGCTGTTCGAACAGGACACCCTGGCTCGCCTGCACCTGGTTGGTCGAACCCTCGCGGGGGCGCGGACCTTCAATGAGGGGAGTTGCATCCTCTCCACCGTCCGGCAGGCCGACATTAAAGAGGTGGGAGCCTCACCGGCTGATACCGAGGACCTCATCAACCTGACGCTGGCGGTGAAGGGAACACAACTGGCCGCCATCCTGATTGAGCAGCCCGACGGTCGCGTGAAGCTCAGCTTCCGCAGCCGTGGGGCTGCTGATTGCAGCGCCCTAGCCGGAGAGTTTGGTGGCGGCGGCCACAAGGCAGCGGCTGGCGCAATCGTGTCCGGAACCTTCGATGAGATTGAGCACCGGGTCACTGAGGCCGTCGATGCTGCCTGGCATGCCCTCGAGCCTGTGTAAGAAGGGGTTTTTGTGGGCGATAATGGTGGTATGCCGTGGCGTTTGAGGGGTGTCGCCTGGCTCGGCGTCTTCTTGAGCACCAGGAAAACTTGGTAGGCCTCTGTTGCGGCATGTGTCACCGCCATACTTTTTGTTCAACGTTTTGGAGTCCAGCGAGATGAGTGAACAGATGAGTGACCAGCAAGGCGACGGGCGGTCTCTGGCGACCGAGCAACGACGGGGTTTTCTAACCAAGGCACTGGCGGTCTGCTGCGGCGGGCTGGCAACGCTGCCCCCATTGGCAGCTGCGTTCTGGGCGGTGCTCGATCCGCTTCGCCGCACGGCCGGGGCGGCAACCTTCCTGCCGGTTACGGATCTCAACAGCCTGCCGGCCGACGGGCAGCCGCGGCAAGTCCCAGTGATTGCCGACCGGGTCGATGCCTGGACCGGGTTCGCCTCCGAGCCGATTGGCGCGGTGTACGTCAAACGGGACGAGGGCAGTGACACGGTAGAGGTGCTGTCGGCAACCTGTCCGCACGCGGGCTGCTTCATCGAAATGGACAAAGAGTCGCAATGCTTTCGTTGCCCCTGTCACAACAGTGCCTTCACCCTTGACGGTGGCATTGTTGCCCCAAGCCCAAGCCCCCGGCCGATGGACAGCCTGGAGTGCAAGGTGAATGAGACCGGCAGTGTCTCGGTGAAGTGGCAGAATTTCTACACCGGAATTGAAGAGAAGGTGGCCCGGCCATGAGTACGACCGCACCGCAACCCGCCCCGCCATCGCGTCCAGCGACCGGCATGCTGGGGCAACTGGCTGACTGGTTTGATGACCGGACCGGCTATCGGGCTTTTGTTCAAGAGGCACTCTACGAGCGGGTGCCCGGCGGCGCCCGCTGGCGGTACGTCTGGGGCAGCACGCTGGTCTTTGCCTTCATGACACAGGTGATTACCGGCTTGGTGCTCTGGGCGAGTTATTCCGCCAGCGCTCAAACGGCCTGGGAGAGCGTCTATTACATCCAGCATGAGATGGCCGGCGGCTGGCTGCTGCGAGGTATTCACCACGTGATGGCCCAGGCAATGGTGGTCTTGCTGGCGCTGCATCTGATGCAGGTCGTGATTGATGGTGCCTATCGGGCGCCCCGTGAGGTCAACTTCTGGCTCGGGCTGATCCTGATGAACCTGGTCTTGGGCATGGCCCTGACGGGCTACCTCCTGCCGTGGGACCAGAAGGGCTACTGGGCCACCCGGGTTGCTACGAATCTGGCTGGGCTGGTGCCGATGGTCGGGCCAACGCTGCAGCAGCTGGTTGTGGGTGGGCCTGACTATGGGCACCACACCCTGACCCGGTTCTTTGCGCTTCACGCGGGCTTTCTGCCGGCCACGCTGGTGCTGTTTCTGGTCTTGCACCTGACCCTCTTCCGCAAGCACGGGCTGCATGCCAAAGAGCCACGGACGAAGCCCGACGCCCTGTTCTGGCCCGATCAGGTACTGAAGGATGCCGTCGCGATGCTGGCCGTAATGGCGGTCGTGCTTGGCGTGATTCTGCTGCCAGCCCTCCGGGCCATGCTGGCCGGAGAGCCGGTAGTCACGGGTCACCTGGGGGCGGAACTCGGGGCTCCGGCAGACCCGTCACAGCCCTATGCTGCTGCCCGGCCAGAGTGGTACTTTCTGTTCCTGTTTCAGTTCCTCAAGGTTTTTGAGGGTTGGGGTGCGACAGGTGAGTTTCTCGGAGCCATTGTTGTACCTGGGCTGACGCTCGGCATGATGTTCCTGATGCCAATTCTTGGCCGCTGGAATCTTGGGCATCGGTTCAACGTGGTGTTCACCTTCGCCATCGTGGCCGGAGCCGGTCTGCTGACGGCCATGGCGCTGCACGAGGATTACTACGCCCTCTGGGCCGATCGCTCCGCCTATGCTGATGTGGAGAAACTGCTACAGGAAACCGGAGGGGACGATCAGAAACTGGCCGCCGCGCTCGGCAATGATACGGGGAAGCGGGCGGCCTTCGAAAAGCGACGGCATGAGTTTGAGGCGATCCGCAAATCGGAAGCCTTTCTGGTTGCCGTCAAGCAGGCGAAGGCTGATGCCGAACGGGCGATCGAACTGGCCGGACGCCCCGAGAAGATTCCACCCGCGGGGGCGCTGTCGCTGATTCGCAACGACCCACTGTCACAGGGACCTCGGCTTTTCGCCCAGCACTGCGCGAGTTGTCATGCCCACATCGACCCGGCTGCTCCCGAGGCGACAGCCGTTCTGGCCGAGTCTTCAGCCGCGAACCTGTTTGCGTTTGGTGGGGTGCTCTGGGCGCAAGGGCTGCTCGATCCGGAGCAGGTTGCGGGCCCGGCCTATTTCGGCAACACCGCGCACAAGGAAGGCGACATGGTGTCGTTTGTCACCGATGACCTGACCGACACCGACACCTGGAAGCCGGCCGACGTCAAGGCAGTGATTGCCGCCTTGGCCGCTGAGGCTGACCTGCCGACTGGCGGGGTGTCGGCTGCGGTGGTGAAGCAGGGGCAACGCCTGATGGCTGACACCGATCGCTGCGGAAGTTGTCATCCCTATGGCGACAATGAGACGGAACTCGGCTATGCCCCCGATCTCAACGGCTGGGGGTCCCGGGAGTGGCTGGTGGGCATCATCACCGATCCAACTCACCAGCGGTTCTACCCCGAGACGAACGACCGGATGCCGAGTTTTGGCGTGGGCCAGGATGGCGGGGTGCCAACCCTGTCTTCAACACAGATTGGGCTGATTGCCGACTGGCTTCGGGGCACGTGGTATCGGCCCGAGAGGCATGAGGCGTCTGGGCATGCCGCAGCCAGTCACGCCGCTGGCGATGCCGTGGCAGGTGCGCCCTGACGACTAGGCGTCTAGATGGCCTCAGACGATCGTCCAGCGATCGAAGAGCTTTTCGCGAAAGTTCTGCCACTCGGGCCGGGGTGGATCGCACGGGTTGTGGTCGGTTGCGGCCAGCTCGGTCACCCAATCGTCCATCCGCCGTAGGCGGCGGACGAGTGCTGCCGTGACGTTGAAGGCAAGTTTGTAAGCCGCCAGCACGCCGTCGCGGATCAGGTCGTCATAGTTGGCATGTTCGATCCGCAGCACCCGCACGGCGGTCTGCGCGTGCACATCTGCGGAATGGGGCGAAGGATTGAAAAACGACATGTCGCCAAAGTGCGCTGGTGGGTCAAGGTGCGCAAGGGTCACCTCTTTCGTGTCGGTTTCCTGAGGGTTCGCCCTGCGGATCACCTCGCAACGGCCCTCCAGCAGAATCCAGAGATCTCGGCTGGTCGCTCCCTGCTCAAGAATGCGTTGTTCCGGTGGAAAATCGACCACTGTGCTGATGTCGATGATCTGGGCGATATCGGTCGTGTTGAAGCCGTTGAACAGCGGCATCCCACGGAGCGTTTCGGGGTCAACAGTGGGGCTGGTCATTCGATTCCTCCGAGAAGGGTGGCCCGGCCGACTCTGCCGACGCCAAGCATGAAGGCCGCCGTTCGGAGTGAGACCTTGCGGGACGAGGCGAGTTGCCAAACCTGTTCGAAGGCCTCGCCGAGAATCCGATCGAGTTCCTGCCGAACCCGATTGACGCCCCACTGGTAGTGCTGGCGATTCTGCACCCACTCAAACCAGCTTGCAGTCACGCCTCCGGCGTTGCAGAGAATGTCGGGCAGGACAGTCACCCCAGCCTCATCAAAGAACGCATCGGCTGCCGGTTCGGTGGGGGAGTTGGCCGCCTCCACGATGATCGGAGCCCGCACGCTGTCGGCGTTGGTGCTGGTTAGAACTCCACCCAGGGCTGCGGGAATCAGGACGTCGCATTCGCAGCTGAGCAGTTCCGTGTTGGTCATGGCGTCACCCCCCTGATAGCCCTCCAGGCGGCCGTTGTTGGCATGGACATGACGAATCATCTCCAGCACATCGAGCCCATCATCACGGAAGATGCCGGCTGTCGCATCGCTCACTGCGACAATCCGGCACTCAGCATCCCGCAGGAATTTCGCCGTGTGCGTGCCGACATTGCCGAAGCCCTGAATCGCAACCCGGGTGCCGGGAATCCGCCGTCCCAGACGGCTCAGCAGTTTGACCGTCAGCAGGCCGACCCCGCGTCCGGTCGCCTCCTCCCGGCCCGGGATGCCATGGTATTCGACCGGCTTGCCGGTGACGCAGGCGGGAGAGAACCCATGAAATTTGTCGTACTGGTTCATGATCCAGGCCATGACCTCGGCGGAGGTGCCCATGTCGGGGGCCGGGATGTCAACGTCGGGGCCGATCAGGTCGTGCAGGTTGTCGACAAACCGGCGTGTAACTCGCTCGAGTTCACGGGGAGAGAGTGTCGACGGATCGACCGCGATGCCCCCTTTCGCGCCGCCGTAGGGAATATTGACGACGGCAGTCTTCCAAGTCATCAGCGAGGCGAGGGCTCGGACCTCATCGAGGTCGACCTGGGGGTGATACCGCAGGCCGCCTTTCATGGGGCCACGGGCATTGTTGTGCTGCACCCGATACCCGATGAAGGTGGCAACCTCCCCCGAGTCGAGTTCCACCGGGATCTGGACCTGCACTTCACGCTGCGGGGTCAGCAGCAATCGCCGGATATTTTCGGACAGGTCAAGTTGATCGGCGGCTCGATCAAAGTAGATGCGGGTGGCCTCGCTGGAACGCATAACTCTCCGAAGCGTATGGTGGCCTGACAGTGAGCATGCCACGTGGCGGGGCAGGGAGGCTTGCGGTCACCAGCAAAAGCCCACCTGCCCAGGAGCAATCTTATCGGTGATGCCATGCCCTCGCCAACGGGAACTGGCAGCAGAGAACCGCGTCCGTCGGGCCGGTTCCGCGAAAATCTGGCCGGTCCGGTACGATACGGGCGTCGGCACCACGCCGACGGGGGCGATCGCTTCCGCCCTCAGGTCACCGTCGATTTTGGTTCAGCGATTCACAGCCTATGCCGCCGCTTTCCCCCGACGTCTTCTGGGCTGCTGTCACGGCGAGTCGTCTGCTGCCGGCTGATCAGGTGCCGCAGATTCGTGCTGCCTGTGCTGCGGCCACGGCCGCCGCAGGAGGTGCCTCCGACAAGCAAACGGCCCTAGCGGCGCAGTGGCTGGTGCAGCAGCGGCTACTGACGCTCTGGCAGGCGAAGCGGCTGGCACGGGGCGGAAGCGGCCCGTTTTTTGTTGGAGACTATCGCCTGCTCGACCAGATCGAATCGCCGGTAACCGGGGTTGTCTTCCGGGCGCGGCATGATCCCAGCAAGCGGGCGGTGGCCCTCGTCCCACTCGATCGAGCAGCCTGCCAGCGGGTGGAGGTCTGGACTGAGGTGGTTCGCCGCACCGAACGGTCAGCGGCGACCACCGATCCGGTCTTGTCCCGCATCTGGGCGATTGAAGATGCCCCCGCTGGCCGGTTTGTGATCTGCGAAGACCTGCCGGGGCAGAGTCTTGCCAGCGAACTGGCCGACAAAGGCCGCTGGCCAGTTGAGCAGGCGGTGACGGCGGTGCTTGCGATCTGCCGCGGGGTGGCTGAATTGCACCGCCTCGGTGGAGTGCACGGGGCACTTTCGCTGGCGACCGTCGTCCGGCCGGCCACGCCGGGAGAGGCGGCACCGTCACTCCGCTTGTTGCAATATCCCCTCTCCGGCGATCCGCTCGGCCTGCTTGCGGCTGATCCGTTGCAGACCCCACAGGCGGTGGCGCGGCTTGGTGAGCAGATCTGCTTCGTTCCACCTGAGCGGCTGGCCTCCGGCGTGCCGGTGGCGCCGGTGGGCGATGTCTACGCCTTGGGCTGTCTCCTCCATGCTTTGCTGGCTGGTGGGCTGACGGTCTGGCAGGGGGACGCTGCACAAACGGCAGCACGACTTCGGCAGGCAGCTGCGGCAGGCATACCCCTGCTGCCGCCGCTCGCGGGCTGCCCGGAAGAGGTCAGCCGTCTGGTGGCCTACCTCACCGCGGTCGATCCCGTCCGACGGTATGCCGATGCCGCTGAGGCAGCTGACGCGATTGCTGCCTGTCTTGGCGTCTCGCCGCCCAGTTCGACGCTGCCTGCCCCCCAGCCCTTGCAGGAAAACCTGATCGCGGTGGCAGCCGGCACGACCGCCGGGGACGCGTCGGCAGCCACGCCTGCCGCCCCACGTGCAGAAGTCCAGGGACTCATGCGGAGTCTCGCCATTGGCGGCGGTGTTGCTGCCGTTGTCATCGTCATGGGACTTGGGCTGGCAGTCTGGCGGGCAGGCCGTTCCAGTGAGGTGCCAGGGGCTGGTGGTCCCGGCCAGTCGCCAGCCAGCCCGGTCGAACGGTCAGGGGCAGGCGCCGGTGCAGCAACAACGCCGCCGCAGGAAGCCGCGCAGCCAGCCAGTACCACGGGGCCTTTCGTTGTGGCTGAGGACGAGACGCTGCCCTGGCTCCCCCCGACGGCTGGGGCCCCGCCAACGTTTCGCTACCTCCCGCAGGGCTCGCAGCTGATTCTCGAGGCTCGCCCTGCTGAGGTGCTGGCAACGGCCGATGGTCAGTTGATTGTTCAGGCGGGGGACACGCGGTTAGCCCAGGCGATTGCAAGCCTTGAGGCGTTGCTGGAAGCACCGCTGGCAACGGTCGACCGGCTGCAGATTGGCTGGCAGGCCGCGGCCGATGGCCAGCCACTGACGGCCATCTGGGCGCGGCTGGTGTCACCACAAGCCGATGCCGGCTCGGCCCCCGTCCCCGGCGAGACGCCCGTTACGAGCGAGACGCCTGTTACGAGCGAAGCCACCCCAGAGGCTGCCACGGCCGCTGGGGTGCACGTTGAAACCGTGGGGAACTGGGTCCGCTGGCGGCCAGCGGAAGCTGAAGGGCTTGAAGTCGTGGTGGCCTCAGCTGACTTACAGGAGGAATTGGTTGCCGCCGGTTCAGCGGAGGCAGCATTGCCACGGAGCCTGCGGCCGCTGTTGCCGGTGCTCGATCGCGACCGCCAGTTCACGCTGTTTGGATCCCCTCACTATTTTGTGCACGACGGTCGCCGCCTGCTGCCGCCGGCGGTGCAGCCGCTGCTCGATCCATTGGAGCACCTTCTCGGCGCTGATTGCCCCGCTGCGGCAGTCTCGTTTCACCTGGATGATCGCACCTACCTGGAACTGGCTGCCCTTGGGCCTCCGGTCGGCTCGGCGCGGGAACTGGAGCGGCGGCTTAGTGAGGAACTGGCGGCCATGCCCGATAAAGTGGAGGATGTGGTAAGCAAACGCACCTGGTCGCCGTATGGCCGGCGGCTGGTGCTGCGGCTTCCCCAGGTGCTGCGGCTGGCCGCTGCAAACGTGAAGGTTGGCAGAGACCGCCGTGATCTTGTCATGGCCAACACCTACCTGCCGCAGTTGGCCGGACACAACCTTGGACTGGCCGCTACCTTGGTGCTCGAGCAGATCGCGGTCGATCCGCAGGGCAAGGCAGTGTCTGACGGGCAGCCTGCCGCACCGGTGCTGACGGTTGCAGAGCGGCTCAGGCAGCCGGTAACCATCGTCTTTGCTAGCGATACCCTGGAGACGGCGGTGGCAATGCTGGCAGAAGAGTCCGGCATTCCCGTCACGATTGCTGGTGCCGACTTTGAGCTGGCAGGGATCACCAAGAATCAATCGTTCGGCCTCAATGAACGCCAAGTGCCAGCAGAAGAGATCCTGCTGACCATCCTGCGGAAGAGCGACAACAATACCGGGAAGCTGGTCTATATCAAACGCGGTGACGGACCGGCGGAAGAACTTGTCATCACCACCCGAAAAGCGGCCGAACAGCGGGGGGAAACCATTCCCGAGGTGTTTGGTCCCGCGGAGCAGCCGTAGGCGTAGTGCGGCCGGTGCGAGCCGGGCTGCGATGCAGTTTCCGACCCGCGCGTTGACAGGAAACCACCATTGGCGGAGGCTGCGATCTGGTAGTGATGCCCAGTACTGGTTCGGTTGTGGAGTGAGCGATGATCATTGTGATGAAGGCGGGGGTCAGCCCGGAACAACTTGCCCAGGTGACTGAGCGGGTGGAAAGCCTTGGGCTGAAGCCGCATGTCATTGAAGGAACGGAACGGACTGTGGTTGCCGTTGTCGGGGCGGAACAAGATGCCACCGTCAGCGGCATGGAGACCCTTCCCGGGGTTGCCAAGGTGCTGCCGATTCTTGCCCCCTACAAGGTGGCCAGTCGGGAGGTGCAGCCGGATCAGACCGTGATCACCGCAGGCCCGCTCGTTATTGGCGGCGGTCGGGTCGGCGTCATCGCCGGCCCCTGCTCGGTGGAGTCGAGCGAACAGATTCTTGCCTCAGCCCGTGCCGTCAAGGCGGCTGGCGCTGCTGGCCTGCGGGGAGGTGCCTTCAAGCCTCGGACGAGCCCCTACAGCTTTCAGGGGCTGAAAGAAGAGGGTCTGAAACTCTTGGCGGAAGCCCGCGAGGAGACCGGCCAGGCGGTGGTGACCGAGGTGGTCGCCCCGGAGGATGTGCCGCTGGTTGCCCGCTACGCCGATGTGCTGCAGATCGGGGCCCGCAACATGCAGAACTATCGGCTGCTGGAGGCGGTTGGTCGCTGTGACAAGGCGGTGCTGCTCAAACGCGGGCCGGCCGCAACCGTTGACGAGATGCTGCTGGCGGCCGAATACATTCTCGACGGCGGGAACCGGCAGGTGATGCTCTGTGAACGAGGCATTCGCACCTTTGAGTCGCACACCCGCTTCACGCTGCCGCTGGCAACGGTGCCGTGGCTGCAGGCGCGGACCCATTTGCCGGTTGTGATTGACCCCAGTCACGGCACGGGGCACGCGAACCTCGTGCCGAGCATGGCGGCCGCCGCCGTGGCGGCCGGTGCCGACGGCCTGATCATTGAGGTCCATCCCGATCCGGCCAACGCAGCCAGCGATGGGGCCCAGACCCTCGACTTCGCTGCCTTCGAGCAGACTATGGACACCTGCCGTCGCGTTGCCGAGGCGGTTGGCCGGACCCTGGGCTGAGGCAGTGCTTCGGCAGGTAGTGTGGTCTCACGCACCTGCCGCGTGGGTCAGCCCAGCATCAGAAAGGCGATCGAGACGTATAGCAGGATGCCGACAACGTCGACGATGGCGGAGACGAAGGGGTTGCTCATCAAGGCGGGGTCGAGGCCAATTGAGCGGAAGATCAGTGGCAGCACCGAGCCGACCAGACTGCCAAGCATCACCACACTGAGGATGGTCAGCGGGATCACTAATGCCTGGGCTGGCGACGGGGCATAGAAGAGCGCAAGCAGAAAGCCTGGGATGGCCAGCAGCAGCCCGAGGAGCAGCCCGAGAGCAACTTCTCGCCGCAGAATCCGTGGCCAGTCCGCCAGGTGACAGTCGCCGGTGGAAAGGGCGGTGATCACGAGTGTGGCCGATTGGTTGCCCGAATTGCCACCGCTGGCAATCACCAGCGGGATGAAGGCGATCAGCCAGGCGTGGGGAATCGGGGTGCGGGCCAGGACCATCGCCGTCACCGCAGCCGTGGCGAAGAGAATGGTCAGCCAGACGCCCCGCTTCCAGGTCATCGTCACCAGACCGGTTTCCAGATAGCCGTCAGTGAGTGGCGTAACGGCTGCACTGAGGTGGGCATCCTCGGTCGCTTCTTCACGCACCGCATCGAGCACGTCGTCATGGGTGACGATGCCGACAAGTCGGTTGTGGTCATCGACGACTGGAATGGCAATGAAGTCAAACCGAGCCAGTTTCTGGACCACCTGCTCAATCGGTTCGTCGATTCGCACACTGATGACGTCCCGTTGCATCAGGTCGGCGACCGTCGTCGTCGGCTTGGCCAGGATGAGGTCCCGCAGCGAAACAAAGCCGACCAGTTTGCGTTCATGGTCGAGCACGTAGATGTAGTAGATCGATTCACTGTTGGGGGCCTGCGTCCGTAGCCGGGCGATTGCTTCGCCTGCGGTGACGTCACCCGGCAGTGACGCATACTCGGTCGTCATCAGGCTGCCGGCAGAGTCCTCCGGGCAGGAGAGCAGCATGCGGATGTCATGCCGCTCGGCCTTGGCGACCAGGGGCAGGATCGCGTCAACGAATTCCGGCTCGAGTTCCCGCAGCAGGTCGTCTCGATTGTCGGGGGCCATGCCCTCAAGGAGCGGGCCGAGGTGGGACCGGTCGGCCTGCTCCAGCAGTTGCACCTGACGGGGCAGGGGGTAGTACGGAAAGATTTCAGCCTGCTGTTCCGGTGGCAGGGCAGCGAGAAGCTGCCAAAGTTCGCCGTCCTCCAGCCCTTCGGAAAATTCTGCCACGGTGGCCGGGTGCAGTTCTTCCGCCACCTCGCGGATGCCGGCGGCGTCCTGGTCGGCCAGCAGACTGCGAAGTTCCGGCAGCAGGATTGGGTTGGTGGAAACCATGGGGCACCTGGCGGGGCGTGGGTGGCCGGGCGGCCATGTCGGAGGGGCGGCCTATACTGTTCGGACTGCCATGTGTGATGTCCTGGAGATCAGCAGAGCCTGTGAGCGTCTCTGCAGTATGCCATGAAAGTATGGTCCAACGAATCGTCGGTGCCAGGCAAATGGTGGCGGAATCGGCCGTTGCTCGCTGTCGGATGGCTGGTGGCGGTCGTGGCGATTCTGCCGACGGCGGGGGCCAGCGGCGGCGATCCCGAACGCGGCCGGGAACTCCTGCTCTCCAAGGCCTATCTGCCGGCTGACTTTGATCAGGAGGTCTTCGATGCTCTCTGGACAGTCTGGCCTGAGTCGCTTCGCCAGCAGGCCAAAGCGGCCAGCCTCAGCCAGCGGCGGCTCTTGGCGATGGAGCGATACGGTCTGCAGCCGCACCCGAATGATCCCTCCCGCTCAATGCAGTATGTCGTCTCAGCCGATGGCAGCTGGTCGATGAGCTGCCTGGCCTGTCATCAGGGGCAGGTGGCAGGACAGGTCGTGCCGGGCCTGCCCAATTCGAACTATGCGTTGGAGACCCTCACCCACGATGTCCGGCTGGTGAAACTCGCCCAGCGGAAGGCATTTGGCCACATGGACGTGGGTTCACTGCTGTTGCCCCTGGGGACGACCAACGGCACCACCAATGCCGTGATCTTCGGGGTGGCACTCATGCAGCACCGCGATGCGGCATTGAACATCGTGTCGCGGCCTCCCCGGTTCGATCTGGTGCACCATGACATGGATGCGCCGCCCTGGTGGCACTATCAGAAACGCCATAGCCTCTACGCCGACGGCTTCGCTCCGCAGGGGCATCGGATGCTGATGCAGTTTCTCCTCGTCAAGGAGAATGGGCCGGAGAAATTCCGGGAGTGGGAGGACGACTTCCGGGATATCGAGGCGTGGATCAAAAGCCTTGAGCCGCCCCGGTGGCCGAGGCCACTCGATCAGCAGCTTGTTGCTGAGGGGCAAGGAGTGTTTCGGGAGCATTGCCAGCGGTGCCACGGTATCGCTGGTGCCGACGGTGACTATCCCGAGGTGGTGGTCCCGCTCGCAGACATTGGCACCGATCCCGTGCGCTTCCATGCCCTGACCGATGCCGACCGGCTGGCCCTCAACCAGAGCTGGTTCGGTGAGTTTGGCGAGGCGGCCGAGCCTCTGGGGATGCGGCAGCAGCCCGACGGCTATGTGGCGCCGCCACTGGATGGAATTTGGGCATCGGCCCCCTACCTGCACAATGGCTCGGTCCCGACGCTCTGGCACCTGCTCCGTCCGGGGCAACGGCCCGCCGTCTGGCAGCGGACGCCCGCGGGCTACGATGATCAGCGGGTCGGCCTCGAGATCGAGGAAATTCCGGCAGCCAGTATCGCGGAGCAGCTGGCCGACGGGCTGGCAGCGGCCGACAGGCGGCAGGTTTTTGATACGTCGCAGCCCGGGAAATCGGCCGCTGGCCACGACTTTCCGGAGGCACTCTCAGAGGCCGAGCGGGTGGCGGTGCTGGAATATCTCAAGTCGCTCTGACTGGTTGCCGCCGGCGACCGGCTTTGGGGTGGTTGTGCTAAAGTGGTAGCGATGCGGCGGGCCGGCGAGTGGCGGTTCCGCCTTCCCGGTCCGTAGGAAATCGTCGGAGAGAACAGATGCCCGAACTTGTGACCCAACTTGAACGTGCCCGTGCCAACGAGATCACCCCTGAGATGAAGTTTGTTGCTCAGCGGGAAGACCTGCCCGAGGAGCTGGTGCGAAGTGAGGTTGCCCGGGGGCGGATGGTGATTCCTGCCAACACGGTGCATCTCGGCAAGCAGCTCGAGCCGATGGCCATCGGCGTTGCGGCCCTCACCAAGATCAACGCCAATATCGGCAACTCAGCGGTCACCAGTGATGAGTCGACCGAACTCGAAAAGCTCCACATGGCGGTGCACTATGGCGCCGACACGGTGATGGATCTTTCCACTGGCAAGGACATCGACACCATCCGGCAGGCGATCATTGCCGCTTCACCGGTGCCCATCGGGACAGTGCCGATCTATCAGATGCTCGAGGAACTCGGTGGTGATATCGATGACATGAAACCCCAGCACTTCCTCGATATGTGCGAGAAGCAGGCCTCGCAGGGGGTCGACTACATGACGGTGCATGCGGGGCTCCTGCAGGAGCACCTCCATCTGACCACCGGGCGGATCACTGGCATTGTCAGCCGGGGGGGCTCGCTGATTGCCCGCTGGATGATGACCCACAAGGAGCAGAATCCGCTCTATACGCACTTCGAAGATCTCTGCGATATCTTCCGCCAGTACGACGTGACCTGGAGTCTGGGCGATGGCTTGCGGCCTGGCTGCATCGCCGACGCCAGTGACGAAGCCCAGTTCTCTGAACTGCATGTCTTGGGTGAACTGACGCGGCGGGCCTGGGCCAAGGGCTGCCAGGTGATGGTCGAGGGCCCGGGCCATGTGCCGATGGATCAGATCGACATGAACGTCAAACGGCAGATGGAAGAGTGCGATGAGGCGCCCTTCTACGTGCTTGGCCCTCTCGTCACCGATATTGCCCCCGGGTACGACCACATTACCAGTGCGATCGGAGCAGCCTTGGCTGGCTGGAGTGGGGCGGCGATGCTCTGCTATGTCACGCCGAAGGAGCACCTCGGCCTCCCCGATGCCGAGGACGTCAAGCAGGGCGTGATCGCCTACAAAATTGCTGCCCACGCTGCTGACCTGGCCCGACATCGCAAGCATGCCCGAGACCGTGACGACGCGCTCTCTCGGGCACGGTTCAGTTTTGATTGGAACGAGCAATTCCGGCTGTCACTCGATCCGGAGACGGCCAAGCGGTACCACGACGAGACGCTGCCGCAGGAGACCTTCAAATCGGCCCACTTCTGCAGCATGTGCGGGCCGAAGTACTGTTCGATGAAGATCACCCAGGACATCCGCGATATGGCCGCCGCCGAAGCGGAGCAGGGGGGCGTCAGCGAGCCGGTTCAGATCGAATTGCCAACGACCTAGCAGACGGCCCCCGCGTGGGGACGTGGGCTATTTCTTGCTCCACTCCGTGCCGTCGGCTCGATCTTCGAGTTGAATGCCGGCCTCTCCGAGAGCATCGCGGATGAGGTCGGCGGTGGCAAAGTCTTTGCCTTTGCGGGCTCGGGCCCGGAGTTCAATCACGAGGTCCATTAGGGAGCCAACCAGGGCTTCGTCGGCCCCGCCGCCGACCGCAGCCGGTTCGGCGAGGAACAGCCCAAGGGTGCCGGTGAGTTCTCGCATGATCAGCATGATGTGATCAAGCGTCTGCCGCTCGGCAGCCTGGGAATTCTTCTCGAGTCCCTGGCTGTCGATGAACTTGTTGACCAGGCGAACAAAGTCAAACAGGCTGGCGACAGCGATGGCGGTGTTGAAATCATCATCCATCGCCTCCAGGAACCGGGTTCGCAGGGCGGCAACATCGTCGGCGACCGCCCCGGTAAGGGCCGCCACGGCGGCTGTCCCGGCCTGCCGGTCGCGGCCGGGTAGGCCGTAGAATGAGGGGCCGCCGAGCCGTTCGTAGCGAGCGAAGAGCCGTTCGAAGGCCTCCAGAGCCCGGGCCGATTCGCCCAGCGGTTCTTCGCCAAAGTGAATCGGGCTGCGATAGTGCGTGGAGAGAAGCAGCAGTTTGATTGCCTCGGGCCGGTGTCGGGTCAGGAGATCCTTGAAGGGCTCCGCGCCGGTCGACTTCGAGATTTTGGTGGCCGCCTGGTCGGCCGGCTCATCGCTGCCATCCCGGGGCCGCCCTCCGACCTTGCCAGCCGCACCCGCAGCCTGCATGAGGCCGTTGTGCATCCAGTAGGTTGCCATCGGGCAACCATGCAGCGACTCGCTCTGGGCGATTTCGTTTTCATGGTGGGGAAAGACCAGATCGAGGCCGCCGCCATGAATGTCGAAGTGCTTGCCAAGCAGTGCTCCGCTCATCGCCGAACATTCAATGTGCCAGCCCGGTCGGCCTGGCCCCCAGGGGCTGTCCCAGGAAGGTTCTCCTGCCTTGGCCTGCTTCCAGAGGGCGAAGTCGGCAGCAGAGCGTTTGCGGTTGGCGGTTGTTCCGCCTTCGCCTTGAGTCTGCTCGACCGAGCGGTTGGTCAGCTTGCCGTAGTCCTCGTCTTTGGTGACGTCGAAGTAGACGTCGCCATCCGCCGCGTAGGCGAAGTCCTTGTCAACGAGGCCCTGAATAAAGGCAATGATGCCCTCGATGTGATCGGTTGCCTTGGGCATCTCATCGATGCCGTCGACCCCGAGGGCGGCCAGATTGTCGAGATAGTCGGCGGTCATATCGCGGGCCAGGTCAGCCATCGACATGCCGCGGGCAGTGCTTTCAGCAATCAGTTTGTCATCAACGTCGGTGATATTGACGACCCAGGTGACCTGCCAGCCGGAGTAGACAAGGAACCGTTTGACAGTGTCGAAAATGACCGGGCCCACCATGTGGCCGATGTGGCTCGGCTTGTAGACCGTTGGGCCGCAGAGATACATCCCCACCTTGCCCGCCGCGACCGTTTGAAACGGCTCCTTGCTGTGGCTGAGCGTGTTGTAAATCTCAATGTCGGGAAGGGTTTCGGCTGCTTGCTGGGTCTCCGCCATCGCGTCGTGTCACTCCGTTAAGGGTACTGTCGTGTGCTCGGGGTCGGGCTTGCTGACAGCGGTTAGGCATGTTGTTCGAGCAGGACGACGCATTCCGCAGCAATCGCCCGCTCTTCACCAATCGGCCCGACCGCCTCGCCGGTTTTAGCTTTGAGCCAGATCCGCGATTCGTCGGTGCCGAGCAGTTCGGCGATCCGCTGCCGGATTGCCGAACGGTGTGGAAGGATTTTGGGCCGTTGGGCGAAGATGACGCAATCCAGATTCCCGAGCTGCCAGCCGGCGGCTCGGACCCGTTCCAGGGCAATCCCGAGCATTTCGGCCGAGGCCCGCCCGCGATTGGCCGGATCGGTGTCGGGAAAGAGTTCGCCAATATCAACCAGTCCGGCCGCTCCGAGGATGGCGTCGGTGATCGCATGGAGCAGCACGTCGGCGTCGCTGTGGCCGACTGCCGACCGGTCGTGCGGGAGCCGCAGGCCCCCCAGCCAGAGGCCGTCTCCCGGTTCGAGCCGGTGGGTGTCGTGGCCAAGTCCGATCCGCTGCATGGTGTTCGGGCTCCGGGGAGGGAAACCGGCCGCCTGATAACGCTGACGGCCAGCTAGAAGTTTTCACCTATACTTCCCGGTATGCACAACCGCAGTGAGTCGGCAGCCGAGCCCGTGATCGAGGTTGCGGGCCTGGCCAAGGAGTATCGCGTCTATGACAAGCCGGAAGGGCTCTGGGCGAGCCTGCGTGGCCTTTGGCACCGGGAAAGCCGAACCATTGAGGCTCTCCGGGGTGTCGATCTGCGGGTTGAGCGGGGCGAGTTCCTGGCGATGCTCGGGCCCAACGGCGCCGGCAAGACGACGTTTCTGAAACTGCTCTCCGGGATCATCACCCCCACCCGTGGGGCTGCCCGCGTGCTCGGGCATGTGCCCTGGGAGCGGACGGATGACTTTCGGCGTCGGTTTTCCCTCGTCATGGGCCAGAAGAATCAGCTCTGGTGGGATCTGCCCGCTGCAGAGAGTTTTCGGCTGCATCAGGAGATCTACCAGATCGAGCCGCGGCGGTTTGAGCAGATTCGCGACGAACTTGTCGAGATGCTTGACGTGGGCCAGCTACTCGGCCAGCCGGTGCGGGAGCTATCGCTGGGCGAGCGAATGAAGCTCGAACTGGTCGCCGCACTACTCCACGAGCCTGAGGTGCTGTTCCTTGACGAGCCGACGATCGGGCTGGATGTGGTCGCCCAGCACACCATTCATGAGTTTCTTCGGAATATGCGGCGGCAGCGGGCAGTGACGGTCATTCTGACAACGCATTACATGAAGGATGTGGCAGCCCTCTGCGAGCGGGTGGTGGTCGTCACCAAGGGGAGCATCCTCTACGACGGCTCGCTTGAGCAGATTGTCGATCGATTCACGACCCACAAGGTGGTGACCCTCGACTTCGAAGAGCCACCGGCTGCCGGCCAAGTGGAGCGGTTTGGCTTTCCGTGTGATATCCGAGGGCCGCGGGTGACCCTGCGGATCGACCGCACCCGGATCGCTGAGGTACTGCCGGAACTGTTGGCGGAGAAGCAGGTTCGGGACGTATCGGTGGAAGACGTTCCGCTGGAAGAGATCGTGGCTGGGCTGTTTCGAGGCGCGGCCGCAGCGGCGGTACCTGCGGCTGAGGCGGTGGGGGCAGGATGAACAGTGGCACGCTGGCTGAGCCGGGCCGTTCAGGTCGGGGAGTGCTGACGAGCCTCCACATCTGGTGGCGGATGCTTGTCATCTGCCTGGAAGAACGGCTTGCTTACCGCAGCGACTTTGCCCTCGGCACGCTGATGCGGTTTCTGCCGATCGTCACGCAGGTCTTTCTTTGGACGGCCGTCTTTGCGGCCTCCAGTCGCAGCGACATTGCTGGGTATTCCCGCGACAACATCGTGGCTTATTACCTGCTGACAATGATCACTCGAGCCTTCTCGAGTATGCCGGGGCTTGCCGGTGGCATCGCCCGGAGCATCCGCGATGGCTCGGTGAAAAAATATCTGATTCAGCCAGTCGACTATGTCAGCTTTTTGCTGGCCTCCCGGGTGGCCCACAAACTTGTCTTCTATGCTGTGGCGGTTGTCCCCTTCGCGATCGTCTTCTTCGTCTGCCGCAGCTACTTTCCGCCGGCCCCTGATGCCCTGACGGTGCTGGCCTATCTGGTGTCGCTGGTGCTTTCGTTCTTGCTCGGCTTCTTTCTGGAAGCCACGCTCGGCATGATTGGCTTCTGGTTCCTGGAGGTCTCGAGCATCATCTTTGCGTACATGCTGTTGCAGTACCTGCTCTCCGGGCACATGTTCCCGATCGACATGCTTGCTGGTATTCCGACGGGGCTGGCAGGGGTCAGCCTGGCCGATGTCGTGCGGTGGCTGCCCTTTCAGTACACCGCCTACTTCCCTGCCTCGGTGTGGCTGGGCAAGGTGCAGGGCTGGGAACTGGCTGGCGGACTCGTGCTGGAATTCGCCTGGCTGGTGGTGATGATCATCATCTGCCGGCTGGCCTGGTGGCGGGGAACGCGGCGGTACAGTGGGTTTGGTGGCTGATAGGCAGTTTTGGCGCCGGCATGCACAGGGCCGGAGGAGAAGGAGATGCGATACCTCACGATCGTCGGCACCTTTGCCCGAGCCTGCCTGGTACGGGACATGACCTTTCGGGCAAATTTTTTGCTTGAGTGCCTGACGAGCCTCGGCTGGATGTCGATGAACCTCGCCTTCTATCTGCTCATCTTCAGTTTCACGCCTGAGATCGGCCTCGGGAGCGGCTGGTCCAAAGAGCCATTCTTCGCGTTCGTGGCGACTGGGCTCCTGATCAATTCAATTGTGCAGGCGTTGTTCATGCCGAGTGCCTCCGAATTGGCCGAGATGGTCAGGACGGGTGGCCTCGATGCCATTCTCGTCAAGCCGCTCGACGCCCAGTTTCTTCTGTCGATGCACCGCTTCGACTTCTCGTCGCTCGCCAATGGAGTTGTCGGACTGGTGCTGTTGGCCTGGGCGGTGCCACGGTTTCCCACGCCCCCGCCGGCTGTTGCCTGGCTGCTCTACCCACTGCTGATCGCCTGTGGTGTGGCGATTCTCTACGGCCTGATCATCACGTTGGCCGCCGCCACCATTCTGATGGGCCGCAACCAGAGCCTTTATGACTTCTGGTTCTACATCACCAACTTCTCCCGCTATCCGGCTGAGATCTATGCTGGCCCCTGGGGTGGTCCGCTGCGGATGGTCTGCACGTTTGTGATTCCGATTCTGCTGGTGGTGAATGTGCCGGCGGGAACGCTCGCCAAACCGTTGTCGGGTGAGGCCTGGGGAATGGTCGGGGTGACGGGAATCGCTGCCGTGGCAGCGGTCGGTCTGTCGCGGCTGTTTTTCCAGGCGGCGCTTTCCCGTTATCGCAGTGCCTCAAGTTGAAGGATGCGTGCGTTGCCATGAATTCACCCCGTGTCCAGACGTCTCCGCTTCGCAGCTGGTGTCAGCTTGTTCGCCTGCCGAATCTGGCGACGGCGGTGGCCGATCCGCTGGCGGGCTTTGTCATTGTGGCGGGCCTGACCGAGGTGACTTGGCTGCCTCCGGCTGGCTGGCTGGCGGTGCTGGCCTCGGTCTGCCTCTACGCCGGCGGCATGGTGCAGAACGCAGTGGTCGATCTCGAAGTCGACCGGGTTGAGCGGCCCGGTCGCCCACTGCCGAGCGGGCGAATCTCCGTGGCGGCGGCGGCCCTCGTGGCCAATGGCCTGCTGGCGGGTGGCGGTCTGGCCGCCTGCGGGGCGGCGGTGCTGGCGGCCTGTCCAGCGCCGGCCTTCGTTGGGGCAGCGCTGACAGCAGCCATCTGGCTCTACAACCGGTACACCAAGGGAACCCCTTGGGGGGCGGCGGTGATGGGGAGTTGTCGGGGGCTCAACTGGCTGCTGGGCATGACTGCGGCCGGCTGGCCGCCGGCAGGGCTCTGGCTGATTCCCTGCGGCATGTCCCTGTACGTGATGGGCATCACGCTCTTTGCCCGCGACGAGGTGGAGCAGGGGCGACGCGGGCTGTTGCTGACCGGGACCCTCGTGATGCTGGCAGGTCTGGTGGTCGCTGGTGCTCCGCCAGTGCTGGCTCGCTGGCAGGAGACCATGCCAGCGGCGATGTGGGCGACGGGCGAACGGCTGCCAGCCTGGCTTGGCCTCTGGGGCGTACTGACGCTGGTTATCCTGTCGCGGTGCCTGCAGGCCGTACTCGATCCGGTACCACAACGGATGCAGGCGGCCATCGGAAATGCCATCATGGCGATCATCACCCTCGATGCCGTGCTTGTGCTCGCCTTCTGTGGTGAGTCGTGGGCGATTGCCCTGCTGATGCTGCTGGCCTGGTTCCTGATCGGCCGGCGGCTGGCGGCGGTGACCTGAGAGGAGGCGTGCATGAAGCCCGGCTATAGTACCAACAGTCTGGCTGGCGGCGACCTGCTGTCGTTGCTGCCCACGCTGGTTGACCTCGGCTGTGAGTCGCTGGCGATTACGCCTGACTCCTCGCTGCTTCATCCGTATGCCCAGGAGTTTGCTGCGGACGTCCGCCGTTGGCGGTGCGGGCTGGCCGAGGCGGGACTGGCCTGTGTGATTGAAACCGGGGCCCGGCACTTGCTCGATCCGCTGCGGAAACACGAGCCAACGTTGCTTTCAGCTCAGGCCAGTGACCGGTTCCGTCGAGTCGACTTTCTCTGTCGTGCCATCGATCTCGCGGCTGAACTGGAGGCGGGCTGCGTCTCGCTCTGGGCGGGGGTGGTGCATGACGCGGCTACCGAAGAGGCCCTCTGGCAGCGGCTGCAGGAAGGGCTTGAGCCAGTCCTTGCCCATGCAGAGCGGCAGGGGGTTCGCCTTGGATTCGAGCCGGAGCCAGGGATGTTCATCGACACGGTGGCCCGGGCAGAGGAGTTGCTGCGGCGACTCGGTGAGCCACCTGAGCTTGGGCTGACGATCGACATCGGCCATCTCGAATGTCTTGGGGAGCGACCGCTCCCCAAGACCGTGCGGCGGGTGGCTGGACGAATTGTGAATGTTCATGTCGATGACATGCTCGTCTGCCGGCATGAGCATCTGCCGCTTGGGGAGGGCGAGGTTGCCTTTGCTCCAGTGCTCCGGGAACTTGCTGCGGCAGGGTATCGTGGCGGGCTGCACATCGAACTTCCCCGGCAATCCCACCGCTGGCTGGCGACTGCAGAAGAGTCGCTCGCCTTTCTCTGTCGCGAACTGAAGGGTCTGAAATGAAGACGCACGCGAATCTACCTCATGTCCTGCTCCTGTCGATTCCCGGCCTCCGGTCGGAGGACCTGTCGCGCATGCCGACCCTGGCAGGGCTTGCCGAAACAGGACAGTGCCTGCCGCTTGCCCCGGGGTTTCCGGCGGTCACCTGCCCGGTGCAGGCGACGCTGACAACCGGCACACTGCCCGCCAGCCACGGCATTGTTGCCAACGGCGTTGTTGACCGGTCCAGCCAACAGTTGGAAATGTGGATCAGCCCCGACAGCGTCCATCGCCGCCCGCGGATCTGGGACTCGCTGAAGGCAGCCCATCCGGATCTCTGCACGGCGTGCTGGTTTCCCTTGCAGAGCAAACATGCCACGGCTGATCTTGTCTGCATGCCAGCCCCGAAGCACAACCCGGATGGCTCGGAGACGATGTGGTGCCACACCCGGCCGGAACCTCTCTATGAATCGTTACGGGATCAACTGGGCGATTTTCCGCTGCACAAGTTCTGGGGGCCACTGGCGGGCATCGAATCGACGCAGTGGATCGTGTCGAGTTTTCTGGCGGCAGTGGGGACCACTCTGCCGCACTTCAGCTACGTCTATCTGCCGCATCTGGATTATGCGGCTCAACGGACCGGGCCTGAGAGCGAGCCGGCTCAGGCGGCCTGTCGAGAGCTCGATGCGGAAATCACCAGGCTGATTTCGGGTGCGACGGCGGCCGTCGGTGATGGTGAACTGGTCGTCTGCATTGCCGGCGAGTATCAGATTCGGCCGGTGTGTCACACGCTGTTTCCCAATCGGATCTTGCGTGAGGCTGGGCTGCTAGCCCTGAAGACCAGCGAGCAGGGGCCGGTGATCGACATGGCGGCCAGTCGTGCTTGGACGCTTGCCGATCATCAGGTGGGGCATGTCTACCTGCGGGAGCCCGATGACGCGCTGGTGGAGCAGGTCTGCGGGCTCTTCCGCGGCCAGCAGGGCGTGGGAAGAGTGCTGTCGGGGGATGACCTCGTGGCCGAGGGCCTCGTCGACCACGTTCCACTGTCCGCGGACAGCCGCTGTGGGGATGTGTTGATTGAGAGCAGCCTTGAGAGTTGGCAGTGCTATTTCTACTGGCGCGAAGACGAAGAGCCGCCCGCGTTTGCCCGGACGGTCGATATCCATCGCAAGCCGGGGTATGACCCCTTGGAATTGCACTTCGACATGGCAACCCGCAGCATTCCGCTCGACACGGCACTGGTGCGGGGCAGTCACGGAGTCGTCGACCCGCAGGATCGGCACGAGACGATCTTCATCGCCTCACGGCCGATGGCCACTGCGGCAGCCCTGTCGATGCAGGAGATCGCCGGGCTGGTCACGCAGGTGTTCGCGTCGTGATGTCTTCGCGCGTGAGCGTGAGCCAGAGGAGTGGGCGACATTTTGCCTCAGCCGAGGCGGATTCCCTCAGCTTGCGCTTCGGGCTTTTGTGGGGTGGCACCAATGCATGATGGTGCTTCGTACCCACGCCCGAGGCGCGAGCCGAGGGAGTGGGCGACATTTTGCCTCAGCCGAGGCGGATTCCCTCAGCGTGCGCTTCGGGTTTTTGTGGGGTGGCACCAACGCATGATGGTGCTTCGTACCCACGCCCAAACGCGAGCCGAGGGAATGCGGGACGCGGGCCCACAGGCTGGCGTCAGCCTGTCAGCACCACTCGGGGGCTGGTTCGATGGCATCGCCAGGGCGGCCGCCGGCGTCAGCCCGACCCGATCCTTCCAGTCGGCTGATAGCCTTCACCGTCATGTCGGCGTCGCAAGCAATTTGACAGGAGAGCCGCAGCCCAGGCGTTGCTGCCAGGCCCTTCGCCTCGAGGACGTCCTTCTCGGCCTTGGTGATCTTTTCCGGTTCTCCGGCCACAAACTCAACTCGGCAGCTGGTGCAACGGCCAAAGCCGCCGCAGGCATGCAACTGATCAACACCACACTCATCGACGAGGGCATTCACCAGACGTTTGCCGGCGGGCACTTCGAATTCACCAAATCCTTCAACGGTCAGCTTCGGCATAGGAACAATCGCTTTCTTCTCGAGATGGGAAACGGGTGTGGAACAGGAAGATGTCTTTCGGCTCCAGCAACTCAAGGGGTTGCTGGCGGCTTTTGTCCACCGGGCTTTTTCCCGGGCTGCTTTTTTCTTGGCGGCGGAGAAGGATCGAGGTTGGCTTCCAGTTCGGCAGGGGTAACGGCTGACGTGACGCCACCGTCTGGCACCTCGAGACCGCTCGTCCAGACTAACGCATTAAGCATGAGTCGGCGAAATTCGTCGTTGCCCCAGTTTTCATGGAAGTGGCCACCCGTGCAGCCAAACCCACGTCCGCCAGCGGGTCGCTCATAGGCCCAGGCGAGAACTTCCCGCGCCCCTTTGTTCGCGCGGACGGTCGGGTTGTTGCTGCGGGCCCCATCAACCCGCTCACGGGTGCTGTCGGGTGGTATTGCTGACAGGATGGCAGTGACCGCATCGGCCGGTTCACGAAACCGCATGTGGTAGTACCACTCGTCGTTGAGCTCAAACGGTTTGACGCCACGGCAGATGGGATGGCCCTCTGCCAGTTCGGTGGCGGCCAGCATCCACGTCGGATTGACGGACCAGTCAGTGTCGAAAAAGCCGCCAATCCAGTTGAGGAATTCCGGGCCACCCTTCTCTTTGGGCACCTCCACACCGTAGTGCAGGCAGGCAATTCCGACGCCTCGTTGGGCCAAGGCATCGATCTGGGCAAGCCGGTTGCTCTGGATGACAGGGTGGCCCTTCCCCCCATCGGAGAACAGCAGAATGCTGTCGGCGTTATCGAAGGCTGTTGGGTCTTCGGGCCAGCTGTCGGTGTAGACCGCCGAAACAAGCTGGTCAGGTAGGGCCGCATCGAGGCATTGTTTGAACAGGAGGCAGCCCGCCCGGAACTCATGCGCCCCCTGGGCGTGGCTGGCCCGGCCGGCCACCATCACCAGTTTCTTCCGGCCCTCCGTGAGCCGAAGTCGCTTGAGCTGAATGTCCTTGAACTCCACCTTCATCGGTGGCCCGGCATGAAGCTGGAACGCCAGCACGCCTTGCAGGGATCGCTTGTCGGCCTGGTCATCGATGGTCTCTGACATCAACTGGCCGTTGATGAAGTGCTGAAGCTGGTTGCCGGTGGCGACGATGCGGTAGGTGTTCCAGTTGGCATCGTGGATGTGTGATTGCAGGTCTTGGCTGGAGCCGATCGCCTGCCCTTGTGTCTTTGAGCCGTCGGCGTTGACCGTCACTCGTTCGCCGCGTTTGGCGACAATCCCTCGGCCGTCCTGCTCGTAGAGAATGCCGCTGTAATTCTTGCCTGCTTCCATGTCGGCCTGATAGCCAGCAACACGAAAACCCCCAAGGTTCCGGCTGCGATATTGAATGCCGCTGTTGCCACCATGCAGTCGGTAGGTGAGCCGCAGTTCGAAGTCATCAACTTCGCCCTGTCTCCAGATGAGGTAGGTGGTTCCCTTCAGTGGTTCAGTCGTCTCTCCGACGATCGCACCCTCTTCGACTCGCCAGAAGTCGGGGTTTCCCTCCCAGCCAGCCAGTGATTCGCCGTCAAAGATGGAGACAAAGCCATCCTTCGCGGGGCTGGCAGGCGGGGCGGCGGCCGCTGTGATGAGTGGGCCGCAGGAGAGGAAGGCGACGACAGCCGCGAGCAGGGCCAGCGGTGTGGGGCGGGAGCGAAAGAGCGTATTCATCGGAGCAGGGTTTTCCGGAAGAAAGGGGAAGGCATCGCGGGAGCGGAAGGCTGCCGGGGGAAAGCCACCGGACCTGACAGCCTACTGCCCGGGCCAGCGATTTCTTACGCCCAGTATTCCCCTGCAAGATGCTGGCAGCAAAACCGGCTGACAGGGGTGGGACCGCTGGGCGGCGGCTTACGGCGTTGGCGTGACGAGATGGTCAGCGTCGAAATAGTTCTCTTCCAGCCCAAAGAGTTCGAGGAATCCGTCGATGCGAACCACCTTGACCCCGAGGCGGTTGGCCAGGCTGATGTTGCGGATCCGACGCTGCTTGTCGGCTTCGGACCAGCCTGCGATGGTGTCTTCGCCGGTCTGCCGCGGTTCTCCAGCATCGACCAGAATGGAACTCGAGTGGGTCACCGTGTCAGTGACGGTGCCGCCCACACTGGTGATCAGTTCCTCAAGGCTGTCCTCGTCAGTGGCTGAGTCAGGATCAATCTGCACATGGCCGACTACCACCACCTCAAGCGGCATCAACGGGCTCCAGAGGCTGGTGGCGACCGCATCGCCGGTGACGATTGGATCGTACGTGGAGGTGTCGAGCACTCGGCCTCGGGCAACTGTGCCAGACTCGACGGCCACGATTTCGACGACCCCCTTCTTCGCGGCGATCAGCGGGAGTTGGTCGCCAGGGGCATAGACGTAAAAGAGCATGCCCGGCCGGATGCCGATCGTCCTGGGGAAGCGAATCAGCAATGACCGCTCGAGTTCGTTGACGACCACAATATGTCCGTCAAAGCCGTCGATCCGGTCATCAGCCGGCGTGGCTGCCAGAATGGCGTCCTGCAGGCGTGTGTCGGCAACACGCATTGCGCCAAGCACTTCGTTTTGACGTTTGATCACCGCTTCGCGGTCCTTGAGTTCTTCGATCAGAATGGCGACCTGGTCTGGGGCGTTATCGGCTGCTGAGAAATCATCACGGCGACCGAAAGAGATATAGGGCCCGACTTCATCGTGGATTTGTTTCTCAAGGCTCTCTAGTCGTTCCGCCTTGTCATTGGCTGCGACGAGTTGTCTTTTGAGGTCTCCAGTCTCCTTCTCAAATGCAGCGGCAGCCTCTTGTCGCTTCTTATCAATGTCGGCGAGTTTGTCAGACACGTCCTTCATCTGCTCGCTGTGAGAGGTTCTTGCCGAGGTGTGATCGTTCTTCACGGAATCGAGATCTTTTTGCAGGCCTTTGTTCTGCTCCGTGAGGCTGGCATTGTCTTTGTTGGCCAGCTTCAACGCACTCTCGTAGGTCCTGACCAGGCTGTGGTAGTTGGACTTCACTGCGTCCGTCCCTTTGAACTGTTTCGAGTTGTCCCGCATCGTGGCGAGTTCTTCGTCGATCATGTCAATGGTCGTGCCCGGTTCAACGCCAATATAGGTTTCGATCAGATCTTTCTGGGTGCTCTCGGCAGCGGTCAGTTGTTGCCTGGCCTCTTGTGCGGCGTCGGCGGCAGTTTTTGCTGCGGTTTCCGCATCCGCCACCTGCGCATAGAAGACATACGACGTGACTGCCAGCACGAAGGTCAGCATCACGAAGATGATGAGCGACACGGTCAGCAGTTGGACGGCGCTTGACTTTTTCTTGGCCATCGATCTCTTCTTTGCGGGTGAGGCGGAGAGGAAACACGCCACAGCAGGGGATATGCCTGCTGGAGGCGAGAGAGGTGGCAGCGCAGTGGGAGCCAGCCCCCATCGTTTGTTGCTTCGGCCGAATGGTCCCGGGGTGTTCGCCCCTCCGCCGATTATACGGCTCGTGCCGGCTGCAGGGGGCGATGGGCTTCAGGAGAAGACCGCTTGTAACGGCTGGTCGGCGTCTGCCGTTTGATGAAGTCAGTCGGCCGGGAGGCTCGACAGGTACCGCACCAGCCGCATTTCCAGGGCATCGGGGCTTGCGCCAAAGGCCGTTTCGAAGGCGGTGATGCGGTCGGCTGCCGACTCAGAGGCCAACGGCTGTTTGCCGGCCAGGTCGTGCAGATAATCAGCGAAGGCCTCCCGCTGCGTCTTCGCCAGCATGGAGACGAGTGCCCAGGCGTGGGCGTAGGCAACCAGGCCCTCGTCCGGGCTGCGAAATGGTTCGTCGGATGCGACCATCCGGGTCAGCAAGCCCGGGGTGAATCGCTGCCGAATCAGCGTGAGGCGGGGGCGGTTGATGCTGCCGATCGCCTGCCAGCCGGTATGGCTGCCGAGGTCAGGCGTCTCAAAGTAGGTTGCGATGCCCTCACTGACCCACACCGGAATCGGAGCCAGACGCTGGTGAAGGCCCGCATTGAATGCCAGTTGGTGGGTTGCCTCATGAACCAGGGTTGCCACGAGACCAGCTGCCTCCGGGCTTGAGAGGATGTCAGTGCCGGCCCGACCTGGTGAGGTGGTCCGACGGTGCCGCAGGGTGTCGCTGCCGGTCAGGTCGAAGCTGGTCACACGGTTGGTCAGCTGGTTGTAGTAGCCAACGATGCTGTGGGCGGCAGTGCCGACTTCGGTCTGCGCGGCAGCCTCGTAGGCCTGGCGGTCGGCGAAGATGATGACAATGAGGGGATGGTCGGGCGGGCTGATTGGCATACCCAGCTGCGACCAGAAGGCGTGGAAGCCGCGGTGGAGCCGCTCGAAGAGGGCGGCCGCCCACCGGGCGTATCCGGGTGAGGTGTCGTAGCAGATACAGTAGTGCCGGGTGGTGAGCAGGCTGAAGCGGCCCGGCAGTTCTGCCAGCACCTGCTGCCCCAGGCTTCGGGCTGACAACTCCGCGACGGGCATCAGCTGTTTTCGGCTCGTGACCGTGTCGCCTGCAAGCAGGTGGAGTTGCTGCGTGGCCGTTTCGAGCAGCAGGCTGCCATCCTGAGCCTCGATGAGAGCCTGGCCTGCACGGGTCTGCTCAACGCCGTTTGCGGAAACGGTCGTGACTTCAAGCCATCTGGGCGGCGGCAGGTCAGCCGCGAGGCCAGACGGGCCGGTCGCGGCGAGCATCACCCCGAGCCCGAGGAGCAAGAGCAGAAAAAGCCGGTGCCTGTGCATGGGGGTGAGTGTCTCTCGTGAGCAGGTGGAGTGCCAGTCGAGTTGTCGGCGGTGTTTCAGTCGGGCGAGGAAGCGTGCCCGAGCGGCCCTCCGGAAGGTGGTTGGCAGACTGGGGGACGTGGGGCTTTTTCGGGGCGGTGGCAA
>JBDQOY010000329.1:0-2737 GCA_040260935.1 Pirellulales bacterium
ATGGAGTGGTTCGGCTTTGGGACGTGGGCACCAGGCAAATGATCCGGGTGTATGGTCCGGTCGGTGACAGTGTCTATGGCGTGGCCTCCAGTTCGCAGGCTGGTCTGGTGGCAGCGGCGAGCCGTGATGGAACGGTCTGGTTGTGGGATGCGGAGACCGGTGCTGACCGGGGGAATCTTCGGGGGCACCGGCAGCGGTGCTTCGGGCTCGCCTTTTCGCCCGACGGCAGCCTGCTCGCGTCTGCCTCGGAGGATCAGACGGTTCGCGTCTGGGAATGCGAAAGCCGCCGGGAGCACCGCCGCTTTGACCACCCCGGCCGGGTCAACGCCGTCCGCTTTTGTGGTCCGCAGCAGGTGGTGACAGTCGGGGGTGATACGGTGCTGCGGTGCTGGTCACTGGTTGCACCGGGAGTGGTGCGGAACCTGGCCGGTCACAGGGGAGCGGTCTGGGCGATCGCTGGCGGGAATGATCGTCCGCTCCTGACGGTCTCGGCTGACGGGACCGTGCGGCGGTGGGATGCAACCGGCGACCCCCAGCCGCGGCTGGCGGTGGGAGCCGCCGTGAAGGCAACTGCAGCCTCGGCCGATGCCCGCCTGCTTGCTGTCGGTACCTTCGCCGGCGTGGTGCAGATCTGGGACGGAGCCAGCGGCCACCTGGTGGCACAGCGGCAGGTTTCAGACCGTGCAATCAATGGCGTCGCCTGGCATCCCCAGCGGCTCGAGGTGCTGGTTGCCGGTGCGGATGGAATGGCCGACCGCTTTCGACTGGAACAGCCCGAGGGCGGCATGGCCCCAGGGATACTCAGACCGGTGGGGCGGCATTCGGGGCATCGACGCCGGGTTTTTGCGGGAGCCTTCTCAGCAACGGGCCAGACCCTGGCGACAGCGGGCGAGGATGGGACCGTGCAACTCTGGACCGAAAGCGGTGCGAGCCCGATGGCAGTGGTGCGGCATCCCGGGCGGGTGTTTGCCGTGGCGTTTCCCAGTCATGCTGACACCGGGCTGGTGGCAAGTGGCTGCGAGGATGGCCTGCTTCGCGTGTTCGATTACGAGGGGCACGAGCGGTACCGCGTGGCCGGACACGCTGGGCAGATCAACACGGTGTGCTGCAGCCCTCGAGGAGAATCGCGGTGGCAGGTAGCAACGGGGGGAGCCGACGGGTTTGTGCGGCTCTGGGCCCTACCACGGCAGGCCGCGACGGCTGAGATTTCTGAGGAACCGCTGCCCCTCACCCTGATTGCCAGCCTCACGGCGACGGCGAAGATCTGGCAGGTGCTCCCCGTCGGCGGTGAGCCGCTGGTAGCGGCTGCAACGGACCGGGGCGAGGTTCTGCTCTGGGATCGTGCCGAGTCAGCGCCCCTTGAGGTGCTTCGGGGCCACCAGACGGAGGTCTGGTCGCTGACCGGTGGCACCGGCAGGGGTGGGCTGTGGAGTGGGGGAAAAGATGGTTTTGTGCGGCGGTGGGATCTTCCTCCCCGCGACTGGGCCGGCTGGCTGCCGACCCCATCCGGAGAAGCGTCGATTGCATCAGCCGGCAGCCAAGACCTGTCCGAGGGTCTCTTGCAGCACGGCCCCACTTCGCTTGAGTGACTGCATCTCCTTCGGCCAGAGCTCAATTTCCAGGGTCTGCTCAGCGCCAGCCCGACCGACGACGGTGGGGACTGAGAGGGCCACGTCCCGCAGACCGTAGCAGCCCCGTTGCACGGTTGAAACGGGCAGCACCCGCTTGCTGTCGAGGGCGATGGCATGAATCACCTCGGCGATCGAGACCCCGACGGCAAAGCCGGCCCCGGTCTTCTTCTTGATCATCTCCGCCCCGGATGTCTTGGCCCGGGTGAAGGTGTCCTGGCCGAGTTTCTGGGTGAAGCCCGGATACTTTTCCAGCGGCAGGCCACCGATGCTGGCACTCGACCAGATCGGCACCATGCTGTCGCCATGCTCGCCCAGAATAATCGCCGAGACCTGGGTGGCCGGCGCCTTGAGGTTCAGTGCCAGCAGGCTGCGGAACCGCAGGGTGTCCAGCAGCGTGCCGAGGCCGAGCACGCGGCCCTGCGGAAGGCCGAGTTCCTGCTCAGCGAGATAGGTGAGGATGTCGACCGGATTGCTGACCACCAGTACGGACGCGTCAGGCTTGTGGCCGGCCGTCTTGATCGACTCGAGAATCGACTTGAACAGCACAACATTCCGGTTGATCAGCGCAAGACGGCTTTCGTCAGGCTTGCGACGGAGGCCGGCCGTAATGCAGATCAGGTCGGCATCGGCAAGGTCGTTGTAGCCACCGGCGGTGATCACTTGGTCGGCGATTGCCGGCGCCCCGTGCATCATGTCGAGCGCCTGACCATCTGCCAGATCGGCATTGACGTCGACGATGACGATCTCATGGACGATGCCGCCGAGTTGCAGGGCGAACCCTGCCGAGGCTCCAACGATTCCACCGCCACCGATGATCCCAACTTTCATGACTGCTCCTTGAGGCCGTTTTGGTCGTGTGCTGAAATGTGTGTCGAAATGTGAATGAAAAGGCTGCCGGAAAGGCCCCGCGGGCATTTCCGAGTGCGGCTAGGCACTGAGGCCCAGTTCCTTGCAGACCTGCTCGGTCACCGCCTTGACAACGGCTTCGTAGTCGACGGAATTGCCGCTGGCCGGTGCTGGGTCCGCCCCCATCGGAGGCGGTGCATCAAAGGCTTTGCGGGTGACGCCGGTATTGCCCCAACTGGTGCGGAAGACATCGTTGGCAC
>JBDQOY010000330.1:0-5263 GCA_040260935.1 Pirellulales bacterium
CCTTACCCATCATTATGCGCAGCGTGCCAGCGGGAACCCAGCCGGCAGCGGTTGCTGCCGGCTGGGCCCTGGAAGGATCAACTGGCGGTGATGACCGGCACCTTGCGTGAGGTGCTTGCCGGTGACTTGGTTAGGTTGACTGTCAGGACCCCCTTGTCGTAGTGCGCTGCCACCTTGCTGGGGTCGACGGCTTCCGGCAGGGGGATCGCTCGGCTGAAGCTGCCATAGTGGCTTTCCCGGTGGGTCCAGCCGTTGCCCACCGATTCAGCTTCGGTCTTTTTTTCACCCGAGATCACCAACCGGTCTTCCGAGACACTGACATCGACATCGTTCGGGTCGATGCCCGGAAGCTCGGCCCGCACCCGGATCGTTTCATCCGACTCGGCCATGTCGATGGTTGGCAGCCAGCGGCCTGGCTCGATGGTCTCGAACCAGCCCGGAGCCACGGACGGCCGATTGAAGAAGCCCTCGAACAAACGATTCATTTCGTTTCGAAAATCGGTCAGCGAGGACGTGGAAAAGGACGTGGGCTCCATGCCGAGGGAACGCTTTGTGCGAAAGGGAATCAAACTCATTGATCTGCTCCTCATGTCGTTCAAAGGGAAAAGGAAACGTCACCTGAAACCGGAAGGGTGTCACGGTCGGTTCAGCCGGCCGTGACAGGAATTGTGTGGGGCTGTTCCGCGGTCAGTCGCGGCACCCGAATGGTGAGCACGCCGTTGCGATAGGTCGCCGCAATCTGGCTGGCGTCAAAGTCAGCGCCGATCTGGAAGGAGCGCTGGTAGCCGCCGATGCCGTACTCCCGCCGCACGGCCGTGCCCGGCAGGGAGCGGGCCGGCACGGCCGCGTCAATCGACAGGACGCCGTCCTCAACCTGCACATCGCTTGCCGAAGCAGAAGAGCCGGGAATGTCCGCGACGAAAACCAGGCTGTCATCGCAGGTAGCGACATCGACATTCGGCCGAAAGTTCAGGCTCTGTGCAGCACTGCTGCCAGCGGGCTGAATCCGCTCTGCGGAACTGGTAGGTGAAGAAGCAATCATGGGGGGCTCCTCTTTGTGGAAATGGAAGAAGGGGTGCAAAACCGATCAGGGGCGAATGCTGCAGCGAGACGCTGCAGGTGTCATTACCGGCTGGTCACCGTGACCTTTCGCGGACGGCAGGCAGCCGCCTTCGGACAGGTGACGGTGAGCACGCCATCCTGAAGCCGGGCCTCGACGCCTTCGGGATCGATCAGTGTGGGCAGGCTGAGTCGCCGGACAAACTCGCCGATGCCACGTTCGCGTCGATGCCAGGTTGGGGCGGCTGTAGCCTCGGTTGGCGTGTCTTGCGACAGGACGTCCGGTTCATCTCGACGACCTTTGAGCGTCAACTCGTCGCCGAGCGTGGTGATTTCCAGAGCGTCCGGCTCGATGCCGGGCAGTTCGGCTTCCAGCACCACCGTTTCGGCGGTCTCAAACAGGTTGACCGCCGGGAAGGCTTCCTTGGCTGTCTGCCGCGTCCAGCCGTGAAGTGGCGGGGCCGTGGTCAAAGAGTTCCAGAGCCGATCCATCTCATCGCGCAAGTCTTCCAGCGGGTGCGCGTACCCAACACGAAGCAACTGCATGGCAGAATCTCCCAAGAAAGCGACAAGGCCGAAGCCGGTGATCGCCGTCCCTGGAGCAACGCAATCATTCGCAGACGCCACCGCTCTGGACAACTGGCACCTGATCAGGCCGTTTCCAAAAACCGTTGAGAGGACGAAAAAGTGAAGAGCGTGCCAGACCCGATGGCGGCCGGGCGGAGCCTCGCCACCCGCGTGGAAGAGCATCCTCGGTAGCGGCGTGAGACTGTTTCGTGGCTTTTGGTTCAGGGCGGTGGACACCCTGCTCCGGCCGTTGCTCTGGCCGTTGCCGGAGGGGGACGGTTGCGAGACCCTGCCGGTGATGCCAATTCTGGTGGCTGTCAGGCTGGCAGACCTGGGCAAAGACCGGTCAAAACGGCGGCCCGCAGGTTGTGGGGCGAGTGCCAAACCCTATACTCGCGGCATCGGTCGGACAGTTTCGGTAGACCGAGTAATGCGACGGGTTTTCTGATACACGCGGACGCGGGACGACCATGCGATTTACCCTGCTTGATCGAATCACCGACATCGACCCCGGCAAGAGCATCACGGCGGTCAAGGCTGTCTCTCTGGCTGAGGAGTATCTCGGGGATCACTTTCCCCGGTTTCCGGTGCTGCCTGGCGTGTTCATGCTGGAGGCGATGACGCAGGCTGCAGCCTGGACGATTCGCCTAGGCGAGGACTTTGCCCACAGCATCGTGGTGCTCCGCACTGCCCGCAATGTGAAGTACGGCGATTTTGTCGAACCGGGCCGAGTACTGACCGTGCGGGCAGAAGTGCTGTCGCAAGACGCCACGCGGACAAAGGTCAAGGCCAGTGGCATGGTGGGTGACCGAACCAGCCTGACGGCACGACTGGAACTTGAGCGGTACAACCTTGCGGACCGGCGGCCGCACGGGGACGCCATTGACGTCCGTGTTCGGGCGGAGATGCGGCGGCTCTGGTCGGTGCTCAATCCGCCGAAGCGGGCGGGAACCCACGATCGGCATACGGTCTATGGGGTGGCGGCAACCGCTGCGATGCCAGCGACTCAGTCGACCAGCGTCTGAAGCGGATGCTGGTTCCGTCTCACAGCAGGCTGCTGCCCAGCCGGCGGCAGGCCGGTTGACGCAAAAGTGGCGGTTTTAGTGCTTCTCCGGGCCGGGTCCCCGGGTCGAACATGACGGTTGTACCGCTGTCGCGGGCCGGCAATTCCCCCGTTCGGCTTTCCAAGGCGAAATGCCGAGATTACAACCTACGTTGTTTCCGCAGGTTCCCACTCCCCCTGAAGGTGAGATGTCGATGCCGTCTCGAGATGAAATCTTTGAAAAAGTCCAAACCGCCCTCGTTGACGCCCTTGGTGTGGATGATGACGAGGTGTCCCCTGAGGCCACCATGGTCGGTGACCTTGGTGCGGAGTCGATTGACTTCCTCGACATCGTGTTCCGGCTTGAGAAAGCCTTCGGGATCAAGATCCCGCGGGGCGAACTCTTTCCCGAGGATGTGCTTTCGAGCACGGACTACGTCGTCAACGGCAAGCTCAACGAAGCTGGCCTGACAGCGTTGAAGGAGCGGATGCCGTTCGTCGATCTGACCAAGTTCGAAGAGAACCCGAGCGTGCAGAATTTCCCCAACACGCTGACGGTTGAAGACATGGTTCGCTACGTGCAGAGCAAACTCGCGGGCTGAACCGCCGTTGGCAGATACTGGGGTGAGTGAGACGCCTCGGAATGAGGGCGTTGCCTGTCGCTGCCAGCGAGAGCAGGTGACGCGTGGAGTCGTTGGTGAAGGGAGAGCGGCAACCGTATGCGTTGGTTCTGGGTTGATCGGTTCACTGAGTTTGTTCGCGGGAAGCAGGCGACTGCGGTCAAGAACGTTTCCCTGGCAGAAGAGCATCTGCACGACCACTTTCCCGGTGCTGCCCTCATGCCGAACTCGTTGATTGTTGAGGGCATGGCGCAGACGGCAGGACTGCTGGTTGCGGATGCATTAGAGTTTAGTCGGCGAGTCGTTTTGGCCAAAGTGGCCAAGGCGGAATTTCAGTGTGATGCCCTGCCGGGTGACACGCTCTTGTTTCGGGCCACCATTCTCGACCTGAAACAGACCGGTTCCCTGGCGAGCGTCACCAGCGCGGTGGTCGATACGTCTGGAAACGAGCAGCCTCAGGGTGAGGCGGAACTCTTCTTCGCCCACCTTGAACCGGGCGAAGGGGTGCCGAAATTGTTTGAGCCCGATGAGCTGCTGAAGTGGCTTGATCACATGCACATCTACGACATTGGTCGGGATGAGGCCGGGAATCCGCTCTCCCGACCCGACTGGTAGGCTGAACGCCCCCGGAACGCTATCGTGATGGGCGGCCGTCAGCGAGGCGGCCGGAACAGCGAAGGTGGAGGAACCGCAATGGTGGCTGGTCGTCGGCGGGTTGTAATCACGGGCATGGGGTGTGTCACACCACTTGGGGTCACCGTGGAAGAACTCTGGGGCAACCTCAAGGAAGGTCGCTCGGGCGTCGGCCCCACCACCGTGTTCGATGCCTCTCGGTTTCCCACCAAGATTGCTGCCGAGGTGAAGAACTGGTCGGTTGCAGATGAGGGGCAATCAGAAGACCGGTGGCAGAACTGCGGTCGGCATACAAAATTTGCCGCTGGAGCAGCGCTCCAGGCGATGCGACACGCCGGGCTGGAAGGGGGCCTGACTTCCGCGCCTGATCGGCTGGGGATCTATCTCGGGAGCGGCGAGGGGCAGCAAGACTTCGATTCCTTCACCAAGATGATGATGGCTTCGATCGAAGGGGACACCCTCGATGTGGCGAAGTTCACCAGGTTGGGGCTCGAAACCCTCCGGCCGCTCACGGAAGTGGAGCAGGAGCCGAACATGCCGGCTGGCCATCTGGCCGCCCTGTTCGATGCCCAGGGGCCTAATCTCAACTGCCTGACGGCGTGTGCAGCCTCAAGCCAGGCCATTGGAGAGGCGACCGAATTGGTGCGGCGGGGTGATGCTGATGTGATGCTCTCCGGCGGTACCCACAGCATGATCCATCCGTTCGGGGTCACCGGGTTCAATCTGTTGACGGCGTTGTCGACCCGAAACGATGAACCGACCCGGGCCAGTCGTCCGTTTGACTACGAACGCGACGGTTTTGTGCTGGGGGAAGGCGCCGCCATGGTGGTGCTGGAAGAACTTGAACATGCCCGGCGGCGGGGCGCTACCATCTTTGGCGAGGTGCTTGGCTATGGCTCAACCGCCGATGCCTATCGCATTACCGACACCCATCCCGAGGGTCGGGGGGCGTCCAGTTGTATCCGCATGGCCCTGGCCGATGCGGGCCTCGGCCTAGAGGACATCGACTATGTCAACGCGCACGGAACCAGTACGAGTGTGAACGACCGGGTTGAGACGTTGGCAATCAAGACAGTTTTTGGTGAACGTGCCCGGCAGATTCCCGTCTCCAGCACGAAGAGCATGATGGGGCACCTGATTGCGGCGGCTGGAGCGACCGAGGCGATCGTCTCGCTGCTGGCGATTCGGGACGATGTCCTTCCGCCCACGATCAATTACGAAAACCCCGATCCGGAATGTGACCTCGACTACATTCCCAATGCCGCCCGGAATGCACCCTGCCGCCGGGTGTTGTCCAACAGTTTTGGGTTCGGCGGTCAGAATATTTCGCTCATTCTGGGGC
>JBDQOY010000331.1:0-4230 GCA_040260935.1 Pirellulales bacterium
ACCGTGGCAGCCCCCCGCTCGCCCCCACCCTGACGATCCGATCGATCAGCCTCCTGCCCAAGCTCCTCTGGCCCCAGCAGGCCTGCCGTCGGCAGCCGCACCAGGCTGCTGGCAGCTCCCCGGCCCTGGGGTCTCACCATAGCCTGAGGGGCCGCCGCGTGAGCTTCCCACTGGCGATTCCAGCCGTTGCGCGAGGCCAACCGTCGCACCACGCCCGTCTGCGGGAATTCCGTCAACTGCACCCCAGCCTCGCGGGCCCAGCGGCGGACACGGCGATCACGGGCATAGCTCACCCCCGTCCCGGTCTCTTCGTGCGCGAACAGTCTGTTGAAGCCAGTCTCACGCCGCAGCTGCTCAAGCATCGCCACCGCCTCACCGTGGCGGGTAATCAGATGGATGCCGTGGTTGGCCAACGCCGGGACGATTTCAGCCAAGCACTCACGTTGAAAGGCGGTGTGACGAGGGCTCCACTCTGGCTGGGCGAGGAGCTCTGGCTCGTAGAGAAAGACTGCCAGAACGGCGGCTCCGCCAGCCTGCTCTGTGGCGGCGGCCAGGGCGGCATGGTTCTGCACACGCAGATCGCGCTTCAGCCAGACGCAAAGCGGGGGACGTCTCGCTGCCATCTCACCTCCACCGCATCTGAAAACCGGACTCTCTTTGGACCACTGTAGACCGCTCCCCACCAGTCGGCCTGCCTCGCCGTGCAGCCGCCGCAGTCACCCCCGGTTTCCCCCACCAGCCCTGCCGCAGCGCGGAGTCTTCCTTGCAATTGGCAAGTAGCCACCGCACCGCGTATTCTGCCTGCGGGGTTCCACCATTTTTCTCCGGAAATCGAGCCACGATGTATTCAGCCCGCACCCTTCTGACCTCTTTCATGGTGCTGTCACTCATCAGCCTGGTGGCCTTTCTAGCACCAGCCAGTGCGGCCGAGTCTCCGCCCGCCTCCGCTGCGGCAGAGCAGTCGCTTGCCGATACCATCGATGCCCAATTCGGCGTTGTCGTCGACGCAATGGCCAGGGTGCTCTTCTGGGAGCCTCTGCCTGCCATACCCATCCCACTGATTGTGCTGATCCTGCTCTGTGGCTCGCTGTTTTTCACCTTCTATCACGGCTGGCTGAACATCTGGGGATTCAAGCATGCTATCGACATCACCCGCGGCCGCTATGACAACCCAAACGATCCCGGTGAGATTTCCCACTTCCAGGCGCTCACCTCAGCTCTCAGCGCGACTGTCGGCCTGGGAAACATCGCCGGCGTCGCCGTCGCGATCCAGACCGGTGGGCCGGGGGCGGTGGTCTGGATGATGCTGATCGGCCTGCTCGGGATGACGGCGAAGTTCAACGAATGCACTCTCGCCCAGGTCTACCGCAAGGTTCACCCCGACGGCACCGTTGATGGCGGGCCGATGCACTACCTGGAGATCGGCCTCCAACAGAAGGGGTTCCCCTTCCTGCTCGCCAAGATGTTCGGGCTGGTGTTCGCCATCTTCTGCATCGGTGGCTCTTTTGGTGGCGGCAACATGTTTCAGTCCAATCAGGCCACCTCGGCCCTCCGGGGCATGGCCCGGAACGTGGTCGGCGATGTCGCCGGGCTCGACTGGGTCTTCGGCAGCATCCTCGCCTTCCTCGTTGGCTTGGTCATCATCGGCGGCATTAAACGCATCGGTCAGGTCACCGAGAAAATCATTCCGCTGATGTGCGGCATCTATGTCACCGCCGGGCTGATCATTCTGGTGATGCACGCCCAGCAATTACCGGCTGCAGCCGCCTTGATCATGCGGTCGTGCATTTCTCCTGAGGCTGCCTTTGGCGGGTTTATCGGGGTGCTCGTGCAGGGCATCCGCCGCGCGGTCTTCTCCAACGAAGCCGGCGTCGGCTCGGCCGCCATCGCCCATGCCGCCGCCAAGACCGACGAACCGGTCCGTGAAGGCATGGTCGCCATGCTCGGTCCCTTCATCGACACCGTCGTTATCTGCACGATGACGGCACTCGTGGTCATCGTCAGCGGTGCCTACAACAATCCTGCTGCGGGGGAAGGTGTTGAAATGACTCGCTGGGCCTTCGCCGACACCATCAGCTGGTTTCCAGTTGTACTCAACATCTCGGTCTTTCTTTTTGCCTACTCGACCATGATCAGCTGGTCGTACTACGGCGAAAAGGCTTGGCAGTACATCTTTGGAGCAAGCCGGCGGGCTGTGATTTTCTACCGCATGCTGTTCCTCGGTTTCATCGTGTTAGGAGCCATCTCGTCCTTGGAGAATGTCATCAGCTTTTCCGACCTGATGATTCTGTCGATGGCCTTCCCGAACATCATCGGAGGCGTCATCCTCGCCCCCCGGGTCAAAGCCCTGCTGACCGACTACTGGACCCGCTACCGAAACAACGAGTTCACCACCTACGCCTGATTCCCTTCCTGCCAACGAGTCTTCCCCATGCCGCTGTCTGCCTCCACGGTCATTGTGCCGATCGATTTTTCGCCCGCCTCTGCCGAGGCCATCACGGCAGCCCTGGACGTGGCTGTGGATCCGTCCCGGATCCACCTGATTCACGTCATGCTGCCGCTAGAGACGATGTCGCCCGGCGTCCTCCTCGGTGACCTCACCGACGCAACCCGCACTGCATCGGTCACGAAAGCCCTGACCGAGCTTGCCCAGAAGCATGGTGCATCCGCGGCTCAGTTAGCCGTGTGCATCGGCACGCCGGGCCTCGAGATCGCCGACTACGCCCAGCGGCAGCAGGCCGATCTGATCGTCGTCCCCTCCCACGGCTACCACGGCGTCAAGCGGTTGTTTCTCGGCAGTGTGGCGGAACGGGTCCTCCGGCATGCTCCCTGCCGGGTGCTGGTGTTGCGCCGCCCGGATGCGGACTAGTCGTTGCGGAGTCGCAGATACGGAATAGCTGCTGCGGGACGGCCGCGGACTCATCACCGGTTGCTCAGCCCGTAGGCAGTTCTTCGCCCCACGGGCAAACCGGCTATTCAAACGTGACCAAGTCGTCGACCGCCTCGTCATCGTCGAAGGGGTCAAAGTCGCCATCGAGCGGCCCATAGTCAGAGGCCGCGACAGGCTGCGAGGACCGCAGAACGACAACAGGGACAATTGAGGTACGCATGGACGGATTCCTCCTGCGGCCATTCTAACGTGATTGCCGGTGACCCTGCATCCCAAAGTCTGCTTCGCACCGCTCCGCCGGCGGCACTGCTTGGATTTGTCGGTCGAACCTTTTATCTTCGATCGGTGGGTCTGCCGTACCATCGGTCGCTCGCCCTCCGCCCCAGGTGCACGCCGCCTTCCAGAAAGGATCCCATGTCGACTGCCACCCCTGCCACTCCCGAATCGACTGACCCCTGGTTTCAGGATCGCTTTGCCGAACGCATCGGCGGAGCCGGCTACGGCAAGGGCACCGAGATCTACAAGTTCGAACTGATCAAACGGGCCAAGCGGCAGGCCCTCGCTGACCATCCTGAGCGGGCCATGCTCGACTTTGGCATTGGCGAGAACGATGAAATGGCCCCGGAAAGCGTTCGGGCGGTGATGCGCCGGGAGATCGACCGGCCGGAAAATCGCGGCTATGCCGACAACGGCATCGCCGAATTCAAGGAAGCGGTCGCCAGCTTCATGCAGCGGGAGTTCGGCGTGGCGCTCGATCCCGCCAAAGAAGTCAACCACTGCATCGGCTCGAAGACGGCCTATGCGATGCTGCCGGCCGCCTTCATCAATCCGGGTGATGTCACCCTGATGACCGTGCCCGGCTACCCGGTTGCCGGCACCGCAACCCGCTGGTTTGGCGGTGAGGTCCACAAACTGCCCCTGGTGCCAGAACACGACTACTTCCCCGATCTCGATGGCATTCCGGCTGACGTTCTCGCCCGAACGAAACTGCTGGTGCTCTGCTATCCCAACAGCCCCACCGGCAAGACGGCGACGCGGGCCTTCTATGAAAAGGTGGTCGCGTTCGCCAAGGCCAACCGGATCATCGTGGTGCAGGACGCCGCCCACATGATGCTCTCCTATGACGACGAGCCGCTGTCGTTCCTGTCTGTCCCCGGAGCAAAGGAGGTTGGCGTTGAGGTCCACTCCATGTCGAAGGGCTTCCACATGATCGGCTGGCGGCTCGGCTGGGTCTGCGGCCACGAAAAACTCGTGCAGGCCTTCGCCGACGTGAAGGACAACTGTGATTCGGGCCAGTTCATCGCCATTCAAAAGGCCGCGGCTGCGGCGCTCGCTGACCC
>JBDQOY010000332.1:0-4708 GCA_040260935.1 Pirellulales bacterium
GTTCCACCAGATCGCGAGAAAGACTGTCGAGGTCACCACCACGGCCCGGCATCGAAACGGCCGGCTGCTCGCCACGAAATGATGGTGGCAGCAGGTCGAGGGTCAACTCGTCGCCCTCGGCCAGAATCACACACCGTTCCATGACATTCTGCAGTTCGCGAACGTTCCCCGGCCAGTGGTGCTGGCAGAGTGCCTCCATCGCTGCGGGCTGCACGCTCGTGATCGTGCGGTCGTTCTCCCGACAGTACACCGCCAGGAAGTGCTGAACGAGGGTGGGGATGTCGTCACGGCGATTCCGCAGCGGGGGCAGGTAGATCGGTACCACGTTGAGCCGGTAGTAGAGATCTTCCCGAAAGGTCTCACGGGCGACCTCGTCGAGCAGTTCCCGATTGCTTGCGGCAATCACCCGGGTGTCGACCCGGATGGTCTCGGTGTCTCCAACCCGCTCGAACTCCCGTTCTTGCAGCACCCGCAGCAGTTTCACCTGGAGTTTCGGGGTGGTCGAGTTGATCTCATCGAGGAAGATTGTGCCGGTATGGGCCGCCTCAAACCGGCCTGCCCGGTTGGCCACCGCACCGGTGAACGACCCCCGGACATGGCCGAACAGTTCGCTCTCCAGCAGGCTTTCCGACAGGGCACCGCAGTTGACCCGCACGAAGGGGCCGCTGTTGCGGGGCGAGAGATCGTGGATGGCCCGGGCGATCAATTCCTTGCCGGTGCCGGTTTCACCAATGAGCAGCACCGAGGCTGTTGAGGCTGCCACCCGGCGGGTCATGGCGTAGACATCCCGCATGGCGGGGCTCTGCCCGATGATGCCCTTCAAGGGGTCGACAGTCTCGTCAGCGGGGGTCCTGAGCATCGGCGGCCAGTGCCAGGCGGGAAGGAGGGGTGAGCAGGGCGATGATGCGGCGGCCAATCTGTTGGTCGTCCGCACCGACCGCCGCATTGTACAGCTCAACGGCGTTCTGTACGTCGCGGCGTTCCAAGAGAATGCCGTGGCTGGAAATGCTCTGCTCAAGTGCTGTCACCGCTGCCTCCCGCACGACGACTGGCAGTTCTCCCTGCCAGGCCAGGTCAAAAACCACTTGCTGTGCCTGGGGAAGTGGCATGACAGCCAGCAGGTCCAGGGCCGGGTCGAACGTTTCGGCCTGCAGCAGGCCGCTGCGGGCGGCGGGGAGTGCGGCGGTCACATCCCAACCGCCGCGGCCAAGCTGCCCGAGCAAGGTGAGAGCCTGCGCAGCTCGCGTCACCCGATAGGCTGCCTGCCTGCGCCGGTGGCCTTCGTCGGCGGCCTGAGAGCCCGCCACACGGGCCAGCGTTTCGGGGAAGCGGGGCTGCAGCACCCGGGCGGCATCACTGTCGGCAGCCGCGAGGTGCGGCAGAAACTGGCTTTCCAGCCGGTCGGTCAGTTGGACATGCTCGAAGTCAGCCGTGGTCAGCAGCAGCCGGGTCCGGTGTCGGCCACTGCGGGTATCGTCGAGGGGATCGAGCACGACCAAAACCGGCAGCGGATCGCCTCGGGTCGGTTGCCGCAGCAATTCGATCAGTTCGCGGGCAGCGAGGTCGGGCAGACGCGAGCTGCTGAGCACAAACCGGATATCAGGGGACTGCCGGGCGGCAAGCAGGCAGTCGCGGCCGCTGGACGCTGTTGCGACGTCATAGCCAAAGCGGGAGAGCCCCGTGGCCAGCAACTGGGCCACCCGCTGACTCGGGTGCGCGACGACGGCGCGGTCGACGCCGGTCGCGGAGGCAACATACACCAGCCGATCGAGCATGCGGCTGGAGCCTGGGAAGGGGGATGATCCAGCAGTCTCGGCCAGGGTGCAGGCCGCCTCATCCTGCACGAGATCCGAGGCCATGGCCGTTGCCCTCACCAGCGGCGGGCGGATCAGTTCCAGCGGCACGCCACTGGCCTGTTCCCGCAGGCTGCGAACCGCAACCGCCGCCGCTCGTGGCATCCCACGCATGACCGCCTCGTCGAGCACCTCAGCCGTGAGCACCGGGTCGTAGCCGGCCGGCCCGGTCAGCATATCGGTGAGTTCCTGAGCAGGAATCGAGGCCAGAGCAGTTGCCGGGTCGTCTGCAAAGACGAGGCTTGAATCGGCCTGGGACAGCAGCACCAGCCGCACGGCCGCAGGGTCATCGCAGCCCAGTGCGGAGAGGTCTCGGGACAGATGCCCGGCCCGCAGGCTCCGAACCACCAGGGGCGGCAGCGTGCGAATCTCTGACCGACCGGTTTGATCGATCCACAGATAGGTCTCAACGGCTGGCTCGGGCTGGCCGCGAGCAGCAGCCGACTCAGTCAGGCTGTTGGCGTGAGGCAGGCCGGCGGGCGACAGCAGGCGATCGAGTTTTTCGGTCAGCAGACGGCAGCCTGTCTCAACGGAAAGCTGTTGGCGGCTGCAGGCTGCCGGGGCGAGGCCACGGCTGGCGAGTTTGTTGAGCAGGGTTGCGGCAGCGAGTCGCGTTGCCTCAGGTGCGTCGCTGATCAGCGCCGGCCCCAGCAGCACACTGACCAGGTCGAGTGAGGCCTCAGGGGTGGGCTGACCAGTTGGCAGGCTTCCCCGGTCGACCAGCACATCGAGCGCGGCAATCACTCCTGAGAAGTGGTCGATGTCGGCAGAGCCAAGCCAGGCGATCAGGGCCCGTGTGCCCTCGGTGCCGAGTCGGCCGACGAGTTGGCGGGCCAGCCGTCGGGTGCGAACAAACGCTGCTGCCCGTTCGAGATCACCGGGAGCTGGCGGAGGCTGCATCAACAGGTCGACCAGCGCCGGCAGGGCTGCCGTGCCTCCTCGCGAGAGCGTCTCGGCTGCCTCGAGCCGTTCCGTCCGAGCGTCACTGGCCAGGGCTCGGGCGGCCTCTGCCAGTCGGGTGGGGTCGGTTCGCCGTTGCCGGGCAGCCGTTCGCATCCCGTCCAGCAGTGTTGCCGTTGCCGTGGCGCGTTCCGGCGGGGCCGTGTTCTTCAGGAACCGTTCCAGCCGACTGAGGTCTGCGGCAGACACGACCTCACCAAGCATGGCGAGCGTGGTGTCGGGATCAGCCTCGCCGGCCAACGCCTGGTCGAACTGATCGAGAAACTCAAGCGTCGGCTCAAGGGCCTCGACGGCGGCAGCGCGGATGGCGGCCTCCAGCAGCGCCGCGGGCGTCGTCCGCGGGGGATGCCGCAAGGAATCGACCACGGCCCATTGCAGGGGATCGAGCCGGGCAGCAGTGTCGGCGGAAGCGGGTGGGGCTGCGTTGCCAGGTGCGCAGAGCAGGGCCCCAACACTAATCAACGCGGCGGTCACGCCAACGGTTGCAACCGTTCGAGCCTGCCTGACCACACACTGTCCTTTCACTGCCGACTAGGTTTCGGCAGTCTCCAGACGCTGCCGCCATGCAGCCAGTTGTTCGGCCACCTGGGCCGGAGCGGTCGAGCCAAAACTCACCATCCGTTCAACTGCCCGTGAGGCGCCCAGAGCATTCCGCAGACTGGCGTTCCAGCCGGCATAGTCGCTTCGACAGTCATCATCGGAAAGGTCTGCCAGAGTGCAGCCTGCGGTCAGCGCCCGCCGGACCAGTTTGCCGACGGTTTCATGGGCGGTTCGCTGGGGTACGCCCTCGCTGATTAGGGCCTCCATCAGTGTGGTGGCATCGAGGTGGCCGCGGTCGATCGAGGCATTGATCCGATCCCGGGCAAACGCGGTGCCCGCCACCAGGGGGGCGGCTACTCCCAGCATCGCTTCGAGGGTATCGATCGAGTCGAAGACGGCTTCCTTGTCTTCCTGCAGGTCGCGGTTGTAAGCGGTCGGTAGGCCTTTGAGCAGTACCAGCAGCTGCTGCACGTTGCCGATGGTGCGGGCCGACTTGCCCCGGACGAGTTCAAGGACATCGGGGTTGATCTTCTGCGGCATGATCGAACTGCCGGTGCAGAAGGCTTCGGGCAGGTTGAGGAAGCCGAACTCGTCGGTGCTGTAGATGATCCACTCTTCGGCCCACTGCGACAGGTGCACGGCAGTCAGAGAGAGCACGAAGCTGAGTTCACAGACGAAGTCACGGTCACTGGCGGCGTCGAGGCTGTTGGCCGCAGTGGTGGCGAAGCCAAGGGCCACCCGGTTTTTTTCCCGATCGATCGGCAGGCTGGTGCCAGCGAGCGCCGCGGAGCCGAGCGGCATGACGTTCGTGCGGCGGCGGCAGTCGGACAGCCGGTCCCGGTCGCGGGCAAACTTTTCACACCAGCCGAGCAGTTGATGGGCAGCCAGCACCGGCTGGGCCCGCCGCAGGTGGGTGTAGGCGGGAATGACCAGGTCCTGCTCGCGGGTTGCCAGGTCGAAGAAGGCCCGCTGCAGGTCAAGCAGGCCGGTGTCGATCCGGTCGATGGCCCGCCGGCAGTAGAGCCGCAGGTCAGTGGCCACCTGGTCGTTCCGGCTGCGGGCGGTGTGCAGTTTGCGGCCGGTGTCGCCGAGCCGTTCGGTCAACGCCGATTCGATATGCAGGTGAATGTCTTCCTTGGCAGCCGTGAAGGTGAACTGGCCGCTGGCAATTTCCTGGCGGATCTCCTCAAGCGTGTCGCGGATGGCATCGGCTTCGGCCGCGGTGATCAGGCCGCAGTCGGCCAGCATCCGCGAGTGGGCAATCGACCCATCGATGTCGTCGTCGGCCAGCCGGCGGTCAAACGAGATGCTTTCTGAAAAGGCTTCAACCCGTTTGTCGGTCGGGACGTTGAAGA
>JBDQOY010000333.1:0-6940 GCA_040260935.1 Pirellulales bacterium
GCCAAGTTCCAGGCTTTTTCTGCTACCTATCAACAGACGGTGCTGCGGGCAGGCCGCGAAGCTGAAGACGGCATCATCACCACCATCAAGGCTCGCGTTGCCGCCGACAAACAGGAAGAGGCTGTGACTGCTGCCAGCCGATCGGCCGAGCTCGTTGAGATTCAATACCGGGAGGGGGCAAGCGACTTTAATCGGGTATTCGTTGTGCAGCAGACGCAGGTCACTGAACAGATTCGGCTCAATACCAGTGTTGGCGGCGTGGCCAAGGGCATGATCACGATCTACCGCGCCCTCGGTGGCGGCTGGCAGTTGCGGCTGGAGACGCTCGCCGCGAGCGGACAGTGCTGCAAACCACTGCCGAGCGTCGATGGTGGCCTCTGCGACGACTACATCGGCAATCAGCCTCCCGCCGGCTTCGACGCCTGGTGTATCTGGCCCGAGTGGCTCCGCGGCCATAAGCCCAGGTAATGGCGTTTGGGGTTTTTACGCGTTTGCGGTGGGGCCTTTGCTTCCCTGGCCCGGCAGCGATTCACCAGGCCGTTGCGGCCCTGCTGCAATGCTGCGTCGCAACAGGCTGAAGAAAAACACTGGCGTGAGAAAGATGCCGAACAAGGTCACGCCCAACATGCCGCTGAAGACAGCCAGGCCGAGTGTTTGCCGCATCTCGGCCCCCGCGCCTTCCGCGACCACCAGCGGCAGCACGCCAAGGATGAAGGCGAGCGACGTCATTAGGATCGGTCGCAGCCGCAGCCGGCTGGCCTCCACGGTGGCATCAAGGAGTGGCTTCCCCTCACGGGCAAGCTGCCGGGCAAACTCAACGATCAGAATCGCGTTCTTGCAGGCCAGCCCCACCAACACCACAAAGCCGATCTGTGTGAAGATCGTGATTTCCATGCCCGCCTGCCGCACGCCCACCACGGCCGAGAGCAGGCACATCGGTACCACCAGAATCACTGCCAGCGGCAGGGCCCAGCTTTCATAGAGGGCTGCCAGCACCAGAAACACCAGCACCACGCCGAGCACGAACAGATAGGTGGCCGTGGATCCCGAACGGATCTGCATGAAGGCCAACTCGGTCCACTCCGTGGCAAACAGCGGCGGGATCGACGCGTCCTGCTGCAGCCGGTCAACGTGCTCCTGTACGATCGCCAGCGCCGAGGTGCTGCCTGTCCCTGGTGCGGGTTCCCCGTAGATCGCTGCCGTTGGATAGAGGTTGTACCGCATTACCAGCGACGGGCCGACCCGATCCTTCACCTGCACCAGCGTTGCCAGGGGCACGGTCTGCCCGTCGGCCCCCGGCACTTTGAGGTCTCTGATGGCCTGGCGGAGGTCGCCGCGGTAGCGGGCATCGGCCTGCACATTGACCTGCCACGACCGGCCGAAGCGGTTGAAGTTGTTGATATAGAAAGATCCCAATTGCACCTGGAGTGTTTCGAACAGATCTGGCAATCGCACGCCCACCGCTGCCGCCTTCTCACGGTCAATGTCGAGAAACAGCCAGGGAGCACTAGCTGAGTAGTTGGTGAACAGACCGGTGAGGCGGGGGTCCTCCCGGCACGCCGCCAGCAGGGCCGCCGTTGCCTCCTCCAGCTGGGCTGCGCCATAGTTGGCTCGGTCCTCCAGCGCTAGCTTGAAGCCGGCCACGGTGCCGAGGCCATCCACCGGCGGTGGCCCGAACACCTCCACGCGGGCGTCGTCCACCGTGGCCTGCCAGTCCCGCCGCAGCCGGGCGGCGATCGCCGCGGCCGATTGCTCGGCGTCCCGGCGCTCGGCGAAGCTGTCGAGCATGATGTACATCGCAGCCCAGTTCGGTGAGTTGCCACCCAGCACAACCGAACGCCCGGCTACCGAAACGGCATGGGCTACGCCCGGCTCCTCGAGCGCCCGCCGCTCAAGTGAAGCCATCACATCGGCCGTTCGCTGCACGCTCGCCCCCTCCGGCAGCACCACATCGGCGATCAGATAGCCCTTGTCCTGCTCTGGGATGAAGCCCACCGGCGTCCGGCTGAACACCAGCCAAGTGGCCAGCAGCAGGCCGGTAAAGCTGAGCAGAATCAGCCAGGCCAGTTTGAGCGAGCCCCGCACAGCCCAGGCGTACCCTCGTGTCAGAATGGCAAAGCCCGTGTTGAAGCCGGCAAAGAGCCAGCCACAGGTGAACCGCAGGACGCGGTCAATCGGGTCTGGTGCCGCCCCCTGCGGCCGCAGCAGGATGGCCGCCAAGGCCGGTGAGAGGGTGAGCGAATTCACGGCTGACAGCAGCGTCGAAACCGCGATCGTCAGGGCGAACTGCCGAAAAAACTGCCCAACGATCCCGGCTATAAAACTGCAAGGCACAAACACGGCACACAGGACTAGGGCCACGCCGATGACCGGGCCGGTGACCTCCTGCATCGCCTTGAACGACGCGGCGCGGGGGGAAAGCCCCTGCTCGATCCAGCGTTCCACGTTCTCGACCACGACAATCGCATCATCGACCACGATACCGATCGCTAGGACGAGCCCGAACAACGAAAGATTGTTGAGGCTGAACCCGAGGGCAGCCATGAAGGCGAAGGTGCCGACAATTGCCACCGGCACCGCGATCAGGGGGATGAGCGTGGCCCGCCAGTTCTGCAGGAAAAGCAGCACCACGAGCGCCACCAGAACCGTCGCATCGCGGAGCGTTTTGAGAACTTCCGCCTTCGACTCCTCGATGAACGGGGTGGTGTCGTAGACGATATGCGCTTCGAGCCCCTTGGGGAACCGCTCGCCGAGGGCCGCCAATTTCGCCCGCACAGCTGCGGCGGCAGCGATCGCATTGGAGCCGGGCAATTGGTAGATGTTCATGCCGACACTCGGCTCACCATCAAGCCGACAGACCTGATCATACGACTGGGCACCGAGTTCGGTTCGGGCGACGTCTCGCAGCCGCACGATCACGGCCGCCACGTCGTCGGCCTCTGCCGGTGTCTCCTTCACAATCACGTTGCCAAACTCTTCGGCGGTCACCAGCCGCCCAACAGCCGAAAGCGGAATCTGGAAGGCCTGCCCCTGGGGGGCCGGCTGCTGACCAACGCTCCCGGCGGTGATCTGATAGTTCTGGTTACCAATCGCGGTGCGGATGTCACCCGCTGAAAGGCCGACGGCGGCCAGCCGTTCGGGATCGAGCCAGACCCGCATGCTGTAGTCCCGCTGGCCGATGAAGTCGATGTCACCGATACCGTCAACCCGCAGCAGCTCGTCACGAATCTGGATGGTGGCGTAGTTCGAGAGGAAGATCTCATCGTAGAGGAACTCGCCGGCACTGTCCTTGGCGGCGGTGAAGTTGACGATCATCATCGCCGCTGGCGACTTCTTCAGCACCGCCACCCCTTCCCGCTGCACCAGGTCGGGCAAGCTGGGCATGGCCAGCGTGACCCGCACCTGGGTGAGCACCTGGGCCATGTTGAGGTCGGTCCCTGGAGCAAAGGTGACGGTGAGGCGATAGCGACCGTCGTTGGTGCACTGGGAACTCAGCGAGAGGGCATTTTCCACCCCGCTGACCTGCTGCTCGATTGGTGCGGCAATGGTGTCGCGGACAAGCTCAGCATTCGCCCCGGGATAGACGGTCGAGACCTCGATCGTGGGCGGGGTGATGTCGGGGTATTGGGTGGTCGGCAGGATGACCGCGGCCACTCCGCCACAGAGAACCAGCACAATGGAGATCACCGACGCGAAGATTGGCCGCTCGATGAAGAATCCCGCAATCATGGCTTCGCCGCCTCTGGTTCGGGATGATGGCCGTGCCAGCGGTCGCTCAGGCCAGTCAGTTTTTCGTAGAACACGGGAGTCAGGAAGATGCCAAAGAGGGTCACGCCGATCATGCCAGCAAAGACGGTGATGCCCAGCGACCAGCGGAGTTCGGCCCCCGCGCCTTTCGCGATAACCAGCGGCAGCACCCCGAGAATGAAGGCTAGCGACGTCATCAGGATCGGCCGCAGCCGCAGCCGGCTGGCCGTGATCGCGGCGGAGCGAGCGTCGTGCCCCTCGGCATGGAGCTGCCGGGCAAACTCCACAATCAGAATCGCGTTTTTGCAGGCGAGACCCACCAGCACCACAAGCCCCACCTGAGCAAGGATGTCGATCGGAAGGAACGCAACCAACAGGCCGACAACCGCTGCCAGCAGGCAGAGGGGCACCACCAGAATGACCGCAAGAGGCTGCACCCAGCTCTCATAGAGTGCCGCCAGCACGAGGAACACCAGGATCACCCCGAGCCCCAGCAGCAGCCCGGCCGTATTGCCCGCTGCAATCTGCAAGAGAAACACCTCCGTCCATTCGTAGGAGAAGTTCTCAGGCAGTTCCGCCCGGGTTGCGTCAGCCACGCGATCGATCAGCACCGACCCGCCCTCAAATGGATTGGGAATCCCCACGATCGGCGCGGCGGGATAGAGGTTGTACCGCATCATGATTGCCGGGCCCATCGCCTGGCGGACCTCCAACACTGCTGCTAGCGGTACCAGTCCACCGTCGCGAGCCACCACCTTCAGTTCCCGGAGATCCTCGAGGTTGCGACGAAAGTTTTGGTCGGCCATCACCTTCACCTGCCAGGTACGTCCAAAGCGACTGAAGGTGTTGACGGTCAACGAGCCGACATCAAGTTGCAGGGCGGTGAAGACCGCCGAAAGCGGGATGCCAAGCCCACGGATCTTATCGCGGTCGATGTCGAGAAAATACTGCGGTGAATCTGCCCGGTAACCGCTGGCAACGAATGGCAACTTCCAGCCCTCCATGTCGGCCACAAGTTTCTGACTCGTTTCCTGCATCACCCGCGGGCCCAGGCTGCCACGATCCTGCAGGTAGAACTTGAAGCCTCCGGCCATCCCCATCCCCTTGACCGGAGGTGGCGGGTAGACGCCCACCTCTGCATCGAGGATTTCCCGCCCGCACCGCGCCCGCAATTCCTTGATGATGCCGAACATTGAGGTCGCCGGGGTCCGGCGGTTGTCATACTCATCGAGCATGATGAAGAGCGATCCCCAGTGCGGTGCATTGGCGTTGTAGACGAGGGACAGCCCGGCCACGGTGAAGGTGTCGGCGATTCCCGGCACGCTGTGGGCCAAGGCATCGACTCGCTCAAGCACGGCGTTGGTGCGTTGAACGGAGGCTCCGTCGGGCAGTTCCACCGCAGCCACCAAATACCCCTGGTCCTGCAGCGGCACGAAGCCCTTTGGATATTGGGTGAAGACCCACGAGGTGACGACCATCAGCACTAGGTAGGCGACCAGCACCACGCTCCCGCGGCGAATGACCACCGTCAGCAGTCGGCTGTAGCCGCCATTGAGGGCCTCGAAAAAGCGATTGAACAGCCAAAAAACCGGGCCGAGCACCCAGCCGATGACCCGCTCCAACATGTCGGGCGGTGCGGCGTGAGGCCGCAGCAGAATTGCGGCCAGCGCTGGGCTCAGGGTGAGCGAGTTGACCGCTGAGAGAATCGTCGAGACCGCGATGGTCAGAGCAAACTGTCGGAAGAAAAGGCCGGTCACGCCACCGATGAACGCGCAGGGTACGAACACCGCCGAGAGCACCGCCGCGACGCCGATCACTGGCCCGGTGACCTCCTTCATCGCCATTTCAGCCGCTGCGACTGGGCTGAGCCCCTGCCTGATCCAGCGTTCGACGTTTTCTACCACGACGATCGCGTCATCGACCACGATGCCGATCGCCAGCACCAGCCCAAACAGCGAGAGGGTGTTGAGGCTGAAGCCCATCGCGGCCATCGCGGCAAATGTCCCGACGATCGCCACCGGCACCGCCACGAGCGGAATCAGCGTCGCCCGCCAGCTCTGCAGAAAAAGCAGGACAACAAGACCCACCAGCAGCGTTGCATCCCGCAGCGTCTTCACCACTTCGATGATCGACTCGGTAATGAAGGGGGTTGTGTCGTAGGCGATGACATAGTCAAGCCCGGGGGGGAACCGCGTGGCCAGGTCCTCCATCTTCGCTCGGATCGCCCAGGAGGTTTCGAGCGCATTGGCATCGGGAAGCTGGAACACGGCCAGCCCCACGACCAGCTGCCCGTTGTACCGACAGGTCTGGTCATAGCCGGCCGCGCCCAGCTCGATCCGGGCGACATCCCGCAGCCGAACCAGGGGCGTCCCCAGCACCGTCTGATCGGCATGCAGGACGATCTCCCCGAATTCTTCGGGCGTGGAGAGCAGCCCCGTGGCGGCGACTGCCAGCTGAAGCTGCTGGTCGTCAGCGGCCGGCGACTGACCGCTGACACCTCCAAGCACCTGAACGTTCTGCGCGGCGATTGCGTCGTGGGCGTCCTGCGAGGTCAGCCCCCGCGCGGCAAGCTGTTCAGGGTCGAGCCAAATCCGCAACGAATAATCCCGTTGCCCGAGCAGCATGATATCGCTCACGCCAGGGCATCGCAGCAGTTCATCACGGAGGTGGATCGTTGCGTAGTTGCTCATGAAGACATCGTCATATCGCCCGTCGGGAGCGAGGAGATCGACCGTCATCAGAATCTCGGGCGATCGTTTTTTGACGCTCACTCCCTGCACTTGCACGACCGGGGGCAGCAGCGGCATCGCGAGCTGGACACGGTTCTGGGTCTGCACCAACGCCAGGTTGGCGTCAGCACCAACCTCAAAGGTGAGCTGGAGCACGTAGGTGCCGTCGTTGGTTGCCTGCGACTGCATGTAGAGCAGGTCGTCCACGCCGTTGACCTGCTGCTCGATCGGGGCGGCAATCGTGTCGGTCACGACTGCCGCATTCGCGCCTGGATAGGTGCAGACCACCTGCACGATAGGGGGCGCGACCGGCGGAAATAGGGCGATCGGCAACGCAAGCAGGCTCACCCCGCCGGCCAGGGTAATCACGATCGAGATAACCGACGCGAAAATCGGCCGCTGGATGAAGACTCGCGAGATCACGGCGCTGGGTTGCCTGGCGGGGGCAGCGTTTCCACGGCAGA
>JBDQOY010000334.1:0-4978 GCA_040260935.1 Pirellulales bacterium
CAAGCTCCGGCCGGTCTGCTGCCAGGTCGGTCTTCTCGCCAAGATCGTCGGCCAGGTTGTAGAGTTCCACCGCAACGCCCGCCTTGGGGCGGACGGCCTTCCAGTCGCCCCAGCGAATCGCCTGGATGTGGCTTCGACCCTCGTGCAGTTCCCAATAGAACGAGTCCCGCTGCGGTGCCGGTCCTCCTTTGAGGAAGGTAACAAGAGAACGACCATCCGGCGTGTAGCCCGCTGGCAGGTTGACCTTGGCCAGGTCTGCAAAGGTTGGCAGCAGGTCCCAGAAGGCCCAGGGCTCGTCAGTGACGCGGCCGGCCGGTACCGTGCCAGGCCACCAGGCAAAGGCGGCTTGTCGCAGGCCGCCCTCGTAGAGGCCCCGCTTGTAGCCACGCAGGGTGCCGCCCATCGTCTGATCGAACCGCTTGCCAAGTGGGGTTTTGGGATCGAAGGACGACCCGTTGTCACCTGCAAAGACGATCAGCGTGTTCTCGGCGATTCCCTTCTTCTCGAGGTGGTCAACGAGACCGCCCACGTCGGAATCGAGCCGGGTCACCATGGCAGCGTAGTTTTTCTCTTGCTCGCTCCAGGGCTTGTCCTCGTAGATGCCCTGGTCGTCGATCTCGTACTTTCCGTGCGGGAGTGTGATCGCGTAGAACAGGAAAAATGGCGTGTCGGCATGGGCATCGACCCAATCGAGTACCTCCTGCTGAATTCGGCCTTGGGCATAGACGGCCTTCTGGCCGTTGTCGTTTTCAGGGATATCGATCCGGTGACAATCGTCGTAGAGGTAGGGCGGGAAGTAGCTGTGAGCATGCCGCTGGCAGTTGTAGCCGTAGAAGTGGTCGATGCCGTTTGTGAGCGGGCTGCCTGTGGTGTCGAACATGCCCATGCCCCACTTACCGATGGTGGCCGTCGCATAGCCGGCTGATTTCAGGACGGTGCCGACGGTGGTCAGGCCAGCGGGCAGGGGCTTTTGGCCCTCAGGTTTGATCTCACGGTTCCCGCGGATCGGGCAGTGGCCCGAGTGCAGGCCAGTGAAAAAGGAACTTCTGGCCGGCGCACAGACACTGGTGCCGGTGTAAGCCGATAGGTAGCGGGTGCCCTCAGTACAGAGACGGTCCAGGTTTGGCGTGTGGATGAGCGTCTGGCCGTACGCACCGACGTCACCCTGGGCGATGTCATCAGAGAGAATGAAGATCAGGTTCGGCTGGCTACGAGGCTTTGCGGCAGGTTCAGTTGAACTCGCCAGGTCGCTGCCGAGCAGGGCAGATCCGAACGCGAATGCTGCACCGAGAACACGTGAAGAAAGTCGCATGGTCAGGGAATCCTTGAGGACGCGTGGGACGGGCAGACGGCTTCGGACGTGATGGTGATTTCAGGATGGTCCAACAGAAGACAATGTGGGCAGGCTTGCGACCTTAGTCGCCGGCTGGCTCCGCTGAGGCGTGATCGGCCCAGGCTGCCAGAACAAAGTCTACGATCGGCGTGGGGTCTTTGAGGGAATGCGGGTGATGACCAATGCCGGGCTTATGAATCACCTCAAAGGTTCCGCCCAGCGCCCGGTAGCGGTGTTCCGCAATCGTTGTGTTCTCGGCGACTGGCACGACTTCGTCGGCGTCGCCGACCACATGAATAATCGGGATTCGGGCCGTCGCGAGCGGGGCCAGCCTGTTGAGGGGAGTCTGCTGATAACTCAGCGCCTGCTCCGGGGTCAGACCGTATGCCTTCAGGCAGGTCTGCCATGCCGCTGGGGCACCAGGCCCCGTCTTGCCCGCCGCCTGTCCGCCGGGCCAGCTGGTGAAATCCATGACGGGGGCATCACCGTAGATCGCCGTCACCTTGTCCGCATTCGCAGCGGCCCAGTTGTAGATGAACAGCCCGCCACGGCTCATCCCTTCGAGCACGGGTGCGGTCGACAGGGCGTGTTTGGTGACGAGGTCGTGATAGAAGGCGTTTCCGTTGGCGATGGCCTCGGGGCTTCCGAATAGATTGCCGACGTCGCAGAAGGCGATGTGCCAGCCCCGCTTGAGCATGGCGACGTCAAACTGAGGCTCATGGCCCCAGAAGCGTGCTCGCCACACCCAGGGCCGACCCAGGGCGGCGGTTTTCGGCACCACGACCCGCCGGCCGCGTTCCGCATCGTGAAACATGGTAAACCCATGGAACGTCTGCCGCGTCCCGGGAAAGGCTTCGCTGGCCGGTGCGTTTTCGGCAGACAGGCTGACCAGCAGGCAAATGACAAAGGCAGTGATAAGATTGCGGCCGGTCACGACGTCGTGTTCCTACGAGAAGACTTTATCAGCAGCACCGTGCGGCACAGTCTAGCGGCAGGCGTGGAATGAGGAGGAAGATTGGGCAGATGATCTATCAGCACACATCGAAGCAGTGGTTGCGGCTTGTCGGTTTGACCGTTTTTTCCTGCAGCCTCCTGGCTTGCCAGGCCGTCGCGGAGGCCGCCGACGCTCACCCCAACGTGATTCTGGTGATGGCTGATGACCTTGGCATTGGTGATGTCTCGCCAACGAATCCAGACTGCAAAATAAAGACGCCCCGGCTGCAGCAACTTGCTGATGAAGGCATCACCTTTACGGATGCCCACACCACCAGTTCTGTCTGCACCCCAACCCGGTATGGCTTGCTGACCGGTCGCTACAACTGGCGGTCGCGGCTGGCCCGCGGAGTGCTCAGCGGCCGCAGCGAGCACTTGATTCCTGCTGACCGGCCCACCCTCGGCCATTTGTTGCAGGCGGCCGGCTACCACACCGCCATGATCGGCAAGTGGCATCTCGGCTGGGACTGGCACAAACAGGGAGACGAGATTGATTTCACCAAGCCGGTTGTCAACGGTCCTGACATCAACGGGTTCGATTCGTATTACGGCCACTGCGGATCCCTCGACATGCCGCCCTATGTCTGGGTCGATACGGGGCGGGTCACGGCGGCACCTGATCGCACGGAGGGAGTTTCTGCGAAAGAGGATCGCTATGGCTGGTATCGGAATGGGCCGATCGGCCCAGACTTTCACATCCCGGAGGTGCTGCCGCACCTGTTCGACAAGTCGATCGACTATGTGAAGGCCCGGGCGAAGCCGGCCCGCGAAGGGAAGCCGTTTTTTCTCTATCTGCCGCTCCCGGCTCCGCACACGCCGATTGTTCCGGTGCCACCGTTCAAGGGTGCCAGTGGCCTGAATCCCTACGCTGACTTTGTGATGCAGGTCGACCATCTCATGGGGCAGTTGCTCGACGTCCTCAAGGCCGAGGGGCTGGAGAAGAACACCCTCGTGATCTTCACGAGTGACAACGGATGCTCACCGCAGGCAAATTTTGAACTCCTTGCCGAGCATGGTCATGACCCCAGTGGTCCTTACCGTGGTCACAAGGCCGACATCTTTGAGGGGGGACATCGCGTTCCGCTGCTCGCCCGCTGGCCGGGCCGCATTCCGCCCGGGCAGGCAACCGACACGCTTGCCTGCCACACCGACATCTACACAACGCTGGCTGACATCACGGGGCAGCCGCAGCAGGTATCTGGAGGCGAGGATGGATTTACGCTGGTCCCAGTGCTGACCGGAAACGGCGACTCAGCTCGCGATGCAATCGTCAGTCACTCGGTGGATGGGTCGTTTGCGATCCGGCAGGGGCCCTGGAAACTCTGTCTCTGCTACGGCAGCGGTGGGTGGAGCGTCCCCAAGGAAAATGAGGCAAAGAAGCAGGGGCTGCCGTCGCTGCAGTTGTTCCATCTCAAGAACGATGTGGCTGAGACCACCAACGTGGCTGCCGAGTACCCAGAGCAGGTTGAGCGGCTACTGCTTCTGCTCGAGACGATCGTGGAGCGTGGCCGGTCCACACCGGGAAAGCCGCTTGCCAACGACCGTACGGTCACGTTTCTGCCGGCTGGCGTCCGGATGCCCGATCGAGACTGATCGCTCGCAGATTGTCTTGGCCCCTGACGCGTTTGCACGGTGTAAACCCCACGGAGTAAACTTCGCGCTTCGTACGAAGGGGCCAACAGTCACACCGCTGGGGAATCACTCATGGGCACGTTTGCTGAACCTTCGCCACCCGGGTTGGTCAGGATGGCACCTGGCGTGAGGCGGTGGGTCGTCGTGACCTCCCAGGTAGTTGGGGCGGTCGCCCTCACGCTGGGCTTTGCCACTGATGGACAGGCGACGGATGGCAAGCCAATGGTCCTTGCGGTGGTTGCCGTCGACAGTCTGCAGGCGATTCGAACCCAGGCGAACTGGGTTGGCGGGCTTGTGGGCAGTCCCGGCGTGGCAGGCATGATCGATGCGTTTGCTCCAATGGTTCTCGGTACGGAAGGGCCTGGACTCAAGGCCATCGACGAAACGAGACCGCTTGGCGTGGTGGTTGCCTTGGTCGATGAGCAGCCAGTGCTGCATGGGTTTGTGCCAGCAGCGGATGGGGCCGGTTCTGAGCTGGCGGCCATGATCACCAAGGCGGCGTCACAGTTCGGAGCGGCTGTTGACGCCAATGCTGCCGGCGACTGGGTGGTGGTGCGGCCCAAGGGCAGCCCGGTTGTGCTGGCGGACCCCGGGTCGGAACTAACTCGGGTGACCAACCGTTTCAGCCTGGGGCTGAAACTCTATCCCTCCCGATTACCGGAGGCGATGCGGGCACAGCTGTACGATGCCGTCGAAGAAAACAGCAAGACCCCACTGGTTGGTGGAACGATCGGCGGAGCGGCCGACATCGATACCGACGCTGCCGGCGCTGCTGTGCGGCAATTTGTCAGGCAGACAGCGGCGGTGATGGTCGCCTTCGAGGAGTGGCTGGAGGCCGAGAAGCCGGGCCTGGTCCTGGTCGTCGGGGACGTGAACTCGACCCTCGCCTGCGGCCTGGTGGCCGTGAAGGCCGGCGTTCCCCTCGCCCATGTCGAAGCGGGTCTTCGCTCGCGGGACCGCGCGATGCCCGAGGAGATCAACCGCATGGCGGTCGATGCCATCGCGGACCTGCTCTTCGTC
>JBDQOY010000335.1:0-2697 GCA_040260935.1 Pirellulales bacterium
GTGCTGGTTGCTGCCGAATCTGCCTGCTGCTGACGGGCCAGCTTCCAGTCGCGCCGCTGTCGGGAACTGGGGATGTTCATGGCCTTGCGATACTTGGTCACGGTACGGCGAGCCACCGTGATGCCCTGCTTGGCGAGTTCATCGACCAGTTCATCGTCACTGTAGGGCTTCTCTTTGGGCTCGTCCTGGACAATTTCCTGCAGTTTCATTCGGACGGCATCCCAGGCCACCTCGCCGCCATCGGCGCTGACGGTGCCCCCGACGAAGAAGCGGCGGAGCGGGAACAGCCCCCGCGGTGTCTGCAGCCACTTGTCATCAACTGCCCGGCTGACCGTGGTGACGTGCATGCCGATCCGGTCAGCGATTTGTTGCATCTTCAGCGGCTCAATGGCTTCAGGGCCCTCGGTGAAGAACCGTGTCTGGTGGTCAACGATTGCCTGGGCCGTCTTCAGGAGCGTGCTCCGCCGCTGTTCGATTGCTTCGATCAGCCATTGGGCGGAATTGATCTTTCGCTTGATGTAGTCCCGGGTTTCAGGGGTGGTGGCAGCGTCTTGGAGCATCCGACGGTAGGTTGGGCTGATCCGCAGACTCGGCAAATCGACATCTTCCAGACGGACCTTCCAGGTTCCGTCGGGCTGCTGATCAACGTAGACATCGGGTTTGACCGGCGGCACAAACGGCAGGCTGAAAATAGCGCCCGGCTTGGGCTGAAGACCATGGAGTTCATCGCGAAGGGCCTCGATTGCCTCAATCGACAGACCGGTCTTTCGTTCGATCAGGGGCAGCCGGTTGGCAGCCAGGTTTTCCAGGTGGTCGCGAATCAGCTGGCGAAGGTGACCGGCGTGGGGGGCGTGCTCATCGATCTGGAGCAGCAGGCACTCTTTGAGGTCGCGGCCGCCAACTCCCGGCGGGTCCATGCTCTGCACCACCTGAAGCCCAGCATCCAGAGCCTTCCGCTGGGCCGTCTGAAAGGCTTCCGGATCGGCGACAGTGGGTCGCCCTTCGGCATCGGTCGGCGCGAGATCGGCGAGTTCTTCCAGGGGCATTGGCAGGTAGCCGTTGGCATCGAGGTTGAAGATCACCGTGTCGGCAGCCTGCCTGATGGCGGGGGCAAGGTCGTAGTTGGCGAGCTGGTCATGGAGATGATCAAAGAGGGTCTCGGGGCGAGCCTCCATGTTGGCCATCGCATCGAGATAGCGGTCGGAGACCTCATCCATCCGACCAGACGAGGGCCGCCGCCGATCCTCATCGATATCGGGATATTCGGTTGACCAGTCATACGACCGCTCAAAGTCGGCCTGATTGGCATGGTCCTGATCAACCACCAGGGGCTGCTCGGCTGTCGATTGCGGAAGCGGCTCGGCGGTGGCATCGTCGACCTCGGCCTCCGGTTCGACCAGTTCCAGTGTTTCGTTGTTCTGAATTTCCTGGTCGATTCGCTCTTCCAGGGCAATCAGCGGCAGTTGCAGGATTTCCATCGATTGGATCATGCGGGGCGCAAGCACCTGCTTCTGCGCCATTCGCATTTCCTGACCGAAGGACATCCTCATCGACATCGGCAATCCGCTTTGTTTGCGTTGTTCAGCATGCGGCTGGAAACCGGCTCCATCCTTTTGTTCAGCATACCATTCCGAGGCCACAGCGAGTCGGTTCCCGGAGGGTGAACGGGAATGGCCACCGGGCAGGTTTTGAAAGGATTCGTCGCCACGGGAGATACTGGCTGGTACCGGTCGACACCGGTGGCGGTTTTGGGCTGTCTGCGCGGGGCAGGGTGAGGGCAGCCAATTTTTTTGCGGCGGCTAGAAAGGCTGCCGGCTGGCGATTGCATCAGCCAGCATGTCGCGATTGGCCTGCTCGAGTGAGGCCCCCACCGTCAAGCCGCGAGCCAGCCGGGTGATGGTGATCGGCAGGCCAGCCAGCCGTGAGGCAATTGCCAGTGCGGTTCCGTCACCTTCTACGTTCGGGGTGGTCCCCATGATCACCTCGCGGATTTCCCCCTGCTGCAACCGCTTGATCAGGGCATCGATCGAGAGGTTCTCTGGGCCAACACCCTCCAGAGGAGCCAACCGTCCCTGCAGAACGTGATACCGACCCCGAAAACTTCCGGCTGATTCAATCGCCAGCAGGTCACGGACCTGTTCCACCACGCAGAGCAGGCTCGCATCACGCCGCCGGTCGGTACAGATGTCGCAGCGTTCCGACTCGGTGAGATTGAAGCAGACTGTGCAGGGCCGCAGATTCTCTTTGACTGCTCGGATGCTGTCGGCGAAGGCGATGGCTTCGTCGTGCGGCATCTTCAGCACGTGATAGGCGAGCCGTTCCGCGCTCTTGCGGCCGATGCTCGGCAGACTCGAGAAGGCGTCGATGAGGCGGCTGATCGGTGAAGTGGGAGCGGCCATCAAGAGGCTCCTGGGTCGGCGGTTGGTCCGGCGTCGGTTTCAGAGGCCGGCGGAGCCGGTGGTGCTGGGGGACGCCGCCGCGGAGGTTCCACCTTGCGAATCGCCGCATCGAAGAGCGTCCGGGCATGGCTGACAAAGGGGTCGTCCATCGCTTCCCGCAAGAGCGACGCTGCGGAGACACCCCGCGGTTGCCCGCGTTCAGGGGATGGTGGAACGGGGTCTGACTCACGGCAGGAGACGGCATAGCGGCAGGGCTGGCCGACTCGGCTGCTTAGGGCTGCCTGAACCTGAGAGACGA
>JBDQOY010000336.1:0-4592 GCA_040260935.1 Pirellulales bacterium
ACACGACGCCGATGGGTGGTCGGCAGATGAACCCTGATTTCATCGAGCGGGCGTTGCCAACGGGGGCGGCCTCACTCGCTGACGCCCAGCACCAGTTTGATGAGCAGAAACGTCTCCTCAGCGAAGCCGAGGCAGAAGTGCGGTCCATACAGAAACGAATCAAGGAATACGGGGATCAGGCCCTTGATGACTTGGCCAAGCAGGATCTGGCAGCCTGGAAAGCGAAAGTCAACCAGTTGCGTCGTCAGGCCAACTCGCTTCCAAAGGCCCTCGTGATTAGCGAGCATGGCAGCCAGTCACCCGAGACGCATGTCTTCTATCGCGGCAACCCTCATGCAACGACTTCGCCCGACACCCTGGTCGAGCCAGCCTTTCCTGGGGTGCTGAAGGCCCCATCGCCACGAATTGTGCCGCCGCCGCACGGCCGCTCGACAGGCCGCCGGCTGGCTCTCGCCCGGTGGATCGCGTCAGCAGAAAATCCCCTGACGGCGCGGGTGCTGGTCAACCGTATCTGGCAGCATCACTTTGGCCGGGGGCTGGTCCGCAGCTCGAGCAACTTCGGCTTTGCCGGAGACCCGCCCACCCATCCGCAGCTGCTTGACTGGCTCGCGGCGGAACTGGTCGCCGGCGGCTGGCGGCTGAAATCGCTCCACAGGACGATTCTGTTATCGTCCGCCTACCGCAGCAGTTCAGCATCGCAGCCCGAAGCCTTTGCAGCCGATCCGCTCAACGACGCTTTCTGGCGGTTCGACATGCGGCGGCTGTCGGCCGAGGAACTTCGGGATTCCATCCATGTGGCCAGCGGTGCCTTCAACCCAAAGATGTTTGGGCCGGGCATCTACCCGACCATTCCCCAGGCCGTGCTGGCGACGCAGTCGCAGCCAGGGAAAGGCTGGGGCACCACGCCCCCGGCTGAACAGGCCCGCCGCAGCATCTATATCCACGTAAAGCGTTCACTTTTGACGCCCCTTTTGGCCGACTTCGATCTGGCTGACACCGATACCGGTTGCCCGGTGCGGTTTGTCACCACGCAGCCGACACAGGCCCTGGGCATGATGAACGGTGATTTCATTCAGCAGCAGGCTCGGGTACTTGCCGAGCGGGTACGACAGGAGACCGGTGGGCCTGATACCGCGGATGTGCGGGCCTGCGTTGCGCGAGCAATTGAAGGTGCTCTGGTGCGGCAGGCCACGGCTGACGAAGTGAGCCAAGGTCTCGCTCTGATCGACACGCTGGAAAACACCGAGGGGGTCAGCCCTGGACGTGCCTTGGAACTTTACTGCCTGATGCTGTTGAACCTCAACGAGTTTGCCTATCTCGACTAGTGCCGCCAGCCGAACGGACCACACCCATGAACAATGCAGTTCACCAGCCTCAGGGCACCTTCTGCCGTCGGACTCGGCGGGAATTTTTCTGGGAGGCGGGGGCCTCGTTTACAGGGCTGGCTCTCTCCGGCCTGCTTGATGGTGGCTTCTTTGGTCGGCAAACCCGTGCCGCCGACGGGGTGACGGCCTTTGCCAATCCATTGGCAGCGAAGCCGCCTATGTTCGCCCCGAAGGCAAAAAGTGTGATCTTCCTGTTCATGTATGGCGGCCCGAGCCATGTCGATACCTTCGACTACAAGCCGGCGCTCTATCCGCTCGACGGCAAGATCATCAAGGTGAAGACCAAGGGCCGGGGAGGGGAACGCAGTGCAAGCCGGGCGGTCGGTCCGAAGTGGCAGTTCAAGCAATACGGCGAGTGCGGCAAATGGGTCAGTGACCTGTTTCCCCACATCGGTCAGCATGTCGATGATATCGCCTTCATCCACTCGATGACCGCGGACTCACCGATTCATGGTTCGGCGATGTTGCAGATGAACTCAGGGAAGATCCAGTCGGGGGCTCCCTGCCTTGGCTCGTGGGTCAACTACGGTCTTGGTAGTGTCAATGAAAACCTGCCCGGGTTTGTGGTCATGCTGGATAAAAAGGGGGGGCCGATCTCGGGGGCCAAGAATTGGTCGAGTGGCTACATGCCGGCGAGTTACCAGGCCACGCTGCTGCGGAGTCAGGGTGCCCCGATCCTCAATTTGGCCCCGCCCGATGACATGCCGCTGGCAGCCCAACGGGCGTTGCTCAACTCGTTGCGGGAGGCGAATACCACCCATTTATTGTCGCGAGGCGAAAACTCAGAGTTGGCTGCCCGGATTGCCTCATATGAGCTGGCGTGGCGGATGCAGGAGCACGCCCCTGAGGCGGTCGATCTTTCTCAGGAAACGGTTGAAACGAAAGCACTCTATGGGCTCGATCAGGATCGCACGGCCCATTTTGGCCGGCAGTGTCTGCTTGCTCGGCGACTGGTCGAGCGGGGCGTGCGATTCATTCAGGTCTATTCCGGTGGGGCCCACAACGATGACAACTGGGATGCCCATGGTGATCTTGTGAAAAACCATGAGTTCCATGCTGGCAACACCGACAAGCCGATCGCGGGCCTGCTTGCGGATCTAAAGCGATCGGGCCTGCTCGATGAGACGCTGGTGATCTGGGGAGGCGAGTTCGGCCGGCAGCCAACGGCTGAGTATGCCGAGGGCACCGGCCGCGATCACAATTCGTTCGGCTTTACCATGTGGATGGCCGGTGGTGGCGTGAAGGGCGGGGTAAGTATCGGCGAGACCGATGAACTCGGCTCCGCTGCGATTTCTCCCGGTCCAGGCCACGGCAACGGGGACAAGGCCGGTTACCACGTCAAGAGCCTGCACGCTACGGTGCTGCAGCTGCTGGGGCTTGATCCGAACCGACTGAGTTACTTTTTCGGTGGGCTCGATCAGAAACTCGTCGGCGTTGAACATGTCGAACCGATCCACGACCTGCTCGCCTAGCAGAGACTTGATGGTGCAGGCGGCCATGCGTCAATCAGAAACATCAGGCAGGCAGGATGGTCGCCAGGCGCGAGGGCTTCGGCCGTTTTGGGCACGCTTGTTCTCTGCAGTTTGGGGTGGGGGCTGGTTGGTCGGATTCCTGACGCAGCTTTCGGTTGCCGTGGCGGCACATGTCGCGGACCGACCAAATGTGCTGCTGATCCTAGTCGATGACCTGAAGCCTGCGCTCGGCTGCTATGGTGACCGGTTTGCAAAAACACCGAACATCGACCGGCTGGCGGCTACGGGTTTGCGATTCGACAAGGCCTATTGCAACCAGGCTGTTTGTGCAGCTTCGCGGTTCACCCTGATGCTCGGGGCACATTCGACCTCGACTGGACTCTACGGACTAGGCAGTCAACTGCGACAGGTTCTGCCCGATGCCGTCACGATGCCCCAGTATTTCTCGCGTTACGGGTATCGAACAGAGTCGCTTGGGAAGGTCTTTCACATCGGGCATGGAAACAAGGGCGACCCCCGTTCGTTCGATGTGCCGCATTTCCACGACAAGGTGATCGAGTACCTTGATCCGCAAAGCACCGGCGGGGGGCAACTGACTCGGGAGGCGGCCTACTTTACGAATCAACAGTTGGGACAGATTCATGCGTTACCCCGAGGGGCGGCCTATGAGGCACCGGATGTTGAGGATGAGCGGTACGCAGACGGGCGGGTCGCCACGGAGGCAATGCAGCGGCTTTCGGCGGCCCAAAACCGCCGGGCGTCCGAAGGGACGCCGTTTTTCATCGCCGTTGGGTTTGTTCGACCGCATCTTCCGTTCAGTGCCCCCAAGCGATTCTGGGATCTCTACAAGCCGGACGAGTTGCCTCTTCCCGAAGTCGAGGAACCGCCCACTGCGGCGCCATCAGTTGCCGGCAAGCGAGGTGGGGAGCTCACCAATTACAAGCCGGTGCCTACCGATCCGGAGGAAGAATTTTCAGAGCAGCTCAAGCGGAACTTGATTCATGGGTATTATGCCAGCACCAGTTATGTCGATTCGCAGATCGGCCGGGTTATCAGCGCATTGAACGAAAACGGTCTTGCTGAGAACACCATCGTCGTGCTCTGGGGCGATCACGGATTTCATTTGGGTGATCTTGGTATCTGGACGAAACACACAAACTACGAACAGGCAACCAGGATCCCGATCATTGTTGTGGCGCCGGGGATAACCACTCCCGGTTCGGTGACTGTGCAGTTGGTGGAAAGCGTCGATCTCTTCCCGACGCTCGTGGAGCTGGCGGGGCTTCCATCCCCCGATCTGCCTCAGCGACTGGATGGAATGAGCCTCGCTCCTGTCCTTCGGCAGCCGGCAACCAGAGTCCGTGACCACGCCTATCATGTCTATCCGAAGCGGAAGCTCGGCCGGGCCATTCGGACCCAGCGGTACAGGCTCGTTGAGTGGCGGCGGATCGGTGCTCCCGTTGAGACCGCCGAATACGAACTCTACGACTATCAGCACAATTCGGTGGAGCGTGAGAACCTGGCGGCGAGGAAGCCTGGGGTTGTCGCGGAAATGAGAGCAATACTGGAGACCTATCCCCAGCCTGTTCCGCGTTAGGCTGACGCCGATCCGCCACTGAGGGAAAGCCGAAACGTAGCGAGGAAAAAGAATGCACGACGCTCGAGGGACGATGCTCCTCTGGCTGGCAGCGGCCATGATGGCTGCCTGGGGTTCGGCTGCGCCGCTGCTGGCGGC
>JBDQOY010000337.1:0-44412 GCA_040260935.1 Pirellulales bacterium
TTCAGCTTGTTGCCACATGAACTGCGACGAGCAGCTTCACGAGCCTGCTGCACGGCTGGCAGCAGAAGACCGACCAGAACACCAATGATCGCGATGACGACCAGCAGTTCGATGAGGGTAAACCCTCGGCGTGACTTCAGACTCATATTCTTCCTCCACCGTTTGAGGTGGCTCCATAGAAAAAACCAGAAACAAAAAGGCCGGAAGAACAGGCACTTGCCCCTTGTTGCCGTGCTCGTTCTTGATGACTGAATCAAGGAGATGCGGATCACCTGGGGAAACGCTGAATCGTCCAGAAATCCCCACCATCGCAAGAATGGTACCGGCGTAAATCTACTCAGTCAATAAACTGGCTCAGGAGGAAAAGGTTTCTGGCAAATAAATAAGAATTTTGAGGAATACGGTTTTTGGCCGGTTTTCCGGGAAGAACGGTTTGGGCGAAGTTGGCAGGGCAGGTGGCCGGGGCACTTGCCGGAAAGGGACCCCCCAAAGGCTCTCTTCACTCAAATGGGTGAGACGGCCGCATCGTGCCGTGGTTTGCTTGGCGGCCTCTGGTCGCCCCGGCGAGCCCTCCCGGCCCGCTTGCTACCTGAGCATGCCCTTAACTATGTGCCCATGGACGTCGGTTAGCCGGAACTGGCGGCCCTGGTAGCGGTAGGTGAGCCGGGTGTGGTCGATTCCCAACAGGTGCATGATGGTCGCCTGCATGTCGTGGACATGCACCGGGTCAGCGGTGATGTTCCAGGCATACTCATCGGTGGCCCCGAGCACGTGCCCCGACTTGATGCCGCCGCCGGCCAGCCACCACGAAAAGGCCTTGCCGAAGTGATCGCGGCCCTTCGGGTTGGCCGGATCGCCCTGACCAAACGGCGTGCGGCCAAACTCACCCCCCCAGGCTACCAGCGTGTCTTCCAGCAGCCCGCGGTCCTTGAGGTCGTGCACGAGGGCGGCTGAGGGGCCCTGGGTGTCGCGGCACTGGGTCTCAAGTTGGCTGAAGAGGTTGCTGTGCTGGTCCCAGCCGGCATGCATCAGCTGCACAAACCGGGTGCCCCGCTCCAGCAGTCGGCGGGCCACTAAACAGTTGTAGGCGTAGGAGCCCTTCACCTGGACATCCGGGCCGTAGCGGTCAAGCACATGCTTCGGTTCGTCGGAAAAATCGACCAGCTCCGGCACGCTCGACTGCATCCGAAAGGCCATCTCGTACGACGCGATGCGGGTGTCGATTTCCGGGTCGCCATAGTCGGCCAGATGCTGGGCGTTCAGCGCGGCCAGGTCATCGAGCAACGCCCGCCGGGCTTCCCGGCTGACGCCCGGTGGGTTGGCCAGATAGGGCACCGGCTCGCCCGTGTTGCGAAACTTCACCCCCTGATAGCGACTGGGCAGAAAGCCCGAGCCCCAGTAGTAGTCAAAGAAGAGTTGGCCGCAGCTCTTCTGCTTGTCCGATGAGGTCAGCACCACGAAGGCTGGCAGGTTGTCGGTTTCAGAGCCCAGCCCATAGGCCAGCCAGGCCCCCAGACTTGGCCGGCCCGGCACCTGGCTGCCGCTTAAAAAGAAGGTGACCCCAGGGGCATGGTTGACCGCCTCGGTATGCAGACTGCGAACCAGACAGATGTCGTCGGCCAACGCCCCAATGTCAGGCAGCAGGTCGCTCATCTCCATGCCGCACTGGCCATAGCGGGTGAAGCCCTTGATCGGGGCGACAACCGGCCACTTGGCATAGCCGCTCGACATCGTCGACAGCCGGGTGCTGCCCCGCACGCTGGCCGGCACGTCCTGGCCAGCCTGCGCCACCAGCATCGGCTTAGGGTCAAACAGATCGACATGAGACGGCCCGCCTCCCTGCCAGAGCATCACCATTCGCTTCGCCTTGGGGGCATGGTGCGGCAGGCCGGGTAAGCCGCCCCGCCCCGTCTGGCCGGGGTGAACGCCCTGCCCGGCTTGGCCCGGGCTCTGCCCTGCCTGAGCATCACGGCCAAGCAGCGTTGCCAGCGCGGCCAGACCGATGCCCTGCCCGGCCGAGCCAAACAGCTGGCGGCGGGTGACGCGGGCGAGGTTTTCCAGCAAGAGATCGGATGGATTCGTCATCGGCTGCAGGCCTCACTCCCGGTTGAGGGCTTCATCGAGATTCAGGATCGCCAGGCAGACGCTCGTCAGGGCCGCCTGCTCCACCGCGTCGAGGGACGTCTGTCGTGGCCGGGCCCCGACGGCCAGCAACTGGTCGGCGGCAGCGGGGTCGGTGGCGAAAACCGCCTGCTGGTGGTCGTACATGCGGGTGAGCGCGGCACGGTCTGCCGCTGTCGGTTGCCGGCTGAGCACCCGGCGAAACGCCACGGTGAGTCGGCCCTCCAGATCGTCAGCGGCCGCCGTGCTCTGCTCGGCCAGGATGCGGGCGGCCTCGATCCAGGTGGGGTCGTTGAGCGTGGTCAGGGCATGCAGCGGCGTGCAGGTGCGGCTGCTGCGGACGGTGCAGGTTCGCCGGTTGGCCGCGTCGAACATGTTGGCCGGGGCGACCGTTCGCCGCCAGAAGGTGTAGAGGCTGCGGCGATAGAGGTCTGGCCCATTGGAGAGCGGATAGGAAAAGTCCCGCTCCTTGGTGATGGCCAGCGACTCCCAGATGTTGTCGGGCTGATAGGGAAAAACCGGCGCTCCGCCGAGGGCAGGCGTCAGCAGCCCGCTGGCAGCCAGTGCCCAGTCGCGTAGCACCAGCGCCGGCAGCCGGAACCGGGCCGCCCGGCCATGCAGCCGATTCTCCGGGTCGATTGCCAACTGCTCAGCCGTCACGCGACTGCTCTGCCGATAGGTGGCACTCATGACCAGCAGTTTGTGTAAATGCTTCTGGCTCCAGCCGCCTTCTCGAAACTCCACCGCCAGCCAGTCGAGCAGCTTGAGGTGCCGCGGGTATTCGCTCTGCACACCCATGTCTTCGGTGGTCTTGACCAATCCCGTGCCGAAGAAGTGCTGCCACATTCGGTTGACCTGCACCCGGGCGGTCAGCGGATGCTCCGGCAGGAACAGCCACCGGGCCAAGCCCAGCCGGTTGGCCGGCAGGCCCTCTGGCAACGGCGGCAGGCTGGCCGGGGTCTTGAACTGCAGCGGGTCGCCCAGCGGGGAGAGATAGTCGCCCCGGTCGAGCACACGGGTCTCGCGGGGCTTGGCATCGCTCATCACCATCACGCGGGGGATCTGATCGCCGCTGTAGGCGGCATGGGCCTGCTTTGCCCTGTTGAAGGCCACCACGGCTGGCAGACGCCTGGTGACCGACGGCTGTACCTTGTCGTCAAAGAACCGCCGCAACTGGGCTTCGACCGATTTTTTTTCTGCCTCGGTCCGCTGGGCTTCGGGCTTGCGGAGCAGCGGCGTCAGGTTCCGCGGCAGGTCCTTGCCGTCAGCCGGCTCGCCATCGGCAAACAGCCCGGCCTTCCAGGCCTCATACGCAACGTCGATCGTTGGCGTGGCCTCGGCCTCGAGCCGCTGCATCTCGGCCTTGAGTTCAGCCAGCTTCTCCTGCTGGGCCGTGCTCGGCAGTTCCAGCAGCGGCGGGGCGACCCGGATCCGGGCGGACTGCCGGCCGGGCATGCCGGTCTCGGGCACCTGGTTGAAGACATGCAGCAGGCGGTAGTAATCGACCTGCGTCAGTGGATCGTACTTGTGGTCGTGGCACTGGGCGCAGGCTAGCGTCAGACCCAGCCAGGTGGTGCTGGTGGTATCGACCCGGTCGAAGAGGTTGTTGAAGCGCTGCTCTTCAGGAATGGCCCCGCCTTCGCCATTGAGCAGATGATTGCGGTTGAAGGCCGTGGCCAGACGCTGCTGGCTGCTCGACTTGGGCAGCAGGTCGCCAGCCAACTGCTCGATGGAGAACTGATCAAACGGCATGTCGTCATTGAGTGCCTGCACCACCCAGTCACGCCAGAGCCACTGCCAGGTGTCACCGTCCTGCTGAAAGCCGTTGGAGTCGGCATAGCGGGCGGCATCAAGCCAGGCGGCGGCCATCCGCTCGCCGTAGTGGGGGCTGGCCAGCAGTCGATCGACGAGTTGTTCATAGGCATCGGGGCTGGCATCGTTGACGAAGGCATCGACTTCCGCCGGGGTCGGCGGCAGGCCGGTCAGGTCGGCGTGCAGTCGCCGAATCAGCGTGGACCGGTCCGCCTCGGGTGACGGGGCGATGCCTGCCTCGGTGAGCGTGGCGAGGATGAACTGGTCCACTGGATTGCAGGCCCAGTCGGCGTCAGCCTGCAGCTCGGCCACCGGTGGCTCGGGCCGCACCGGCGTGACAAAGGCCCAGTGCGGTTCATAGACCGCCCCCTCGTTGATCCACCTGGTGAGCGTTGCCTTCTGCTCAGGCGAGAGCCGCCGATTGGAGTGGGGCGGCGGCATTAGCAGGTCGGGGTCGTCGGCGTGAATGCGGGCGATCAGTTCGCTGGCAGCTGCGTCGCCGGGCGTGAGCGCGGCCGCCTCAATCGCCGGCTCCCGCTGATCAAGCCGCAGCTCAGCCTCCCGCTTGTTGCCGTCCTGGCCGTGGCAGTAGAAGCAGTTTTCCGCCAGGATCGGCCGGATGTCGCGGTTGAAGTCGAGGGGTGCAGCGGTAGCGGGAGCAGTCAGCTGGCAGGCAAGCAGCAGCACCCCGCCACACAGCCAACGACCAGCCATTCGTGTCACTCCAGCGGTCATGCCGGTCACCATTGCAGGGCTCTGAGGTTGGCCCTGGGCAGGGCTCGGGCCGCGGCTGGTCAGCACCGACGGGGCCCGACCGTCTGTGCACCGCGATGCTGGTTTCATGCTATTCGGCCATGTGCCGCCTACGATCTACCTTACTTCTTTCTGCGGGTGATGCCATTTTTCAATCGGCGTACGGAACAAAAACAAACCCTCCATGCGTCTGATGTGCAAAAACACGGAGGTTCTGTCCAAGTCATTCCTGAGCATTCCCTCAACCCGCACGGGGGCTGCGGGCCGATGACGGGCTGAAGCCTGACAGGCCACGAACGGAGGCAAGCGATGCATCCCCAGATCGACCAAGCAATTCACCTGCCCTCCACTGCGGATATCGCGGTGGTGGGTGCCGGTGCAGCCGGGCTGTTTGCGGCGATCTGGGCCGGCCGCACGGCGGGACCGACGTGCCGGGTGGTCGCCGTTGATGGTGCGAGAAAACTCGGCGCGAAGATTCTGGTGGCGGGTGGCGGTCGCTGTAATGTCACGCATCACGTGGTGAGTGAACACGACTTCGCCGGCAGCAGCCCTCCGGCAATCCGCAAGGTCCTGCGGCGGTTTTCGGTGGAAGAGACCGTGCGGTTCTTTGCTGCTGCTGGGGTGGACCTCAAGCAGGAGGAGACCGGCAAACTCTTCCCGGTGACGGACTCAGCGAGAACCGTGCTCACCGCGCTCATCGCAGAGGCAACGGCTGCCGGGGTTCAGCTGGCTCACCCCGCGCGGGTGACGGCGATCGAAGCCGTGCCTGCGGATGCTGTCGCCGGTGACAGCAGCGAGCCGTTTCGCTTTCGGGTCGTGACCGACGGGGGCAGTTGCCTGGCCCGCCGCGTGGTGCTCTGCACCGGCGGGAAGTCGCTGCCCAAGAGTGGCTCGGATGGCCTGGGCCATGACCTGGCGCGGGCGCTGGGTCATAGCATCACCACGCCCGTAGTGCCGGCTCTCGTGCCACTGCTGCTGGCGGGTGACCACTGGATCAAGCAGCTCTCCGGGCTGACGCTGCCGGCAACGCTCATCCTGACCACCGCCAGCGGCAAGCGGCTGGTGACGACGACCGGCAGCACGCTCTGTACGCATCAGGGGCTGTCGGGGCCGGCTGTGCTCGACATCAGTCGTCACTGGCTGGTGGCTCGGCAGGCCGAGCCAGGGGTGCGGCTGCTGATCAACTGGCTGCCGGAGGAAACTCCTGAGTCGGTGGATCAACTGCTGCAGACAGCGACTCGTGGTCCGCTGGCCGTGCTCCGACAGCGGTTGCCCGAGCGGCTGGCCCGGCAACTCTGCGAGCAGGCCGGGGCGACGGGTGCGGGTGACCTGGCACGGTCAGCCCGCAGGATGCTTGGGCAGCTGGTCACTGCAACGCCGCTCCCGGTGACCGGTGACCGGGGGTTTACCGTGGCTGAGGCGACGGCCGGCGGGGTGCCGCTGGCGGAGGTCAATCTCAAGACCATGGAGAGCCGCCTCTGCCCAGGGCTGTATTTCGCCGGCGAGGTGCTCGATGTCGATGGCCGCATCGGCGGGTTCAATTTTCAGTGGGCCTGGTCGAGCGGGTTCGTGGCCGGCACCGCAGCTGCGACCAGCAGGTAAAGAGCGAATGGTGTTGACGTCCGGGCGATCCGAGGAAGTGCGTGTCGGCTCACATGAGACGCCGCGGTTTCCTGCGCTGGCGGTCCGGGTCTGCCATTGCATTAGCGGCGCGTTCAGCGGCGAGTTACTCGGTGAGCATCTGTAGGCTGGCGGTCACCACATCGTCGACGGAGACGTCGAGTGGATCAGCCCGGCCGCTGGGCCACCGCTGGGCGGTTGACGGCTGCCGGATGGGCGAACTGAGCCGCTGCCCGAATGACTGTTTGGGGTTCGGCGACCGGAGGATGACGAAGGATGTGCCCCACGGATGCCACTGATGCGGGTCCGCAGCGCCGAAAATCACCACACACGGTTTGCCAAATGAGGCAGCGATGTGGACCAGTCCCGTGTCGACCCCGATGCAGAGAGCGCAGCGGGCGATCAACGCAGCGGCTTCGGGCAAGGAACTCTCGGCAGTCACGTCATGCAGATGGTCGGCGGCGTGGCCGGCGTGGTCTCGGATCGCCGCATGCATCGCGACGTCACCGGGGCCTCCGCAGAGAAAGAACACAGCTGATGTCGCTGCATGAATGCGGTCGATCACCGCGGCAAAGCGCTCGGCTGGCCACCGCCGCCCGAGGCCGCTGGCGGACGGCGCGAGGAAGATCCAGGGACGGTCGGTGGGGATGGTGCGGACTCGCTGCTCAAGCTGCGCAGCCGCCTCGGGGTCGATCCAGTTTTCATTGTGGCCATCATCAACGGTGAGCCCGTCGCACCGCAGCACATCGAGGAAGTGTTCCACCTCGTGGGTCAGGGGCCGCAGCCGGGATGCCCGTGAGAGAAACAGCGACTGCCCCTGGCAGGCAAAGCCGACGCGATGGGGAATGCCAGCCAGCCGGGTCAGCAGGCCGCCAACTGCCGCCCGTTTGAGGACATAGCTGCGGTCATAGTGTCGATCGGCGAGCCAGCGGGCCGTGTCCCGCAGAGTGGTGACCGACTGCAGCAGCGACCGCCGCTGGGTTCGCGGCCGCGTCCAACGGAGGAGTTCGTCGACATAGGGGCAGGCAGCAAGGACATCCCCCGAGACCGGCTCGACCAGCACGTCGATCGTCGCGTCCGGAAAGTTCTGCCGGAGGTTCCGCAAGAATGGAATGGCCAGCACCGTGTCGCCAATGAACCGGTTGCGGATGACCAGAATCCGCGGTCGGGTGGTGGCAGCGTTCGCGGCAGCCATCACCGAGCAAAGCCCACGAAGAAGCTGAAGAGCTGCTGGCTGTCGTAGTCGGCGTATGAGACCGGCACCGCGAAGTCGAGTGCGATCGGCGCGGGGCCGAGGGCCGGCATGGTGATTCGCAGACCGAAGCCGGGCGAGACCCGCATGGTGTTGATCGACACATTGGACTCCACCGTACCGAAGTCGGTGAAGACGACGCCCCGCAGGGAATCGTCGGCGGTGATCGGGAACATGTACTCAACCGTATTGAGCCATTCAAACGGGCCACCAACGATCGCCAACTGGCCGTTGGTGCCGGCCTGTCGGGGGCTCGCCCCACGGAAGACAAAACCACGGAGGGTGTTGTAGCCACCGGCATAGAAGTTGTCGTAGGCCGGGGTGTCGGGGCCTGTCATTCCGAGCACCGAGCCGAATGACAGCACATGCCGCCCCGAGCCATCGGGCCGCTGGTTGAGCAGCCAGTACTGGCGACCCTCCAGCACCCCACGCGGATAGACGAAGGTGCCGATCACCTGCTCAAACTCAAAGGTGAGCAGATGGCCCTGCGTCGGCATGAAGGGACTGTCACGGGTGTCGTGGATGATGCCTGCGCTGAAACCGTACACGGCGTTGACGCCGAGCATGTTGTCAACCTCAGGGACGCCGGGAACCCGTGGGTCAAAGACATCGACGCTCTCTCCCCGGAAGCCGGCATTGACCGACAGGTCGGGGGCAAAGGCGAACTGATAGCCCAGGCCCACCCGGCCACCTACCCGGCCTTCGGCCCAGTCGTAGAAGTAGCGGGTGAAGTACGAGGCACTCGTCGACAGCCCAACGCGGGTGTCGAACAGGTACGGCTCTTGGAACGTGGCGGTGTACCGCTGCAGCTGCGTGCCGGGGGCGGCCTCAAGCCGGAACCGCTGCCCGCCACCGCGGAAGGCGGTGCCGTTGCGGATGTCATCCCAGCTGGTTGGCAGGCGGGTAATGTCGAAGTTCTGTTCGTCAATGACGATGTTGCCGACGAGGCCGGCGTTGGAGTTGACCCCTGCTCCGATCATCAGCCGTCCGGTCTGGGTCTCTTCGGCATCGACATCGACAATGACGTAGGGCTCACTGCCCGGAAAGACCTGAACGGGCGGCTGGGCGAAGCCCGGCATGCCCGGCTGGCCGAAGCCTGGCTGGGCAAATCCGGGTGGGGCAGAACCCGGTGGCAGCATGCCCGGCTGGAGCGGTTCGATCGGCTGTTGGGCCACCATCTGCGTCGGGCCAGCCGGCGGCTGCACCCGGCCGTAGGGCGTCGCCCCGGGACCGGTGGCACCGAGCGGGGCGCCACCCCAGGGGGCAGCGGCAGGCTGAGCCTGGGGTGTCTGCTGCACGACCGGGGCAGGGTAGGTCTGGCCAGCCGCCGGAGGGCTGCCGGTGAGCGTTGGGGGGGGCTGATAGCCGTAGGCTGCCGGCTGGCCGTAGCCGCCCGGGCTCTGACCTCGCCAGCGGGGTTGGCTGGCCGTCTGCGTCGCCTCGGCACTGGCGGCGGGGTGGTGCCCAGGTGCTGGCTGGTCAGCCGACGCCGCCTCGGCGGTCGCTGCGTCGACCGGTGCCAGGTCGCCTTCCAGCACCAGGTTGAGCACGGCCTCACCGTCGTCAGGGCTTTGGCCCCGGAAGCCGGGCTGGCTCGGATCGCGGGCGATCAGTTCATCGGCCGGCTCTGGCTTGCTGAAGACAATCCGCGGCCCCTCGCCCTTGGCGGCATCACTGAGGAATAGGCCGCTGGAGGCAATCCGGCGTTCGTCGGAACGCAGCTTCCGAATATCGAGGATGTCACCCGGTCGCAATGACAGCCGGTTGAGGATGACGTTGTGACGGGTGTGCGGATGCTCGCCGCGGATGTGGACGTTGATCTGACCGACCCGATACCGCTGTCCCTCGGCCACCTTGTAGACCAGGTCGAGTTCGCCCGGCTCTTCCAGGAACCGGGGATCGGCCTGGATGTCAGCAAAGACGAAGCCCCGGCCGCCATAGATGTCACGGATCAGGCCGAGATCGGCATCCATCTGTGACTGGTTGAAAAACTCACCGCTCTGCAACTTGAGATCCCGCTCAAGGAACTCTTCCTTGAACCGGCTGTTGCCGATGAACGAGACGTTCCGCACCTTGTACCGGGGGCCTTCGTTGATGACGAAGGTCAGCAGGGCCCAGTCGCGGCCGATGCCATTGAGCACCTGAACCTCGCGGCCGATGCGGGCCTGGAAGAAGCCGAGGCTGCGGTAGTAGGCAGTCAGGGTTTCGGCATCGTTGTCGATTTTTTCATGATCGACATCGCCGCCCAAAAACCAGAAGACCCCGGGCTTTGAAGAGATCTGCGTCAGCAGCCGGGCATCGCTGGCGATCGTGTTGCCAACAAACGTGGTCCAGAGCGACTTGCGACTGCGGCCCTCGTCGATGAGAAAGACCGCCCCTTTGTCGCCGGGCCGCGAGCCTTCGACCGTCGTTACCCGGGCCGCCTCATAGCCCTTTTCATGGTAGTAACTTTCGAGCCGGCGACGGGCCTCTTCAACGACGTAGGCATCGATGGAGTCGCCCACCTCGATTTCGGCCTTCTTTCGCAGGGTGCGGGTGGTGACCCACTGGTTGCCGACGAACTTCACATGCCGCAGGGTCGGCCGTTCGACCACCTCGAAGATGACCACCACACCCTGGCGCACCCGGACGTACTTCGGCAAGACATCGATGAACTTGCCGGACCGATGGAGTGTGCGAACATCCTCTTCAATCGATTGTGAATCAAAGAGCTGGCCCGCTCGCGTGGTCAGCTGCGGGAGTTTCGAGATCTCCACGGTCTCGTTGCCCTCGATCCGCACCTCGACGATCTGTTGGCTGTTGGCCGCAGGCGCAGCGGGCTCGACCGCAGGCAGCGGCTGTAGTGGCTGCTGGGCGTGGGCTGGTTGCCCACTGCAGGCGAGCAGTCCGATTCCGCTGCCCAGCAGCAGCCAGCACCATGCCGACAGGCTGGTGGGGCGGAACGAGCCGAACGGAACCGATTCGTGGACGCAGGTGTGCGGCATGAAGTGGACAACTCAAGTGGGGACGGAAGCCGCCTGACGGACCGGTCGGGTCGTGAGAGCCCGCCGGAGAAAGTCGCGGAGAAATACCGCAGCGGTCCATTTGCCCACAAGGCGAATCGCGGCCGCAGCATCAAAGAAACGGCCTGTCCAGCCACTTTTGGAAACCAAAGAGGCGTCAGGTGAATTACCCAGCCTGTGACGCTTGACTGGCTGGCGCAGCCTCCGATAGCGTTCAGGGGATGCCGCGTGACCATAGTTGTTGGGTTGGGCGGAGGCTTCCTGTTCTGTTTGCGTGCCGCCATGACACCGACCATCCTCGACCTGACGCAGGCTGACGACACCCGCGATGTTGTCCATCGGGCGGTGCAGGCGCTGGCTGAGGGGAAACTGGTCGGGGTGCCGACCGAGTCCAACTATTGCCTGGCCGCGGCAGCCCATGCCCCCGCTGCCATTGAACAGGCCTGCGCGGTGGTGACGGCTGAGGCCGCTGAGCCTCCGCTCTCCATCGCGGTCAAAAGTGCGGACGAAGCGGCCGACTGGGCCCCAGGGCTTGAACCATTGGCCCGGCGGCTGGCCCGCCGCTGCTGGCCCGGTCCCCTGGCGATGCTGATTCGCGGTGACCATCCCGATGGTCTGGTGCGACAGCTGCCTACAGGAGTGCAGCCACTGCTGCTGACGGCCGGGCGGTTGCGGTTTCGAGCGCCTGATCATGCCCTCCTCCGCGACTGCCTGCGGCTGTTTGCCGGGCCGGTCGTGTTGGCCGAGCCGGGTGATCCGGCCGCGCCTCCAGCCACCCTGGCTGACCTGCTCACTGCCTGCGGACCGAGTGTTGTGCCGCCGCTGGCAATCGATGCTGGGCCGTTGCCGCAGGGCGGCCTCGTGTCGACGGTTGCCATTGAGGCGGGCCGCTGCCGGCTGCTTCGTGGTGGTGCCCTCGATGAGGCGGCTCTGGCTCGGCTCTCTCGGCTTGTGGTGCTGTTTGTCTGCACGGGCAACACCTGCCGCAGCCCGATGGCAGAGGCGATTTTTCGGGATCTCGTCGCCCGTCGGCTCGGCTGTGAGCCCGCTGGCATTGAAGACCGGGGCGTGACGGTCGCCAGTGCCGGCCTCTCGGCCTGGGGCGGCAGTCCTGCCAGTGACCAGGCGGTCGAGGTGGTGGCCGAACAGGGCATCGACTTGGGTGGCCATGCCAGCCAGCCGCTGACCGAACGGCTGGTCCGGCAGGCCGATGTGATCTGGACGCTGACCGCCGCCCATCGGGCGGCCATTTTGGCCCAATTCCCCGACCTCGCCGACCGTGTCTGGATGCTTTCGCCCGGTCGCCGCGATGTCCTCGACCCGATCGGCGGGTCGCAGGAGATCTATCGCCGCTGTGCCGCCCAAATTCGTGAGCATCTGGAGTCACGAATCGATACACTAGGGCTGGCGTCGGGGTAGTGCGGGCGGGCAGATGGTTCGCCGCTGCTGGGCCCGGTCGCAGCCAACCAGCGGGGCTCGGGAGGCGACCGCGACGCCGCTACATAATCACCTGATGGGACGGGTACAGCCCGGAGTGAAACGATGAAAATTGCGATCGGCAGCGACCACCGCGGAGTTGCCGCCCGCCGTCGTCTGATCGGTTTTCTGGAACGGCAGGGGCACGAGATCACCGACTGTGGCAGCCACGATGAGGAGGCGGTCGACTATCCCGACGTGGCGGCTGATGTTGCGCGGCGGGTGGCGCACGGCACAGCTGATCGCGGCATTCTGCTCTGTTGCACTGGGGTGGGGATGGCCATCGCTGCCAACAAGGTGCCCGGCGTCCGGGCGGCGACTTGTCATGACGAGGTGGCCGCCGAAATGAGTCGACGCCACAACGACCTCAACGTCCTCTGCCTGGCCGCTGAAATGGTCGGTGCGGAGCAGCAGGAGAAGATGACGGAACTCTGGTTGAGCACCCCCTTCGAGGGTGGCCGGCATGAGCGGCGTGTCAGCAAGATTGCTGAACTGGAAGCGGCCGCCTGTGCCGAGCGGACCGTTTGAGCAGGCGGCCCCGGCCGTGTCCACCGGAGCCGACCACCTCGGGTTCGCAGCCTGCGTGCTCAGCGTGCGGGTGGTCCCGCTGCCTGGGAATGCCGGGTAAATGCGGGGAAGCGGACGGCCGGCGAAGACTTGTCATGTCGTAGCGGTCGTGCCGGAACACCGGCCGATTTTCGCGGAAAAAAAGCCCTCCGATTCGTTGCGTCGCCACACCCCGTTGGTAATGTCGGCGGTAAGAGGCTGTAGCTGGCATCGTCTGGAGATGCTCGACCGCAGCCGTTTCCTGCCGAAGGTTGCCGCTATGAACTTTGCCGAAGCACCGAGCCCCGCCGAGGTTGATTGCCTGCTGCAGAACGCCGAATTGCGGGACGCGATCGAGCCCTACCTCGACGACGAGACCCACGGCGACATCGATTTTTCAGGCATGCCGACCGAAGTGGAGAATCGGTACCTCGAGTCGATGCTCGCCTGGGAGCACGCCCCGCTCAAACCGGTGTCCTGCTGGTTTGAGCCACCGCTGCGGCTGCCACCGGCTGGCACGCTCGCTCCGGAGCAGTTGCGGGAGCAACTCTGGAGCGTGATTGACCGGCTCTATGCCGAGCGGATCGTGCTCGACTTCACCGATCATCTCTGCGACCGGGATCTCTACAACCTGATTCGGCGAGAGATTCTCCCGACGCCGATCAAGCGGGTCGATCTGCCGGACAACTACTTCCACTGGGACTGCAGTGCCGTCGGTGCCCTGCCGGAACTCGGTGTCGGCCAGTGGTACCCGGAGCCGGTGCTCGACTCGCTGATCTGGCTGACCTACTACGCCGACGCTGCCGAACGGGCCGAGTGGGAGGCCGACTTTGGTGTCGATCTGCCCCCCCGTGAGGTTCCGCCCTATCAGCGGGCGTTGCCGACAGCCCCAGTCTGATCGGCAGACCGGTCGGTCACCGGCGCCGCTGCGTCCTCTGGAGTGCGTCTGCAACTCCGGTTGACGTGGGCCGCCAGCCTGCAACACTTCCGACCGGTTCGTTGCTGCGGCCTTTCGGTAGCGCTGGTGCTGGGGCAACGAAAATCTGAAGCAGCGTCTGCAGCGAGGTGGGTGATGAGGATGCAGTCTGAGGTGGGCCGTGGCGCGGGGTGTCGCTGGATCCTTGGCCTCATGGTGGGGCTTGTGGGTGTGGCTGGCTGGCCGGCACCAGGGCTGTCAGCGGCACCCGCATCACTGGCTGCTGCCATTGCCCGGGCATCGCAGTTCCTCATCGAGCAGGGGCAGGAACCCGACGGCAGTTTTTCGCCGCAGGTTGGTCCGGCAGTGACGGCCCTGGCGGTGACAGCCCTCGTCGAGTCGGGAACGCCCGCTGATCACGCTGCGGTCACGAAAGGGATCGACTATCTGTTGTCTTTCCGTCAGCTCGACGGTGGCATTCACCGGCCCAACTCAACTGTCGCCAACTATGAGACAGCGATTGCGCTGGTGGCCCTCGTGGCCAGCAACACAGACGGCCGGCATGACGATACCCTGGCGGCAGCCCAGCGGTTTCTCACTGGGATCCAGTGGGACGGTGCTGAGGCAGGGGTAGAGAGCCCCACCTACGGCGGCGCTGGCTACGGCAGCCATCAGCGGCCTGATCTCTCCAACACCGCCTTCCTGATTGAAGCGTTGCGTACAGCCGGTGCCGGTGAGGATGACCCAGCCATCCAGCGGGCGTTGGTCTTTGTCTCGCGGAGCCAGAACCTCGAGGGGCCGCACAACACGTTGCCGCTGGCAACGAAAAACCCGGATGGCGGCTTCTACTACACACCGGCCAACGGCGGGGAGAGTCAGGCCGGCGAGACGCCTGCGGGCGGCCTGCGGAGTTACGGATCGATGACCTACGCCGGGCTCAAGAGCATGATCTATGCCGGGGTTGCCAAGGATGATCCCCGCGTGGTCGCGGCGACCGACTGGCTGAGGCGGCACTACACGTTTGCTGAGAATCCGGGCATGGGGGATGCGGGGCACTACTACTATCTGCACACTGCGGCCAAGGCCCTTGATGCCCTCGGCGAAGAAACCGTCCGTGCTGCTGACGGCACCAGCCATCACTGGCGGGAGGAACTGGCCGCCGTGATTCTTTCCCGCCAGCAGCCGGACGGTTCGTGGGTGAATACCAACCCGCGGTGGCTGGAAGGCGATGCCAATCTGGTCACCAGCTACGCCTTGCTCGCCCTCTGCCGCTGCCAGTCCCAGGCCACATCACCCGCTGATGAAAAACGTGATTGAGCATGGCCGCTGGTTTGGCAGCAGTCAGCGTTGGTCACTGCGGCCGAGGGATGGTGGCGTAATGAGCCAGCGTGCGGGTGAGGCAAGCGTGAGCCTGCGCAGCGTCCGGCGGGAGCTGCGTGCCGGCAAGATCCTGCTGCTCCAGCGGGTCGGTCGCCACGTGATAGAAGCGTCCACCCGCATAGAGCTTGTAGCTGGCGGTGCGGGCAAACGCCTTGGCCTTGCTGCCATCGCGGGAGTACCAGATGAAAATGGCATCGCGGTGGGGCGTGGGATCCCCCCGGAGATTCGCGAGGAAGCTCGTTCCGTCCAGCGGCAGCTCGGCTGGCGGCCTGATATCCGCTGCTTCGCACAGCGTCGGCAGGAGGTCGCTGAGATCAGCGGCATGGTGCACGACATGACCTGTCGCGAGCGCACCCGGCCAGCTGGCCACGCAGGGAACCCGGGTGCCGGCATCGGTCAGGCTGCCCTTGCCGCCGACCACCTTCCCAAACGTTGTCTGTGAGACGATCGGCTTGTCGGTGCCGTTGTCACCGAGAAAGACCAGCAGGGTGTTCTCCCGCAGGCCCCGTGCACGGAGGGCGGCGTCGATGCGGCCGACCGTCGTGTCGACATACTGCACCATCTCGGCAAAGGAGGCGGGATTCCCCTTGTAACTGGTTGAGCCACGTGAGGCTGGGTCCCAGGCTGCCGAGTCGGGCGGTGGTGAAAACGGACAGTGGCTGAGCACCATCGGGTAATAGATCAAGAAGGGTTTGTCGCGATCCTGATCGATGAAGTCTTCAAAGAAATCGACAAACAGATCGGCGGAGTACTGTCCGCCGTCGTAGTCGACCGGGACGCCGTTGCGTTCCAGCCGCGGGTTTGCATAGCGAGAGTCATGCCCATCGATTGTGGCAGGTCGGGTGTGCTGCCAGAGCAACGCCTCATCAAAGCCGAAGTGCTGGGCCGCATCCGGCTCTTTGCCGAGTTGCCACTTGCCGGCAATGCAGGTGCGGTACCCAGCCTGCTGGAAGAGGTGGGCAAAGGTCGTCTGACCGCGGGGCAGCAGCCCAAACCGTTGATAGTTGCGCCGGTTCGACTGGCCGGTCATCAGTTTGACACGGGTCGGGGTGCAGAGGGGCTGGGCATGAAACTGTGCAAACCGCACACCGGTTGCCGCCAGTTGATCGAGTGCCGGGGTGTTGTAGTCGAGGCTGCCGCTGGAGCCGAGGCACTCATAGCCGAAGTCGTCAGCCATGATCAGCACCACATTGGGCCGCTCAGCAGCCTCGATGCGGGCATGCTGGGTCAGTAGCAGACCTGCCCAGAGCAGGTGGGAGAGGAGCGTCTTCATGCTTGTTGGTCCTCGATGCTGGCGGTCGTGGGAATTAGGTGGGCTGTGGCCGGGGAGTCAACGGCTGGGTCAGTCCCGGAGGTCGAACAGTCGCCGCAGGGCATCGAGCAGGCCGTGGGGCGGCCCCGCGTGGCTTTCACTGCGGAGCGAGGCCAGTGGCGGGTGGAGCATCTTTGCCGCGTAGCGGTCGAAGGCCCGCCGAATCTCGTCACGGGCAGCGGCATCGAGGTCGGGCAGTTTGCGAAACAGCCGGTCGAGTTCAGCCTCGCCGGTCTCATTCCAGCCGGCCCGGAGTTGTTCGATGACCGGAACGGTTGAGCGGTGGTGTAGATCACCCATGAACCGCCGGGTCTCTTCGTCGATAATCGTCAGGGCCGCCGGCATCTCCCGCTGGCGACGCTGTCGGTTGGCCTCACAGGCCTGGCCGAGATCATCGACGGAGTAGAGCCAGACCCCAGCCCGCTGGCCGATCCGCGGATCAAAATCCCGCGGCACTGCTAGGTCGAGCACGACCAGCGGTCGACCCTGCCGGCTCGGCTCAAGTTTCAGGTAGGTCTCGAGGGTCACCACCGGCTCGGTCGCGCCGGTGGTACTGACGATGAGATCGGCGGTGGCCACTTCCGTTGTCAGGTCGGCATAGGGCCGGGCGGTGCCACCGAGCCGCTCGGCCAGCTGCTCGGCCCGCCCCGCGGTGCGGTTGATCACCTGCACGTCGCGGGCACCAGCGTCAGCCAGATAGCGGAGCGTTTCAGCAGCCATCTTGCCAGCACCGATCAGCAGAACCCGCTTGTCATCGAACCGCTCAAACACCCCGGCGGCAAAGTCGGCGACCGCCATGCTGGGAATGGAAAGCCGTTCCCGGCCGACGGCAGTTTCACTGGCCACCCGCTTGGCGGCCCGCAGGGCGGCCTGAAACAGTTCGCCGGTCAGCGGACCGGTGGTGCCGCTCTGTTGGGCAATCTGCCAGGCCTGTTTGACCTGCGCCACGATCTGGGGTTCACCCAGCACCATGCTGTCGAGTCCAGCCGCCACGCAGAAGAGATGTTTGACGGCGGCGGGCCCCTGATCGCCGCCCAGCACCCCACCAACGCTGGTGGGATCGACTCCGCGACATTCAGCCAGAAACATCGCCAGTTCGTCAGGCGGTGGTGGCCCCTGCTGCTGCTCGTCAGCCGCGTAGAGTTCGACCCGGTTGCAGGTGGACAGCAGCACGGCTTCACTGCCGGGAAACGCCGTCCGGAAACGGGCCAACGCCTCGGCCGCCTGCTCGGCCGAAAAGGCGAGCCGCTCGCGGAGTTCAATCGGGACGGTGCGGTGACTGCCCCCGACAAAGGTGAGGCTCATGCGGCACCTCCGTCGGTATCGGCTGCCGTGGTCGGCACCGCCTGCTGCGGGGGCACCCCATGCCGTGTGCTGCCGAACACACCCCAGAGAATGGAGGCCGTCAGCAGACAGAGGCTCACCAGGGACACGACCGCCGCGACCCGCCGGCCGTTGGCCTGCCGGGCAACGGCTCGCGAGATGACTACACCGCTGATCAGCCAAAGGACGAGCATGCCCATCCGCAGCACCACGGGATCGGTCCAGGGCACGGTCTCAAGGAGTCCTCGCTGGCGGTTGACCGCATTGAGGATGATGCCAGAGAGAAACCCGCTGCCGCCGGCCCAGGCGGCAACGACGATCATCCGCGCTGACCAGAGCGAAAGCTTCTCGAGGCTCGGCATCCGAAAGCCCTGCAGCGGAGCCTGCTTGCGGGCTAAGCGACCAGCCTGAATCAGCCACATGCCTCCAGCCAGGCCTCCGAGGACCACCGCCACACTCATCGCCAGATTGAAACTACCGTGGATTGCGCCCCAGATCTGGGTGGCCGGACTCTGGGGAAACGGCTCACGGCTGGAGAGTTCAGCAGCCCCGATCAGGGCCAGTACCACCGGCAGAACAAACAGCCCAACCGGTGTGCGGGGGTTGGCAATCGTCATCCAGAGTGAGCCGGCCGCCAACACCCAGGCAGCCAGCAGGTACCAGTCAAAGCCACTGGAGAGGGGAATCGCTGTGACGGTGGCTGCCCGCCAGGCCAGGTAGAGCGTCTGCGCGATCAGGCCGGCAGCCACGAAGCCGATCATCGTCGCGCCGCGAACGCTCGATCGGAACCAGAGCCGCGTCACCTCAAAGCCGAGGGCAACGCTGTAACTGGCCGCGAAGCAGACAACGGAAATGCGGGAAATGAACTCAGCCATGACACTCTGGGGCACGCGCAGCGGGAACCCCTCAAGTGTAGCCCGTGATCGGTCGTCCACGACCCGGCAGGGGCGGGAAAAACGGCTTATACTTGCGTCGATGTCGCTACCCCCACCATCCGCCGCTGATTCCATGCCATCGGGCTCGCCCACCGGCTCGGCCCACGACTCCCTGTTTCTGCGGGCCTGCCGCCGCGAAGCGGTGCCCCGGCCACCGGTCTGGCTGATGCGGCAGGCGGGCCGGTACCTGCCGGAATATCAGGCGGTTCGCAGTCGGGTGACGTTTCTGGAACTCTGCAAGTCCCCCGCGTTGTCGGCGGAAGTGATGCTGGCTACCGTTGACCGACTCGGTGTCGATGCCGCAATCATCTTTAGCGATCTCCTGCCGATCCTCGAGCCGATGGGGCTGGCGCTTGAGTTTGCCGAGGGGGAAGGCCCGGTCATCCATAACCCGGTGCGAACTGCCGACGATCTGCCGCGGTTTCGCGAGTTGGAGGATGTCAGCTCGCTCGACTTTGTCTACGAGACGGTGCGGGCCACCCGAGCAGGCTTGGCGGCCGACCTGCCGGTGATCGGCTTTGCCGGAGCCCCCTTCACGCTGCTCGGCTATGCGATTGAAGGGGGCACCAGCCGCAGTTGGCTGCACACCAAACGGCTGATGCTGACCGACCCGGGCACCTGGCATGAACTGATGGGCCGACTGGCTCGAACGATCAGCCGCTACCTGCTGGCGCAGTTTGATGCAGGCGCCGATGCGGTGCAGGTGTTTGACAGCTGGGTAGGCTGCCTGGGGCCAGAACACTACCGCGAGTTTGTGCTGCCCCACAGCCGAGCCGTGCTGGAGGCAGTGGCCAACCGCGGGCCGGTCATCCACTTTGCCGCCGGTAACCCGGCGCTGTTGCCGCTGGCCGCCGAGGCTGGCGGTTCGGTGATCGGCGTCGACTGGCGGATCAACCTCGACGAGGCCTGGCAGCAGGTGGGCTATGACCGGGCGGTGCAGGGCAATCTCGACCCTGCTGTCCTTCACACCACGCCCGATGTGGTTCGGGAGCGAACCCGCGAGGTGCTCGCCCGGGCGGCGGGCCGCCCCGGTCACATCATGAACCTCGGCCACGGCATTCTGCCGCAGACGCCGGTGGAGAATGTGCTGGAACTGATCGCCACCGTGAAGGCGGTCGGCTGAGGCGAGGTCGGCGGTCGCATGCATTTGGGGTGGCAGCCGTGAAAAATCGACGCGGCCACAGCCAGATCGGGTACAACTGTGGATTGGCCTGCGCGGTGCACCAATGAGGCACTGGCGTGGGCGATCCCGTTGAGTCATTGATTCATCCATCCTCATCCCGACACGATTGCGTATGGCCACACTGGAGAAGCGTCTCTTTCATCTGTTCGATGCCCGAACCCGCAAGCGGGCTCGCCAACTGGTTCCAGAAAAGGTGATCTGCCCTCGGGTTGGCCAGGTGCAGGCCACGCTGGCCGACGACGACGGCACCAACCATGAAGTGCTGCTGGAGCTGTCGGCGAACCGTCGGGGCGGCATGATTCTGGAGAGCCGCTGCACCAGTCCGGATGGACGGGCGGGCAAGCCCTGTGCCCTCGTGGCAGCGGTGCTGCTTGAGATTGATCGTCGGGGTCTGCTCGCCGGCATTGCCGACCAGACGCCGGTCACCCTCGATGTGGTGGCGGATGAGACAGACGCTGACGAGCCAGCCCCTGACGTGGAACAGGTTGCGGTCAGCAGTCTGGCAGCGGTTGCGGACCCGCGTGCCGTGAAGACGGTGTCGCGGCATGGGGGCGCCCGCCTCAACAGCCCGGCTTCCGGTGACCCGCAGGTGCGGCGGACAACCCGCCAGCCTGCCTGGGCAACCGAACTGGAGACCCGGCGGCGACTCGTTGAGCCAGCGGTTCAGACGGCGGGCATCGCCCTGGCCGATCTCCGCAAAGCGACAGGCACGCTGATGTTCCTGCTCGACGCCGCAGCGGCTGACCGGCAGGTGGTGGTGGTGGAGCCCTGTCGAATGGCGATCGATGAGATTGGCCAGCCCTGTGGTCGGCCCAAGCCGATCATCATTGGGCCGCAGGCCGTGGCCTTTGAGCAATTCGACGCGGACGAGCAGCGAGTGCTGGCGGCCCTGGCCGGCACCGCCGCGGATGAGACCCACCACGGCGGCGTGCCCCTGGAACAGCGAACGATGGCCCGCTTCATTCTCAGCCGTCAGTCAGCCGCCCACGATCTAGCTATGCTCTGTGGTGAGGGCCGCCTGCTGCTCCAGCCGGAACCCCGCCGGGCGCCCGAGACCGTGGTGCCGCTGATCTGGGACGCGGGTCGCCCCTGGGAATTTTCTATGCAGGTTGAGCCCGGCGATGACACGGGGCTGGCTGCCTGTCTGGAAGATGACCTAGCGACCGGTGAGCAACAACGGAAGCTGGTCCGGCCCAAGAAGGCGAGCCTCAACGGCGTGTTGGTTCGGGGCAGCGAGCGAAAGGCACTCTCAGCGCCGCGACTCTTGCTGCGGGCGGGCTTTGTGGTGATGGGTGACCGGCTGGCCCGTCTTGCGGTTGACCCCAACGGAATTGATCAGCAGGCAGTTGTTCCAGCGGACGGGCCGACCGGGCTGCAAGGATGGCTTGAGCAGTTTGACCGACGGGGCGCGATTGAACTGGCCGGCTCGCAGGTTGATGGCCTGATCGAACGGCTGGCGGGGCTGGCTAACCTGCCCCGGCTCGATCTGCCTGGGTGGACCGGTTGGCAGATTGAGTCGGGTCGACCCCAGCCCAAACTGGTTCTGGATGATGCCGCCAGCACCGCTGCGGAGGATGCGGCCGTCGATCCTGAGGCGACCGTGGGGCAGCCCCGGCGGCGTTCACGACGCAGCCGGCCGAAGGTGCAGCTCGGCGGCACGATCTGGTTTGACTATGGCGGCATCCTGATTGCTGCTGACGATCCGGCTGGTGGTGCTGCTGATGCAACCCGACGACGGCTGGTCCGCAGGAACCGACCCGCAGAGCGGGCGGCACTGGCAGCCCTGCCCCGCTTCGGATTCAGTCCGGCCCGGTCGTCCACGGCCGAGGCCGCAGAGCCCCCAACTCATCATGTCGAGGTGGCCCGGGCGCGACTGGATGCTTCGGTGTCCCAGCTGGCGGCGGTTGGCTGGGCCGTTGAAGTGTCGGGGCGGCGGTACCGGCCGGCTGGCAGTGTGGCTTGGAATGTCACGAGCGGCATCGACTGGTTTGAACTCTCTGGGTCGATCGATTTTGGTGGGGTGATGGCCGACATGCCGGCCTTGTTGACGGCCCTAGCCCGCGGTGACCGGGCGGTCGATCTTGAGGATGGGTCTCGCGGCATCCTGCCTGCTGACTTCGCCGCCCAGTTGGAGCCCTTGCTGGCGCTCGCAGAGCAGAAAGATGGTCGGCTGCGGTACGGGCGGATGCAGGCGGCCCTGCTTGATGCGTTGCTTGCTGGCATGCCGCATTCGCATGTTGACGATGCCTTCGCGGCCATTCGCGAAGAACTGGCGAGCGGGGGTCGGCCCGAGGCTGAGCATGAGCCGGAGGGCTTCCAGGGAACCCTTCGGCACTATCAACGAGAGGGCCTCGGCTGGCTGACGTTCCTTGGGCGGTTGGGCCTAGGGGGCTGTCTCGCCGATGACATGGGGTTGGGCAAAACGATTCAGATTCTCGCGCTGGTGTTGCGGCGGCAGCGGGTGGTGCAGGAGGCGGGCCTGACCTCGCGGCCGTCCCTGGTCATTGTGCCCAAGAGTCTGATTTTCAACTGGATGGAGGAGGCCCGCCGGTTCGCGCCGCAGCTGCGGCTGCTCAATCACACCGGCCAGGAACGGTCGTCTTCGGTCGACTCGTTTGCGGACTACGACCTCATCCTGACCACGTATGGCACGCTCCGCCGCGACATCGTGCAGCACCGCAAAACGGAGTTTGACTATGTCATCCTCGATGAGGCGCAGGCCATCAAGAATGCCGGCAGTCAGGCGGCCAAGGCCTGTCGCCTGCTGAAGGCTCGCCAGCGACTTGCGCTGACGGGGACACCTGTCGAGAACCACATTGGTGAACTCTGGAGCATTTTCGAATTCTTGAATCCGGGCCAGCTTGGCACGGCAGCCCGGCTGAAGCGGTTCCTGGCTGGGGGGCGGGGTAACGGTGCCGAACTGGTTGCCCGCGCCGTGCGGCCCTATCTACTGCGGCGGACGAAGACGCAGGTGCTGGCCGATCTTCCCGAGAAGACCGAGCAGACACTCTTCTGCGAACTTGGTGAGCAGCAGCGAAAGGCGTATGACGACCTGCGGCTGCACTACCGGAATGAGTTGGCCACACGCATTGGCCAGCAGGGAATCGGCCGCAGCCGGATTGCGGTCTTGGAGGCACTGCTGCGGCTGCGTCAGGCAGCCTGCCATCCGGGCCTGATTGATGCCGGTCGCATCGATGAGCCGGCTGCAAAACTCGACACCCTGCTTGAGCAACTCAGTGAAGTGCTCGATGAGGGACACAAGGTGCTCGTCTTCAGCCAGTTCACCAGTTTCCTGGCCATTCTCCGGCGGCAGCTCGACGCCCGGGGGCAGGTCTATGAGTATCTCGACGGGAAGACCACCGACCGGCAGAGTCGGGTGGAGCGGTTCCAGGAAGACGCTGACTGCCGGCTGTTCCTCGTCAGCCTCAAGGCGGGCGGGCAGGGGCTGAATCTCACGGCGGCAGACTATGTCTACATCCTCGATCCCTGGTGGAACCCTGCCGTCGAAGCGCAGGCGATCGACCGGGCCCACCGGATCGGGCAGACCCGGCCGGTGTTCGCCTATCGGTTGATCGCCCGGGATACGGTCGAGGAGAAGATCGTCGCCCTGCAGGAGCAGAAACGAGAGTTGGCCGATTCGATCGTGACGGCCGATACCGGTATTCTGTCGGGCCTGACCAGCGACGATGTCGATATGCTGTTTTCGTAAGCGGCCCACGGGGGACTGGGCAAGAAGGCGGCTCATCGAAAACTAACGAATGGAGACCCGGCTCAGTCTCTAGACTCTGAAGCCAAAGGCCCGGTTTCGTGGTTTTCAGCATCCAGCAGCCCATGGCACCCTCGACAGTCACGCCCGAGACACCGCTTGCCCATCGCATCCTGGTGGTTGACGATGAGGAAGATCTGCTGGAACTCGTTCGCTATACGCTGACCAAGCAGGGGCACATCGTGACCTGTGTTGGTACCGGTGAGGAGGCGGTGCGACAGGCCGGCCAGCAGGCCCCGGACGCGATTGTGCTCGATCTGATGCTGCCGGGAATCGATGGCCTGGAAGTCTGCCGTCGGCTGCGGGCCGAGGCCAAAACCCGTGACATCCCCATCATCATGCTCACGGCCAAGAGTGAAGAGCGGGATGTGATTGCCGGGCTCGAGCAGGGCAGTGACGACTACCTCACCAAACCCTTCAGCCCCCGGGTGCTGGCGGCTCGGGTAAAATCGCTGCTGCGACGGAAGGATGCTGAACGCCGCAGCCAGCAGGAGACAACGATTGAAATTCGGGAACTGGTCATCCACCCGGGCCGGCATGAGGTGACTGTTGCCGGCGAGCCAGTGCGGCTGACCTACACCGAGTTTGCCCTGCTGCAATTTCTGGCCAAGCGGCCCGGTTGGGCCTATACCCGAGCGCAGATCGTCGACGCGGTGAAGGGAGAGGATTATCCTGTCACGGAGCGGTCGGTCGACGTCCAAGTCGCTGGCCTCCGGAAGAAGCTTGGATCCTTTGGCAGCAATATCGAGACCGTGCGAGGTGTTGGCTATCGGTTCCGGGCGTGATCCCTCCGTCCTCAACCGCATCCTGCCATGTCCAGAAACCGGTTTGCCTGGCATCTGTTTGTGACTGCTGCTGTGGCAGGTGTGACCCTGATGGTTGCCTGTTACTGGCTGGCGTCACTGGGGCTGGCGGCGCTGGCGGATGAAGCAGCCTTTCAGCACTTGACCGATACGGCGATTGGCCTCACCGAGATGCTGCCCGACCTGGAGGATCCTGCGGGGCGAAAGCAGTTCGAGCGGCATGCCCGCGGGCTCATCGATCGTTCCGGCCTGACCTTCGAGGTGCTGGACCGGGAAGGCCGGCAGGTGGCCGGGTCGCCTCTTGATGCGAACGCGGGTGAGCCGAACGATCGCTGGCCAGAGTACGAGCAGCTTTCGGATGCCGCGCTCGCCGGCCGGTCGGCTCGGGTGAGTCGCTATGACGTCGCCAGTGGCAGCCGGATGTTTGTGGTGGCGGTGCCGCTTGGGCCGGTTGCGGCACCGACCGGTGTGCTGCGGGTGTCGGCTGGTACCCAGGGCAGTGACCGGGTGCTTCATGCGGTGCTGCAGCGGGTGCTGATGGGGTTCCTGGCCGTTGGTGCCTTGATGCTCCTCGTGGGGTGGATGCTTGCCCACCGCGTGGCCCGGCCGCTGGGTGACCTCGCCCGCGGCGTGCGGCAGGCAGCCGCTGGGGAGTTGGTGCGACTGCCTACGTCCGCAGTCAGGGAGCTGGCTGGCATTGCGGATGCGGTGACGACCCTGCGAACGCAGTTGGTGGAACGGGGATTGACGATCGACCGCCGGGATACCGAGCAGGAAGCGGTGCTCGACAGCATGATTGAAGGGGTGCTGGCCGTTGATGTTCGCCAGCGGATCGTCGGCATCAATCAGGCGGCCGCCAGCCTCCTGCAGGTCGATATTGATGCGGTGCTCCGGCGGCCGCTGCAGGAGGTGATTCGCAATCCGGAAATTCGGCGGTTTGTACTCCAGGCGATCGACTGCCGCGAGCCGGTCGAAGATGACTTTGTGCTGGCCGATCCGGTCAGCCGCCTCTTTCATGGCCGGGGGACTGCCCTTCGGGATCCGTCCGGCGAGGGAGGGGCGGTGATTGTGCTCAATGATGTGACGGAACTGGAGCGACTGGAGACGGTCCGGCGGGACTTCGTTGCCAATGTGTCACACGAACTGAAGACGCCAGTCGCTTCGATCAAGGGGTTTGTCGAGACGCTGCAGGATGGAGCGGTTGATGATCCGGCCGACGCCCGCCGGTTTCTTGCGATCGTGGCCAAGCAGGCCGATCGGCTGGAGGCGATCATCGAAGACCTGTTGGCGCTCTCCCGGATCGAGCAGAGTGAAGAGGCCGGGTCATTGCCGCTGGATACAGTCCGTGTGGCTGAGTTATTGGCGTCTGCCCGGGCCAGCTGCCTGCCCCGGGCGACGGAACGAGGCCTGGCGATCGAGACCGACTGCCCGGTGGATCTCACCGCCGAGGTCAACGCGCCGCTGCTGGAGCAGGCGGTGCTCAATCTGATTGACAACGCCATCAAGTATGGCGGCAGTCGGCAGCCGATTCGGGTGCAGGCTGCCGAGGATCCGGCGACCGCCGGCGGGGCGGAACTGTCGATCAGTGTGAGTGATGCGGGCTGTGGCATTCCGGCAGAGCATCTGCCTCGGCTGTTTGAGCGGTTCTACCGGGTGGACAGGGGACGGAGCCGGCAGGTGGGGGGAACCGGCCTCGGGCTCTCGATCGTCAAGCATATTGTGCAAGCCCACGGTGGCACCATCACGGTAGTCAGTGAGCCTGGCAAAGGCAGCACCTTCACGCTCACGCTGCCCCCGGCGAAGTCGCTGCGCGCAGGCTGAGTCAGGGTGCCCTTCCGCTAGGGACCCCGCCGCTGTTCGTGGAAGGCGAGGATTTTTTCCCAGGCTTCCAGGGGCGTCTCGGCATAGTCGAATAAATCGAGATGCTCCTCGGCAATCACGCCGGAGTCAGCCAGAAACTGGAAGTCGACCACATGCGACCAGTAGTCGCGGCCAAACAGGATGATCGGAATCGGCTGCATGCGGTGGGTCTGTCGCAGAGTGAGCGTCTCGAACATTTCGTCGAGCGTCCCGAAGCCGCCGGGAAAGAGCACTGCTCCAACCGACCGCAGAATGAAGTGGAACTTCCGCATTGCAAAATATTTAAACTGAAAGCAGAGTTCCGGCGTGATGAACGGATTGGGCTGCTGCTCGGCGGGCAGTTTGATGTTGAGGCCAATTGACTTGCAGCCAACATCAAAGGCACCCCGGTTGGCTGCCTCCATGATGCCCGGGCCGCCGCCGGTCACCACCACGTAGGCCCGCTCTTCGTCGCACTGGTTGTCGATCGAGACCAGTCGGGCAAATTCCCGGGCATCGTCATAGAAGTGCGACAGGCCGACCAGCCGCTCGCCTCGCTCGACCGCCCGGGCCAGACTTGGGTTGGTCGGATCAGCAGCCGCATTGCGGCGGGCCTCCGACAGCCGTCGTTCTGCAGCGTTCCGCTCAACGATCTGAGTGCCACCAAAGACGATGATCGTCGAGGTGATGTTGTCGGCCTGAAAGGCGAGATCGGCCTTGCCGAGTTCCAAAAGCATCCGCACGCCCCGCATTTCGGTCCGCTCCAGCAGCGACCGGTCATGCTGGGGCAAGCTGTAACTGGGGGACCGGAGGATCTCGTCCATGTTCTCGGCCACCAAGGCGACGTCGTTGCCGAGGATGGTGTCAGGGAGAATCGGGCAACTGCGGCCCTGAGCCTCTCCCCAGGGGGTGCCGTTGGCCGGTTGCGGGGAATCGCTCGTCGTATCTGGTTTTTTGGGCATCGAGTCACTCCAAGACAATCCGCTCACCGAGAGCCGGGCACTGCGTCGTCCATTGAAACATCTGGTGGAGGTGTTCGGCCATGCCGTGGGCCGCGACTGGTTCACCATGCACCAAAAAGGTTCGCTTGGGGGCCGCCATGGGGGCAAGCCAACGGGCGATCTCACGGCGGTCAGCATGGCCGGAAAAGGCATCGATCTGCCGGACGGCAGCCGCCACCGGGATGTCACGCCCATGGATCCGCAGATACTTGGCACCCTCTTGGAGGTTGCGGCCCCGGGTGCCCTTGGCCTGAAAGCCTGCCAGCAGCACGGTGGTCTCCGTCAGGGGCAGCCGGCGTTTCAGGTGATGGAGGATGCGGCCGCCATTCATCATGCCACTGGCCGCGATGATGACGCCCGGACCATCGTAGGCATTGATCGCCTTCGACTCGGCCGCCGACCGCGAGAGATGGACATCACCTGGTGACAGGCTGGCCACGACGCCGGCCTCTTTGGCTTCGGCAAAGTCGTGCTCCCCGGCATGCTGGCGGAAGACTTCGGTGGCGGCCACGGCCATTGGTGAATCAACCCAGATCGGCAGAGGGGGAATCTTTCCGCTGCCCATCAGGGTCCGCAACAGATAGACCAGCTGCTGGGCCCGTCCCACCGCGAACGAGGCGACCAGGAGCATGCCACGACGCGCCACGGCTTCGTTGACCACGGTGGCAAGTTCTTCAAGGGGGTTGTCCTGCCGGTGGTCACGATCGCCATAGGTGCTTTCACAGATCAGATAGTCACAGTCGGGCGGCGGTGCGGGGTCATGGTACAGGGGTGCGTCGAAGCGACCGACGTCACCCGAAAAGATCAGTCTGACCGTTGGCTCGCCGGCTTCTATTTCGAGGAAACAACTCCCGAGCATGTGACCAGCATCATGGCCCCGGCACCGCAGGCCGGCGGCGGGGCTGAACCAGATTTCCCGTTCGATGAGCGTGAGCTGCCGCAGGGTCTGGCTGACATCGTGTTCGTCATACAGCGGTCGGGCGGGGCGATGCCGCGAGTAGCCCTTCTTGTTGGCGTAGGCGGCATCCTCGGCCTGGCACTTGGCCGAGTCATAGAGCAGCAAACTGAGCAGGTCAGCCGTTGGTGCGGTGGCGTAGATGGGGCCGGAGAACCCGCGGTGGACCAGTCGGGGGAGATAGCCCGAGTGATCGAGGTGGGCATGCGTCAGGACGACCGCGTCGATCGAGGCAGGGGGCACCGGGAAGTCATCCCAGTTTTTCAGCCGGAGCCGCTTCTCGCCTTGGAACAGCCCACAGTCGACAAGCAGCCGACTGTGACCGACCTCGAGCAGATGCCGCGACCCCGAGACGGTGCCGGCGGCCCCGAAGAACTGCAACACGGGTGGGCTCATGGGCTGGCCCGCTCAGCGTGACGGGACCGTTCCAGCGATCGGCTGGTTCCGGCCAGCGTGAGAGACCCGCGGTCGATCCGCAGCGAGTCCACTTCCCAGCGGCGGCTCGGCTGGCGTGGCCCGGCGGTCGGGGCCACCGGCCGTTCAGTGAGCCGGTCGGGGACGACCGCCAGCAGCACACTGCGGTCACGGAACCGTTGCATCTGGGTATCGAGCCCCGCTTTCATGAGGCGGCGACCGCATTCCTTCAGGACGGCATCCCGCGGCAGCGGCAGGCTGCCGAGGCCGGCCCGACGGATCGACACCACGAAGTGGTTGGCCGATCGCATGGTCACTTCAACGTCCGCCCAGGCAACTGCGGTGATGCCCCAGGTGCTAACCTCGATGCCGATGCGGGCCAGTTTTGGTTCGAGCCGGACTCGTGGCTGGGAGAGTCGTCCCCAGGCGGAACCATTCAAGAGGTCAGGATGATTGCGGGGCAGATCGGTACCCAGCCAGGCATTGATATCTCGTTCCTGCATATCGACCCCCCATGATCCTTCTTGGCGACTGGCGGTCGCGATCGCCGCCAGGCTCGTCACGAATCGTCCGGCAGCCCCTGCCGCCTCGGGCCCGGTGACTGCTGCGGCCCGATAAAACGCCGGTGGTGTTGTGATCACCAGCCAGGCCAGTCCGAGCCCGACGGCCGGGCTGGTCACCACCAGCCACCACCAGCGCGTCCGTTGTGCTGGTCGAACGGGCCCGGCCCGCCCGTTCGACCCTGCCGCTTCCGCATTGTCCATGCCTGCCACGTGTTTCTGCCCACTGCTCACAGGGCCGGTTATCCGGCGAGCGTGCAGAACCGTGTGATCGGCAGCTCCCCGGAATCCTCGAGGATGACATCACCCGTCGCTTCCAATTCGTCCCGCAGGACCCGCATGTCTGTTGGTGCCTCAATGCCGATTCGCACCTTGTCACCGTTGACCCGCACCACCGTTACGACCACCGATTCCCCAACGCGAATTCGCTCGTTCTGCTTCCGGGACAACACCAGCATGAAAGCCTCCGTTCCTCGTGAGATGCATGTTTGAGATGAATAGAGCCAAGAACTGTACAGGCGTCAAGTAACTACTTGCGGGTGGACGGCACCGCGACTGGGTTACCTGAAGGCCTGGGCAAGATGGGAGCCACAGGGAATATCGTCCGAACGGCAAAGGTTTCTTGGCCGTGACGATTTCGCATGCAATGGTGCCGATCGTGCCGGCTGCAGCAGGCGCCGGTTTTTTGTTCGCCAGCACGCTGCGTTCAGTGGACCGGCACGCGGCTCTCGTGCGCGAGGCGTCCACTCCCCGGCTGCATGCCGCAGTCGGTCAGGGCTCGACGGCGGTGGTGTAGGCCGCGAGGCTGATGTCTTCAGCGGCTGCCATGCAGGCTTCCGCATCAGCAATTCGCCGGAGGTCATCCGAGCGAAGCGCCGGATGAATGCGATGGCGTGAGCGAAGCGTGCGCTGCAAGACACCGCCCAGGCCGGCGGCCGCCAGGCCACCGCGGGGTTCGGTCTCAAGCGTCACAGCGGTGGGCAGCGCCCGCGCACTGGCAATCGCCCGATTCATTTCCAGGCGTGGAAACGGGGGGACCCCACCAGGATGCAACAACGCCCGCAGCAAAATGGCGGTGTCGGCAAAGCGTCGGTAGCGAGTGGCCATGTCAGGGGACGGCGCGGCAGTGGTTTCGATCTGATAGCGCACCCGCGGACCGATCAGTTCAAAGGTGCCAGCGTCTTCATGGACTCCTTCGCCGAAGGCGGGGCCTCCTGCCCAACAGATCAGCGTATCGTCAGACTGGCGGGCCCAACTGGTCAGGGACACGCTGAGGCGTTCCAACTGAATGGTATCAACCGAGGTTCGCACATTGCGGTGGGGATCGATCAGCACGACCCGCTCGCGGATCGGGTCATGGAGAATGATCTCACCACTGAAGCCACTGCTGGTGGCGGCAGCCTCGGCCATTTGCTCGCGGGAAATATCGAGAAAGTCCCAGGCCACGTCTCCGGCAAAGAGGGTCAGGCTGTGGGCCAGGGGCGCTGCGTCGTCATCGTCGAAGACCTCGGTCTCGATCCGTAGGGCGGCATCGTCCGCAGCGGTGACCGGCCCGGCCGTCAGCAGGCCAACCGCGAGCACGGCACACGGCAGCGTTAGCCAGCGAGCGAGTGGATGGAGCACCATGGCAGTGGCCGGGCGAAAAGGGACGGGTCTACACATGCAGGATGCGGTGTGTACCAAACGGCTGCGGCAGTTCCCTAGGGCGATTCCGGGCAGCGGTAGGCGGCGGTGATTTTTTCGGGTGGGTGGGTAAGAATGGGCCTGCACGTCCTTTGCCCCCTTCACCTAAAGCCTCCATGTTTCTTGCCGACCTTCTCGTCGTGTTTGCGGTGACGGCGGTGGTGGTCTTCCTGTTTGGCCGGGCCCAGATCCCGAGTGTGATCGGCCTGCTCGTCTCGGGGGTCATTGTCGGGCCCTACGGGCTGTCGCTGGTCGATGACCTTGAGAGTGTTGAACTGCTGGCCGAGATCGGTGTGGTGGTCCTGTTGTTTTCGGTGGGGCTTGAGTTTTCGATGTCCCGGCTGCAGAGCATGCTGCCGTTGATGCTGAAAATCGGGCTGCCGCAGATTGCCGGGACGACGCTGCTCGCTGCAGCGAGCACCTGGTGGTATTTCGGCACCCTGCCCCAGGCAGTCTTTGCTGGGCTGCTCGTGGCGATGTCGAGCACGGCGATCGTGCTGAAACTGCTCGCTGACCGCAGCGAGACCGGCACCCCGCCGGGCCGGGTGGCGATTGCGGTGCTCCTGCTGCAAGACCTCTTGGTGGTGGTGGCGATGCTGGCGGTGCCCCTGCTGGCCGCGGCCGCTGGTGTCGCGGCGGATGCCCAGCCCACTCGGTCTCATGCCGCTGGTCATGCTGAGCCACTTTTCACCAACCCGTTGCTGGCGGTGGTGGCGGGTCTGGCAGTCGTGGCGGCCGTTCTGGTCGCAGGTCGCCGGGTCATACCGCGGGTGCTCCATGCCGTGGTGCGGCTGCGGAATCGGGAGCTCTTTCTGATCACCCTGGTGCTGATTTGTCTGGGGACGGCTGCCATCACGGCCAAGGTTGGCCTCTCGTTGGCCTTGGGGGCGTTCTTGGCAGGGCTTGCCCTCTCGGAGAGTGAGTATGGCCATCAAGCCTTCGTCGAGGTGCTGCCCTTCCGGGATACGCTGGCCAGCCTGTTCTTCGTGTCGGTGGGCATGCTGCTTGATATCGCGTTTGTGGTCGGCCACCTGGGCTTGGTCGGCCTCATCGTGGTGGCCATCCTGGTGAGCAAATTGCTTGCGACCACCATTCCAGCATTGGTCGCCGGCTTTCCGTTGCGGACGGCGATTCTGGCGGGTGGCACCATTGCGCAGGTGGGAGAGTTTTCGTTCGTGCTGGGTTCCCGGGGTGCTGAAGTTGGGCTGCTGACCGCGGAGGACTATCAAGCGTTCCTTGCCGTGGCGGTGATGAGGATGGCCGCCACGCCGGTCGTCACCAGCCTGCTGGCAGCGCTCTGTGGCCGGTTGGCGCACAGCCAGCGGTTGGGCCGGCTGTTTCAAGAGCCACCGCCCGCGGCAGGGGCCCAGTTGCACGATCATGTCGTGATCGCTGGCTTTGGCATCAATGGCCGCAACCTCGCGACGGCCCTCAATGAATTTGGCGTGCCGCACGTGATTCTCGAACTCAACCCCGAGACGGTTCGCCGTGAGCGGGCCACCGGTCTTGATATTCGCTACGGCGACTGCACGCGGGCGGCGATTCTCGAGCATGCCGGCATTGAGCGAGCGCGGGCGTATGTGGTCGCCATTTCCGATCCGGCCAGCGCCCGGCGAAGCGTGCGGGTGGCCCGCGACCTCGCCCCGGATGCCCAGATTCTGGTGCGAACCGAATACCTTGCTGAGGTGGATGAACTGCGGCTGCTCGGGGCCGATGTGGTCGTGCCGGCTGAATTCGAGACCGCCCTCTCGATTTTCGAGCGGGTGCTGGGCATCTACGATGTGCCGGAGGAGACGATCGACGATCTTGTCGATGACCTGCGGCTCGAGAATTACGGGTTTCTGCGGGGCAGCGGTCGGCGGGTTGCCCTGCGGCCTGATGGAACCCCTGATCTGCTGGATCAGATTGGCAGTTGTCGGATTCCAGCCGGCGGCGTGGTTGAGGGCCACTCCATCGGGGCCCTCGGCATCCGGGCAGCCACCGGCGTGACGATCATCGCCGTCCGCCGGAACGGTCAACTGATGCGCAATCCGGGGCCCGACGTTGTTCTGCAGGCTGGCGATGAACTCTCGTTTGTGGGCAGCCGTGAGGAACGGGCGGCGGCAACAGCGTTGTTGGTCGTCACGCTGAATGCCTGAATGTCAGCAGCGTGGCGGCCGGGTGCGTTGCGTGGTCGCTTAGTCGGCCGGCTGGAAGAACCCCTGCAGTGTCAGCCAGTCGCGGAGGCGATCGGGCCAGGTGGCGACGCCGGGATATTTTGTCGCCAGCCCGATGCCGTGCCGGCCCGGCTGATAGACATGCAGTTCCGCCGGGACCCCAGCCCGTCGGCAGGCGAGGTAGAAGCCGACGGCATTTTCTGCTGGCACGCCGCTGTCTTCATCGGTCTGGAAGAGAAAGGTCGGTGGGGTGTCCTTCGTCACGCGGCGGTCGGTACTGAGTCGGTCGGCGAGGGCGTCACTGTCATGTGGCCCGAGGAGGTTTTTGCGGGAGCCCCGATGGGCGTGTGGAGCATTCATCGCGATCACCGGATAGCAGAGCACCGCCAGGTCGGGCCGGGCACTGACCGTATCAACAGCGTCGGCCCGCATGCCCGGCAGGGTCGGCTGTTCACCAAACAGGGTTGCTGCCATCGAGGCAAGGTGGCCCCCGGCTGAGAAGCCCATCACGCCAATCCGGTGCGGATCGATGGCGAACTGCTTGGCCTTCGATCGCACCAGCCGAATCGCCCGCTGCACATCGATCAGCTGGGTTGGGTAGTGATGCCCCTGCCGGCCCAGCCGGTAATGCAGGACGAAGGCAGTGGTGCCGTTGGCGGTGCACCAGGCGGCGACGTCGGCTCCTTCATGGCCGACGGCCAGCCCGCCGTAGCCGCCCCCGGGGCAGATCACCATGGCTGAACCGTTGGCCGTGTCCGCGACTGGCAGGAAGATGTCCAGGAAGGGCTGCGGCTCAGCCGGTGCCTCGGCTGCCTTGGGGGCCGCAGTGTCCCAGAGGGTGAGCTGTTGCGGCTCGGCGGAGGCTGCGGCGAGCACACCACTGACAAGGCTGGCCGCGAGGCTGAGCACAACTGGGAAGCTAGGGAACATGAGAGAGCGTGGGGAAGTCATGGCAACGGCTTTCGGGTGGGGATGGGCGGATGGCTGCCGGGAAGACCTACCAGACCGACGTGAATCGGGGCAAGTCTCGGAGCAGAGGAGAACGAGGCAGCCCCGAAACTGGCCGCATCCGGAAAAAAATCTGTCAGCTGCAAAATCCTAACAAAGCAAAAAGTCAGTGGAACCGATTTAACCGGTACAGGCGGAGTTAGTGGCCCCTCGCCGCTCTGCCTTGACTCGCACTCTCGCCGAGCCCTCGAATCAAACATGAGGATGTCAAGCATTGTGAAGCAGTCAGCAGTTTCGCTGGCTGCCCTAGGGTTGTTTCTTTCTACCGCGACGGCGGCCGATGGGCCGGTCCTTCCGGCTGCCGAACCGAAGCCGGTCTCCGTGCTGGCAGAAGAAGGCGTCGGCGGCCAGCTCGATGAGCGGAGTGGCAGTCTGTCGGATGTGGGAGCGAGCAACACCGATGTCGTTCCAACAGACCGAGAGCCGACCGTGCAGGAACTGCTCCAGCGGATTCAACAGTTGGAGTCCGAGCACGACACGCTCGAGGTGGAGCATGACACCTTCCGTGACCGCTTCCATGAGTCGGGTGACCTGGGGCGGATCATCCGGCGGGCAGCCTCGGCACCGGTGCTCGATGAGCGTTCCGGCAGTCTTTCCGGTGCTGGGGTGAGCAACACCGATGTGATCTCAACCGGTGACGATGAATATGGTCTCGGCTATGACGGGGGCTTTTACTTCAATCCGGATGATCCGGAAAAAGACCCCTACTCAATGAAATTGAACGGCCGGATGCAGTTCCGCTACATCGGCTTTTCCCGTTCAGAGCCCACCTGGACCAATTCCGCAGGTACGGTGCTGCCAATCGATAACCGCAGTGATTTTGAGATCGAACGTGGCCGGCTCAGCTTCAAGGGATTTATTCTCGATCCTGATCTGCAGTACTTCATCAACTTTGACTTCGACACCGATGACCGCGACCAGGTCATCATCCACGACTTCTGGGTGAACCGGAAATTCTCTGATTCGCTGAATGTTTTTCTGGGCAAGGCGTTCGTGCCGGGGTCCCGGGAATGGCTCAACGGGTCGACGACCACACGGCTGGTTGACCGAACGCTCGCCTGCACCTTCTTCCGACCTGACCGGACGGTCGGCATCTGGGCGGAAGGTGAGTATCTGGAAAACCGTTACTACCGCATGATGATCGGAGACGGCTTCAACACCACGGGGCGGAAGACCAACGCCGCTGAGATCGACGGCAACTTTGTCTACTCGGGGACGACCTGGTGGGATGTGAGCGGCAATCACGGCCGCGGCTATTCAGACCTTGAGGACCACGACAACTTCGCCCTTGAAATCGGTACCAGTTTCACTTACGGGCAGCAGGACGGTCCGGGGCCGTTTGAGCAGCCCCGGATTGAGCAGAACTTTGTTCGGCTGGCCGATGGCACCATCGTGACAACGCCCGATGCGATCTTTGCTGGGGTCACGGTGGACCAGTACGACATCGCCCTCTTTGCAGTCGATGCCGCCTGGAAGTATCGGGGCTGGAGTTTTGACATGGAGTACTACTTCCGGCAACTGAGCAACTTTGCCGGCAAGTACAACAGCGGTGCTGATAAAGGCCAGCAGGCGGTCGTGCCCTCCGAGGTGATCTACAACCACGGCTTCGGCATGGAGGCGGGCTACTTCCTGATTCCGAAGCGGTTTGAGGTCAACTTCCGCACCTCACAGATCTACGGTGACTACGGCCCCAGCCGTGGCTATGCCGGCGGAGTGAACTGGTTTGTCAACGGCACCCACAACTACAAGTGGTCCTTTGACGCTACCCAGCTCTACGGTTCGGCGGCTACGAACAGCGGCCCGAATTATGTTGCCGGCCAGACCGGCGTGCTCTTCCGCATGCAACTGCAGGCTGCCTTCTAGGGGTACACCGAGAAGTATGCTGCAGCCCGGTTGCGTGGCGACGCAGCCGGGCTGTTTTGTGCGCGGGGTGGCGGCATCACTCGGCCGAGGCGGCATGTTGCTTGAGCAGTTCGAACGGGACGATCTCGAGGGCTTTTTCGCTCGTCGCTTCCAGGACCACTGCTGGGCCGCAGTCAGCCCGGACCGCCTCAAGCCAGCGGGCGGCACAGAGGCACCAGCGATCTCCCGGCACCAGGCCCGGAAAGTCGTATTCCGGCCGCGGGGTGACCAGATCGTTGCCTGCCTGCACGGTGAAGGCAAGGAAGGCCTCGGTCATGACCGCGCAGACCGTGTGCGACCCGGTGTCTTCGCTGCAGGTGCGGCAGACGCCGTCACGGAAAAAGCCGGTGAGTGGCGCCGTGGAACAGGGGATGAGCGGTTGCCCCAGGAGGTTGCGATCGGCGGGCTGCTCAGGCTGACCTGCCGGTGTGTCAAAGGCGATCATGGTGGTGGGCTCGTGGGGACGCAGGCGGGGTGAAGAACCGGGCGGGCTGGCAGCGGCCGTTGATGCGGTTGGCCAGCTGGCAGCCCTGTCAGAGAGTATGATGACAGCGTTTCGGTTCACCTGCCACCCGAGTCGTCCGCATGCTCAGTCTGCAAGCCCCCACTCCTGTCCGCTGGTTCACCCAGGTCGATACCAACCTCGACGAAATTCTCATCGACCATGCCCACTGCGAGAAGAAGGCCGCCGGCGTGGCGATGAATCTCCTGTTTGCCTACGTCGACAACACAAACCTCAGCCGGGCGATGACTGAGATCGTCAATGAAGAGTTGGAGCATTTTCAGATGGTGCTCGACCTGCTCAAGCGGCGGGCCATCCCGTTCCGGAAACTTGCCCCTAGCCACTATGGCCCACGGCTGCATGAACTGATCCGTAAGGGAGAACCTGACCGGGCGGTCGATCGGCTGCTGGTGGCTGGGCTGATTGAGGCCCGCAGTTGTGAGAGGTTTTCGCTCTTGAAGGACCATGTGCAGGATGCAGAACTGGTTGCCTTCTATGGCGGGCTGTTTGAGTCGGAGGCGAGGCACCATGCCACCTACGTGCGGCTGGCCTGTGAACTGGCTCCTGAGGCCACGGTCCGTGACCGGCTGCACTGGCTGGCCTCTCGTGAAGCCGAGATCATCACCGAGGGAGATCCGCGACCGCGGATGCACAGCTGACTGTCCCCCGTGCCGACAAACCGTGGCCTGTGAATGAACTGATCGCCGGTGGGGCGATGCTGGCGATGGCGGTCTGGGGTGGCCTGCTGGCGGTCCCGGTGGGCAGCCGACTGGTGCCGCTGGGGCCACTCGACCCGGGTGGCTGGTTCATGGAGCGGTCGCTGACCGTGGCCGACCTGCCGCTGCTGGCCCTGCTGCTCGTTGGTGGCAGCCTGCTGGTGGCCGACCTTCTCACGAAGCTGTTGCGCGGCACTTTTGGTTCGGACCTGTTGGCCGGCATGGCGATTGTCACCAGCCTGCTGCTGGGGGAATATCTGGCCGGCGTGCTGGTGGTGCTGATGCTCTCCGGTGGTGAGGCGCTGGAAAGCCGGGCGGTCAGCCGGGCGGGCGACGTGCTCAATGCGTTGGCTCGACGGATGCCGACGGTTGCCCATCAGCGGGCTGCGGGAGGGCTCGTCGATCTGCCGCTGGCGGAGGTGACTGTCGGCGACACGATCGTGGTGCTCCCGCATGAGATCTGCCCGGTCGATGGCACGGTGGTGGCTGGCCGTGGTGTCATGGATGAGAGTTATCTCACGGGTGAGCCCTATCAGATGCGAAAAGCCCCTGGTTCAGGTGTGCTCTCCGGGGCGATCAACGGGGAGTCGGCACTTGAGATTCGCGCGGACCGGGTCGGGGAGGACAGCCGCTACGCCAAGATCATGCAGGTGTTGAGGGAGAGCGAGCAGCAGCGGCCTCACCTCCGCCGGCTGGCCGATACCCTTGGGGGCCTCTACACACCGCTGGCACTCGCCCTAGCGGTAATGGCCTGGTGGGCCAGCGGTGATGCGATTCGCTTTCTGGCTGTGTTGGTGGTGGCCACCCCCTGCCCCCTGCTGATCGGCATTCCGGTGGCGATCATCGGTGCGGTTTCGCTGGCCGCCAAGCACGGCATCGTCATCCGGGACCCCGCTATTCTCGAACGGCTCGACAGTTGCCGCACGGCAATCTTTGACAAGACTGGCACGCTTACCTACGGCCGCCCCCAGTTGACGGAGTTGGTGCCGCTGGCAGATCGACCACCGGATACAGTGCTCGCCTTTGCGGCCAGCCTGGAGGCCTACTCCAAGCATCCGTTGGCAAGCGCCGTGCTGGAGGCAGCCCGCGACCGCGGATTGACGCTTTGGGATGTTGACAGTCTGGCCGAAGAGCCGGGCAAGGGGTTGGTCGGTCGGGTGATGCCACCGGGTGGGCCGGCGAGCCAGCTCACGATCACCAGCCGGCAGAAACTGGCAGCGCGTGATCCGGCTGGCGCGGCGACGCTGCCTGAGCACGCCGGGGGCCTTGAATGCGTGGTCGTGGCTGACGGGCAGGCGGTCGGCCTGTTGCGGTTTCACGATTCACCGCGGGTTGCCGGGCGACCCTTCGTTGAGCATCTGGCCCCGGCGCATGGGCTCTCGCGGGTGATGCTCGTCTCGGGGGATCGTGAGAGTGAGGTTCGCTGGCTGGCAGAGATTGTTGGTATCGAAGAGGTTCATGCCGGCATCTCACCGGAGGGGAAGCTGCACCTGGTGGAGGCGGCGACGGCCGAGGCGCCGACGTTGTTCGTGGGAGACGGCATCAACGATGCCCCAGCCTTGGCAGCGGCGACAGTCGGGATTGCGCTGGGGACTGCGAGTGACGTCACCAGCGAGGCCGCCGGCGCAGTGGTGATGGACTCAGCCCTGGAGCGGGTAGATGAACTGCTGCACATCGGCAGGCGGCTGCGGATGATTGCGCTGCAGACGGCGGTGGGCGGCATGGCGGCAAGTGTCATCGGTATGCTGGTGGCGGCGGCCGGGTATTTACCGCCGACCGCCGGGGCACTGGTGCAGGAGGCGATCGACGTGGTGGCGGTGGTCAACGCCCTGCGGATGTCATGGAGCGGCGGGCCGCTGTCAGATATTCCCGGTAGCGAGCACCTGTAGCCACGAATCATCTGCGAAAGGTGTCTTGGTTGTGAGGTGTGCCGATCAGAACCAAACTGCTTGCTGCAGCACGTTCCCTACCGTTCGTTGCTCATCAGCAGGTTGCTCTTCAAGAAATCGACTGCAGACTTATACGGTGTCGTGGCACCCGGGTACTGCAAGAATGCCGTGGTCCCGGTCTGTTCCGCTTTTGCCTTGAGTTCTGTGCCGAAAACAACATGGTGGATGAGCCATCCTCGCACTCGGTTTGGATCACTCGGTTTCTTTCCGCCTGGCGGCATGCTGTAGCTCATAAAGATCGGGGGGTCGTCGGCCGTGAGGAGATTGAGTGCTGAATAGTTTCTCTTTTTTTCATCGACTTCGGCTAACGAATGAGCTCCCCAGGTTTTGAGCAGAACAGCCTCTGGTTCCATTTCACCAGCCGATGGTTTGATCAGTGATTCGGCAGGCGTGCCGTCATTGAGGAGGGGTAGAATCTTGGTTTGGTAGAAGGAGCGTTCATTTGACGTCTGTCCGCCATTTGTGGCGAGGCAGGTCAGGCGAGTCGATTCTCGTTCGACAGGATCCGAGTTCGTTGGGTCAGCCATGTCTTCGCTATAGGCAATCCACATGCAGATCTGTGCGCCAGCAGATCCACCGAATGCAGCGATGCGGTCCTTGGCGATGTTCCAGTCGTCGGCCTTCGAGCGAATGAACTGCACCGCTCGCTTGGCATCATGGTGAGCCGTTGGCAGGGGGTCTGTCGTGATCAAGCGGTAATTGATCGAGGCGACTGAAATGCCAGCATCCAGCAAGGCGTCTCGATCGGCGGCATTGAGCTTCTCCTTGCTGCCTGCCTTAAATCCGCCGCCATGGATGTAGATGGCGACTGGCGTGGGAGTTGTGCTTTCGGCGAGCCACACGTCGAGCACATTTCTCTCGTTTGCACCATAGGAGACGTTTGAGAAGCTCGGTTCTTTCTCGGCATCCGAAGACCACGTCCCAAAGAATCCCCCTGAGGGTTTTGTCGGTTTTGCGGTTCGTTGCCGCATGGCGGTGGCCAGCCGGAGCACCCGGTCTTTTTCAGCGGCGGAGAGTGTGCCGTCCCCATCTTGGTCAGCCTTGGGGAAACGCTGCATGATCCGTTGGCTCACGGCGTCTTCTTCGTCAGCAGAAAGTGTTCCGTCGTGGTTCGTTTCTGCCTGGGGAAAGAGTTGCAAAAGTTGTTCCCCAAAAGACGACTCCTCTGAGTGAAGCCTGCTCACGCCCAAAAAAATGACACACGTGAGGCATGCCGACGAGATGGCAAGGTGGGTTTTGTGCATGAGAGTGCCTCCTTGGAAATGGGCTCGAGGTTTTGAACGTGTTAGATGCAGCAGTGTTTCGGAATACATTCGTCGAAAACACGATGTTGGTGAAGGACGCACCGCAGCCTGCTGGCGGCTACCCAGGCGGGCCGAGGCGTCGGCTGAATGAATGCAGAGTGAGTTTCGGGGAAGAGCAGCAGTTGCAGCTTCGGCTTACGTGTTCGCCACCAGCAAAGAGCGAGTGCGAGAGCCTGCGTGTTTTTTCGAGAATCGCCTTCTTGTGAGCGCAGCCATGTGGATTCGTTCGTAGGTCCATGCAGTCGGTTTTTGTAGCGAGAACCTGCCAACTGGGACACATGAAGGCCGCCAGTGATACAGCGGTGTTCGGGGGGACTGCCCTGGAGAAATGCGTGCGTGTGAGGGAAAGTGAGGGAAAGTGAGGGAAAGTGAGGGAAAGTGAGGGAAAGTTGTGGGTGTAAGGAAAGAAGCCGCCTGACCATGAACTACCATGATGGTGATGCCAGAACTCACGTCGACAAGTCGGGCAATGATCATGCCGTCGCTCTCGGGCATTCTGACCGCGGTGTTTCTGCTTCCTGGGCTGGGGCTTGCAGCCACGCCGACGCTGACCGCTGAGGATGCGGCTTTTTTTGAGACGGAGGTACGGCCGCTGCTGGTTGCTCACTGCAGCGACTGTCACTCGGCGGAGGCGGGTGATCCCGAAGGCGGCTTGTCGTTTGACTCGCGGGCTGATTTTCTCGCAGCCGAGGGTGTGGCCGTGGCGGGCCAGCCCGATGCGAGCCTGCTGGTGCAGGTCGTCCGGTATGACAGCGACCAGCAGATGCCCCCCGATGGCAAACTGCCCGATGCGGCTATCGCCACCATTGAAGAGTGGGTTCGCCGGGGGCTGCCCTGGCCCGATGACGGGAAGGCGGCCCGCGTTGAAACCTTTGACCTTGCCGCCCGCAGGGCTGCGCACTGGTGCTGGCACCGGCCGGAGCGATGTTCGGCCCCCGCGGTCGCTGACACCGGCTGGTGCCGGAATGACATCGACCGCTTTGTGCTGGCGCGGTTGGAGGCGGCCGGGCTCGAGCCGGCGCCGGCCGCTGACCTCGCGGTGTTGGTGCGGCGGGCGAGCGAGATTCTCACGGGCCTGCCTCCTGATCCGACTACGCTGGCTCGGGTGCTGGCCGACCCCAGCCCGCAGGCGTTTGCGAGGTATGTCGATGAGTTGCTTGCGTCACCGCACTATGGCGAACGGTTCGCCCGGCACTGGCTCGACGTCGCCCGCTATGGTGAGACCCGCGGCCACGAATTTGACTTCCTGATTCCCAATGCCTGGCAGTATCGCGACTGGGTTGTGCGGGCGCTCAATGCCGACCTGCCCTACGACCAGTTTGTTCGCGAGCAGGTTGCTGGCGATCTTGTTGAGCCGTCGCGGCTCACCGACCAGGGCGGCAATGAATCGGTTCTCGGTACCGGCTTCTGGCTGCTCGGGGAAGCGGTGCATGGCCCGGTCGACATCAAGCAAGATGAGGCTGACCGAATCGACAACCGGGTCGATACGTTTGGCAAGGCGTTTCTCGGCCTCGCCCTCGGCTGCGCCCGGTGCCATGACCATAAGTTCGATGCGATCTCTGCTGCCGACTATTACGCTATCGCCGGCATGGTGATGTCGAGCAGCTACCGCCAGGTGCCGTTTGAGACCCTGGAGGCGAACCGGCGGGTGGCGGCCAGGCTGGCGAAGGCTGATGCAGCCCTACGGCAGCTGCTGCCGCAGCTTGAGCTGCTGACCGGTGTTCGGGCGGAAGCCTCGCCGGTTGTGCACGACGGGAATGATTCGACTGCGGCCACAGAGACCGTGTTCGCGGATTACACCCGGGGTGACCAAGCCACCCGGCTGATCTGCGATGCTGCCGCCTGGGAGTCAGTACCGGCTGGGCAGCCGGTACTGACGGCTGGCGATGCGACTGAGGCGGGAGCCCTTTCCGTTGAGCCGCTGGGCCATGCCCGCAGTGATGCGGTCTGGGCAACAGGCCATTCAGCCGGTGAGCGAGATGTCCAACCACTTGGGGAGGTCGATCGGGCCGGTCGCGTCCTGCGGACACCGAAACATCGCATCCGTGATGGAGTGCTCTGGCATCGCGTACGAGGGCATCTGCAAATTTTCACGGTCGTCGACAGCTACCTGATTTTGAGTAAAGGCCCGCTGCACGGTGGCAATCTCCGCACGGTCGACACCAAAGGGCAGTGGCAGTGGGTCAAGCAGGATCTCCGCAAGGACATCGAGAATTGGCCAACCGGCCATGTTGTGCATGTCGAGTACGCCGCCATCGAAGGTGAGGCAGGCGTGGCTGAAACCGTGGCGTCGCTCGAGCAGCCCACGCGCACCGATCCGACCTGGCCAGCGGCGATGAATGTGGTGCTGGCCAGCGGCACCATCGACTGGAAAGCGTCCCCTGCCGCTGCGATCCGTGCCCGCGCCAGCAACGCCGCTGGCAAGCGACATGCGATCCGGGCTGAGGCCAGGCTCGTTTCGGCGACTGCGCCGGCGTTGCTCGACGGCAACGGCATCGACCAGTTCGTGCTGCTCAAGGGCTCGGCGGCCCGGCCGGGTGAGTTGTCTCCGCGGCGGTTCCTCGAGGCAATCGATGGGGCCGACCAGCCGGACTGGCCCGACCATTCGTCGGGCCGGTTGGAACTGGCTGACCGCGTGCTCGACCCGGCCAACCCGCTGGCCAGTCGCGTCATGGTCAACCGACTCTGGCACCACGTGTTCGGCCGTGGCCTCGTACCGACCACCGACAACTTCGGCAAACTGGGCGAGCCGCCAGCCGATCCGCAGGCCCAGGCGCTCCTTGACCAGTTGGCCGTCCGATTTATCGAGGAAGGCTGGAGCATCAAGAAGCTGATTCGGCAGATTGTCACCAGCAGCACCTGGCGGATGAGCTCGACGCCGAGCATGGCTGCAACCGCACACGATCCACTCAATCAACTGCTGCATCACTATCCGGTGCGGCGGCTGGAGGGTGAGGCAATTCGTGACAAGATTCTTGCGGTCAGTGGCTGGCTCGATCGCACGGTGGGTGGTCCGAGCGTGGAAGTCTTCCTGACGGATTTTCATGAGGGGCGGGGTCGACCGACGTCGGGACCGCTCGATGGCAACGGCCGCCGCAGTCTTTACACCAAGATCCGCCGCAATTTCCTGCCGAGTTTCCTGCTGGCCTTTGATCTGCCGGTGCCGTTTCAAGCGATGGGCCGCCGAAACGTGACCAACGTGCCGGCGCAGGCCCTGACCCTGATGAACGATCCGTTCGTTCGGGAGCAGGCAGGCGTCTGGGCCCGTCGGCTTCTGGCTGACAACAGTCAGACGCCCGCAGCCCGAATCGACCAGATGTACCGTGAGGCGTTTTCCCGACCGCCAGCACCGGACGAGCAGGCGGTCGCTCTGGAGTTTCTCGCAGCCCAAGCTGAACGGCACGGAGCCGATTTTGCTGCCGACCCGACCAACGAAGCGGCCTGGGCCGACCTGGCTCACGCCCTGTTCAACGCCAAGGAGTTAATCTTTGTCCCGTGATCGGGATCCTCACCGCTGCCGAAAGAATGGTTGCGAAGCCGCCCCGGAAATGACCGAAGAGAATTTCCGGTAAGCCCCTCGTGACAGACCAGCCAGAGCAACTGAAAATGCCACCTTCCCATCACTGCCGCCGCTATCGCTCTCTGCCGCTTTCGCGTCGCGGCCTCTTACAGCAGGCCTCCTGTGGCTTCGGTGCCATCGCCGCTGCGGCCCTGCTGCACCGTGATGCTGCCCGGGCCTCCTCCGGTGTGGTCGACACGCTGCATCATCCGGCCCGCGCGACGAGCATCATCTTCCTCTACATGGATGGTGGCGTCTCGCAGGTCGACAGTTTCGACCCCAAACCGCGGTTGGCTCAGGACGCAGGCAAGGATCCGCACCGTCTCTTCAAGGTTGATGCCACCCAGTTCAACAAGATTGGCACGGTGCTGCCGAGTCCGTGGGCGTTCAAACGCTATGGCGAGAGTGGCATTCCCGTCAGTGATCTCTTTCCACACATCGGTGGTGTGGTTGATGAGCTGGCAGTCATTCGTTCCATGACCAGCGAATTCCCGGAACACACCAACGCCAACTATTTTTTGCACACCGGCAGTGGCCTGCAGGGGCGGCCGAGCATGGGGGCCTGGACCACCTATGGACTGGGGAGTGAAAACGAGGAACTTCCTGGCTACATGGTGCTCAATGGCGGATTGATTCCTCCCGGCGGGCTCGACAACTTCACCAA
>JBDQOY010000338.1:0-2826 GCA_040260935.1 Pirellulales bacterium
AGCCCCTGCTGCTCCAGATTCCGTTTGGCAGCGGGCCGCCGCATGTGACCGATCCGTTTCGTGGGGTGATCGATTTGGTGACCATGGAATTGCTCACCTTCCCTCCCAAGGATGAGGTGCTCAGCGGGGCTGCTGCGGCTGTTGAGCCGACCCGGGGAGCCATTCCGGACGAGGTCCTAGCTGTGGCCGAGGAGTGGCGGGAGCAGCTGGTTTCGACCCTGTTTGACTACTCCGATGAACTGGCCGAACTTGCTCTGGCCGAGGCGGAGATTCCCGCTGACCTGATGCGGCAGACCATTCGTACCGCGACGCTGGCCCGCCGCGTGGTACCTGTGCTCACGGGGTCAGCGCTCGACTGCATCGGCGTTCAGCCAGTCCTCGATGCAGTCGGCTGGTATCTGCCAAGCCCGGCCGATGTGCCCCCGGTTGAAGGGCTCGATCCGAAGAAAAAGGAGCCGACCACCATCACTCGGCCAGCCGACCCCGAGGCGCCGTTCTGTGGGCTCGTTTTCAAAGTTTTGGCGGAAAAACATGGCGATCTCGCCTTCATGCGGGTCTATTCCGGCACGCTCAAGGCGGGCAGTCGTGCCTGGAACCCCGACAAACAGAAGAAGGAAAACATCGCGCAGCTCTGGCACGTGCAGGCCGATCGCCGAGAGCAGGTTCCGGAGTGTTCTGCCGGAGACATCGTCGGGGTGGTCGGGACGCGGTTGAGCGTCACTGGTGACACGCTCTGTGATGCTCAGCAGCCGATCGTGCTGGAGTCGATCGAGTTTCCTGAGACCGTGATCTCAATGGCGATTGAGCCAGAGACGAGTCTTGAGCGGAAGAAACTCGCTGACACGCTCGAGATGATGAAGCGACAAGACCCCACCTTTCGGGCCATCGAAAGCGAAGAGACGGGGCAGACCTTGATTTCGGGGATGGGAGAACTCCATCTGGAGGTGATCCGGCATCGGTTGGAGCGGGAGTTCAATCTGCATTGTCGGGTTCACAAGCCTCGCGTCAGTTACAAGGAGACCCTTGCTAAGGCCGTGAAAGTGAGCGGTGAATCGAATCGACAGGTGGCTGGCCAGACGCTGGTGGCCACGGTTACGGTCGCCGCCGAGCCAAACGGAGAGCAGGCTGGCGTGACGGTCGAGCAGGGCTGGTTTCCGGAGAGTGAGCAACTGGCCGAACTGGCCGCCACGATGACCGAGGCGGTACGAGAGAGTGCTGAACGGGGGGGGCTCAAGGGCTGTCCGCTCTGGGGGGTGCGGCTGATCGTGCTGGAAAGCCCGGTGCCAGAGCCGTTGCCTGGGGACGTGGCGGTGAGGATTGCCGCTGCAGACGCAGTTGAGCGGGTGCTTAACCAGGCGGGGACCGTGCTACTGGAACCGATTATGCGGGTTGAAGTGAGCGTCCCAGAGGAGCACCTGGGCGATGTCATCAACGATCTGCAGCAGCGACGGGCGGTGATCACTGCAACGGAGATCAGGGGCGGGGTGAACGTCCTCACGGCCGAGGCACCGCTGGCTGGCATGTTCGGTTATTCTGCAGCGGTACGCAGCGTGAGCCAGGGGCGGGCAAGTTTTGCCATGGCACCTCTAAAGTATGGTCCAGCACCGGCCGAGACGGCAGCGGCTTACGTCTAGCGGTCACGAATGCTGCGTGTGGTTGGTGAAGACGCTGCGGAAAACCTCGGAAAACCTGGTGGTCTGTTGACAGCCCCCCGCCTCGCTCTTACATTCCGAAATTCCTTCGTCGTGGTGCCCCCGATTCCCCATCGGGCTCGGCTCCGGCGAAAAAGGTCGTTTCGGGCGACGTTTCGCGGTTCTGGTGGCCGCCGTTGACCGGTTGATGCTTGCTTCGCAGCGGCTTCACCGTTGTCGTACGGTTTGTCTGCCACCTCGATTGGGTTCCCGGATCACCCACCAAGACCGAAGCGATTGCTGCTTCGGAGCAATGGAATTTGGAGTATTGCCGTGGCTGCGTCGACGCAGGAAATTATTCGCATTCGTATGGAAGCGTACGACCATGCCGTTCTCGATCAGAGTGCGGCTGAAATCGTCGATACAGCAAAGCGGACAAACTCAGAAGTGCATGGGCCGATTCCGCTGCCGACTCGGATCGAGCGGTACACCGTGCTGTCCGGACCGCATGTCGATAAGAAGGCTCGGCAGCAGTATGAGATTCGGACACACAAGCGGGTTGTTGACATCGTTCAGGCGACTGCCAAGACGATTGAGGCACTGAATAAGTTGAGCCTGCCGGCTGGTGTCGACATCAAGATCAAGGCGTCGTCGAAGTAGACGCTGGTTGGGTAGAGCACGGTCAGGAAAAACGGATACAGCGTGGGGCCAGCGGGTCCCGGGGTTTGGAGCAAACAGAAACAGGAGCGAACGGTTCATGCTTGGAAGGCGTCGCGGGTAAGGGGCGAGGCACTCGCTTACTCCCGCAGCCAACGGCTTCGAGCGTGAAGGATGGTGGCCGCCGGCAGGTGTCGGTGGGTCAGCTTCCACGGGCGAAAGAATATGGCTGCAGAACAAGATCAAACAGATCCGCAGGCAGGTTCGGCGGAGGCGGTGGCTGAGGCGACAGCTGCCGCCCCTGCGGAGCAGGCTGAGCCGGTTGACATGAACCGCAAGGGCATTCTTGGCCGCAAGGTTGGCATGACGCAGATATTCGATGCGGACGGCACGGTGGTGCCGGTCACGGTTATCGAAGCCGGCCCTTGCACGGTGCTCATGAGCCGCTCCACCGACCGTGATGGCTACGACGCCATTCAGGTTGGATTTCTTGACAAGCCTCGCCGGCTTGCGAGCCGTTCGGTTCGCGGACAGGTTG
>JBDQOY010000339.1:0-11411 GCA_040260935.1 Pirellulales bacterium
AGCCACAAACAGCCACCACCATGCCCCCAGCCCTTCCCCCTGAGTCAGACGCCAGTTGGCCCGGCATGGATCTCCGCTGGCCGAACCTGTTGCCCTTCACACGACCGAGTTCCAGCCCACCGCCGGGGCCATCCGGGAGCACCGTCGACCCATTCAAGCGGGCTCGGGGTGCGGCGTCGGCTGGGGCGACACCGTAGACGAACTGACTTGCTGGTCATCCGTGAGACACGCGGCACGACCGCCCAGACCAGGCTTCTCGGTCCGATGCTCGCCGCAGCCGCCCTGCGACTGCGACGAGCAGATATCAGAATTGGGGCTGCAGCCCGTCAGCGGACGCTGCCCGACTGGCCCTGCCGTGCCGAGCGGCTTCGCTGCCGCCGCTTCTCATATGCTTCCCGCTGCTCAACCAACCGCTCGACCCGGGCTGAATCGACGACATACACAGCCGGGTCGTCGATGATAAAGGGAGTCGACCAGGTGTGGCCGTCATTGAGGTTGCAGGCGTTGAAGAAGAATGAGTTCAGCCGCTCCGCCCGAAAACTGTAGGGGAACTGGCTGGTGAGATGGTCGTCCATGGTCAGAGGGTCAACACCGGGGCTGGCAAAATAGTGCACCTGCCCATCTGCCGACAGCGAAATACCAAAGGTCCACCAGCCAAACTGCTCAGCGGGAATTTCTTTGACGGGAAAGTCGATCCCCCGCCGGTCACCCCGCACCTTGAGCAATGCCGAATCGGTTTCAACGCCCCGTGAGGTTTCGCTACGGAAGTGAATCCACATGCCGGGCCAGTAGGGCTCGGCAACCGGAGAACTGCCGACCGCGAACAGACCCTTGTTCGGCTCAAGCGTGGTCGTCCGCACGCCAACGCGAATCCCAAAGTGGGGACCGCTGCGATTCTCCCACTCGGACGCCGGCGGCAACCAGACCCGGACGACACAGCTGGGAACTTCCTGAACCGGAATCTGTGAACCGAGCCGCGTCGTGATGCCACAGATGAGATCGTCCTGCTGCACGGACATCGAATAGGTGTTGGGCACGCCGGAATGCAGCGTCCGCACCAGCAGGGCGTGACGGCTTCCCCGCAGCCCGCCAGCCGGCGTCCGGATCACCTCAAGCAGGTCCGGCTGCCCCCGTTCTGGCCCCTCCTGCAGACGTCCGTTCGCCGAACGAGCGAGAGGCCCACGGGCCATGCCATCTTCTTCCCGAGAACTCTTGGGGAGATTGTGAAAGAACTTCCAGTCTTCATCCTCAAAGGTATCGCCGAGGTACTCAATCTGCGTCCCCCGCCCGGGAACAGGGATCGAACCATATGGAGCGTACTCCGCTCCGCTACTCTGCAAAGGACCAAGACCGCAAGAAAGGACGCCAGCAAACGCCATCAGGCGCACAGGGAAACAGTTCATCATGCTTTCATTCGGAGGGTGGGGGGTGCGAAGAGGGGAGTCACCGACGGCCGCCGCCACTCGGCCGTCAATGAGTCATCGGTACTCCCACGGGGCGAGCATGCGTCAGGCTTTGGCTGCTGATGCCTTCCGCACAACGCTCGCAGCCCGACGGCATCCGCCCGACCGGCCGAAAAAATCTCAGCCCAGCGACTTGCCAGCACGCATTCTGCGCGCCTGCCGATCCAGCGTATGAAGCGCCGCCGCACAGCGTTCGACAAGCTGCCGCTCATCGAGGGCGGCCACTTCAGCCGCCGAAATCACCTCGCCGAACTCCAGACGAATTCGCCCCGGCCTGGGCAGCAGCCGAAATCGGGGCCAACATTCGAAGGCCCCCACGATGGCCACCGGTGCAATCGGCACGCCAGCCCGCTTGGCAAGCAGGGCGAAGCCACTTTTGATCTCACCAAGTGATCCGGTCTCGGTGCGCGTTCCTTCCGGAAACACAATTACTGCGGCACCTCCCCGCAACCGACTACTCACTGTCTTCAGCGCCTTTACCGCCGATGCGTTGCGGTCAATCGGTACGGCATCGAGCGCCGTGATCACCCGGCCAAAGGGCCCAAAGGTGAACAGAGAACTCCGCGCAAGGCTCGACAGCCGGCGATCGGTGGCCAAGCCAAGCAGAAGTGGGTCGAGATGACTCTGGTGGCTCGACAGGACCAGCAGCCCTCCGTCCCTCGGCAAGCGGCCCGCCTTGCCGAGCCGAAACCCAAGCAGCGACACCCCCAGCGTCCGGCAGAGGACCCAGAGCAGCGCGTAGAGCCAACGGCCCCACCAGATTGGATGGCTCGTCGTTGCAGCGGCTGGGGTGGCAGGTTTCTCATGGTGGGGAGTCGCGGAGGCTGTCATGGTGTCTCCGGCGGGCTCGGCTCCGGCGTTGCCGTTAGTCCACGGCTCTGAGCCAGGGTAAGAATGCGTTCCACTACCTGCTCAAGGGACAAACCATCGGTGTCGAGCACGATTGCGTCTTCTGCAGCCCGCATCGCGCCGACCGGACGCGTGCGATCGCCTTCGTCCCGCCGGGTCTGGGCCTGCAGAATCTCATCGACCGTTGCCGCCGGCCCGGCCTGATCTGCCTGCTGACGATGCCGGCGGTGGGCCCGCTCCTCGGGCGAGGCCTCAAGAAAGATTTTCAGCGCCGCTCCGGGAAACACGACCGACCCCTGATCACGGCCTTCGGTCACCACGTTCAACTGTTCAGCCATGCGCCGCTGAAGCTGCTTCATCACCTCACGGACGGGCGGTGCGTCGGCCACCGGCCGGGTAGCGGTCGTGATCCGCTCGGTACGGATCTCGGCCGAAATGTCTTCGCCATCGAGCAGCACCCGCCCCTCGCTGAAACTGATGCCAAGGCCACCCGCCAAGGCAGCAAGTTTCGCCTGATCGGTCAGCGGCACACCTCGATTCAGGGCCGCAAGTGCCACTGCCCGGTACATCGCCCCAGTGTCCATGTAGCACCAGCCCAGGCGGGCAGCGAGCCGCCGTGCCGTCGAACTTTTTCCAGCTCCCGCCGGCCCATCAAGGGTGATGATCTTCGCCAAACCAGATCTCCAGATCGATCCACTCATACCGTGCCAGTGAACACTCCACCGCAGCACCATGCACAGCCACATCTGTGGAAGCCTGCGGACCGCCTGTGTCCGAGCCAGTCCGCCGTGCGACTCGCGAGACTGGCCTGCCAAAGGCAAGGTGGAACCGCTGGGCCTGCCCCGTCGATTCGAGCAGGCAGAGCCGGAGTCCGACAAGGCCTGTCTGATCACCCAGCCGCTCTGCTGAGGTCAGTCGGACTCCGGGTGGCAGCGTCAGCGGGAGTGGCGGCGGTTGCAACCGGCCAGACACCGCCCAGTCGAGAGCAGCAGGAAAATCCGCTGACAGATCGAGGCCGATAGCAAGCTGAAACGTGCAGCGACGGGCCGAGAAATCGGTGGCCAACACAGTATCGAGGGTATGCGGACTGCTGCGCAGATGCCAGGGCAAGCCCGCCGTGAACAGTTGCAGCCGACTGGTGCCACGGTCCGCCGTCGTGCCACCGTGACTGCGGGTAAGCCCCCCTCCTTCGCTGACCAGTGTCAGCAACCATGGTGAGCAGATCCGCTGTCGTTCGGTCGGTACCAATTGAGTCTGCACCGATCGTTCGATGTCACAGAAATCATTTTCGTTCCAGGCGAAGCGGCAGGCAAGGAAGCGGCTCCACGGGGCATTTTCCACGTATGGCAGCCCGGCTGCTGAATCGTTCAGTTCGACCGTCAGGTCAATCCGTACCGCCGGCAGGTCGGCCTCGAGCGACACGGTCTGCGTGAAGGACGCCAGCATCAGCCCACGCGGGTCGACCAGTTCGCCCCGACTGGTGATCGCATCGCCCCGGTGTTCAATCGCGTCGGCCCGCATCGTCGAGTAGATCGGCGGCGGCTGCCACGAGGATGCCGCCACCGCGGCAGGATCAGGCCAGCGGAGTGCCACCTGCTGGGAAAGCAGGTTGCGGCCACCGGGCCCACGCCGGACCGAGACGATGCCACCCGTCCCCCGATGGACCCGCAGGTGGACCCCGGGTGCCGTCAATGTCGTCTGGTCATCCGCCGACGGGCGGCTGGGCCACCAGGCCCGCAGCCAGCCGGTGGCTCGAGCTGCCGCTGATTCACCCGCTGCCAGGTGCTGAGAAAAAGTCGTCTCGGCTGCGGGGCTGCGGCCGAGCAGATCCTCCAGCACAGCCTGCGACTGTTCCCGAGCGTCCACGCACTGCCGGGCAGCCTCGAGCAGCACTGCGGCATGCGTCTCAACGGGCGTTTGGAACTCCGCGTCCGTTGACTGGGTGAGCCTCGTGTCCGGTGTCAGGCGGAGCGGAAACGCATCGCGATCAAACTGAACTGACTCGGCGAGATGGTCGGTTTCCTCAAAGAAGGTATCCGGGGTGACGTAGCGTCCCAAAAGGGTTGTCCATGATGCCAGGCAGCGCAGCCGGTCGAACCATGGGCTCGTGCTGCCCGCATGGTGGCAGGCCATCAGGACGACGGTGTGGTCGTGATCCATGGCATCGCCCAGTTCGTTGGGAATCGCGAGAATCGCTGCAGCACTGCGAGCATCGAAGAGTCGCGGGTGGACTGCCTCGACCGTAGCGGCCGCTCCGTCTCGCCAGCGAAACCGCCGGGCTGCCGGGTCCGGCACCTGGCGGCCATCGAAACTGGCCCAAAGAACCCCTGCGTAGCCTGTCTGCTGAAGCACCTGAGGCAGCAGCGGCGAACGTGGCCCGCTTTGCTGGGCAAAGAGGTCCGGCCTGACCCCAACGGCGTCGTGCCAGGCCTCCCGGGCAGCAGCCAGCCCGGCAGCCAATTGCTCAGGGAGCAGCAACGGCCAAGGCGTGTCCGCCGCCAGACTGCCGACCGCGCTAAGTGTTCCCGCCTCAAGACGCTGGCGGACCGCATTCCGAACGGCGGCGGGCTGGACGGCCAGTGCATGCAGCGTCCTTGAATCAGCCACCACGGCGGCTGCGGTTGGCTGCGTCAGTTCCGCGGCCAATCCAGAGAGTGTTTCGGGAGTCAGCAGAATCAGATCAAAACACCAGCACTCGACCGGGTAGTAGTGGTCACGGACCGCCTCAAGGCAGCCGAACGCTTCGGCCAACCGCTCCCGCGTTGCCCGCTGGTCACCATCCCGCCAGGCTGCTGCAGCAGTCCGCACGATGTCCGCAAACCCAACACCGTCGAGATCGGTGCCTGTCCGCATGCGACAGGCGAGACGCTCAGAGAACAGCACTGCCAGGCCAAGAGCATAAAAGTCGTCGACCAGTTCGTCTTGCCAGGCTGCCATGCCGACAGACAATGCGTCACAGGCAGCGAGGACGCTCGGCAGCAGGTCGGACCAGGCCGCTGCCTGCAAAAACGCTTGCTGTGGATCGGCCGAGGGGGTCGCACCAGCAGCGAACCGCTCCGCCATGCCCGCCGGCACAATGCCAACGCAGTGGCCCTCGTACCTCCAGGGGAGATCAAGACTGGCCCAGGTTGGGGGCGTTGCGATACGGGCGAGAACGGCCGGATGCCAGCCGACCGTCCACGCCTCGAGGATCGCAGCAGCCTCGTGCTCGGCCAGATCAGGGGGCAGATCGTCGAGTGAGTGGCACGGCAGAAAGACAAACAGCCTAGGTGGCAGTGAGGATTCGGGCTCATCCATGAAGCAACAGCCTGCTGAAGTACGAAAAGCCCCGAACGGACGAGGCACGCGGGAGCCGCCTGCACTCGCCAACCTCCAACCGTCCAGACGCCACTGGACAGCTCGGAAACCGGCCACACCCCAAGTGTAGCCGACAGTTTCCCCAGGTCGTTTGACGCTGGAAACAGCGTCTTTCTACGATTGAAGTATGATAGAGTTTGAGGGTGTGGGAGTGGCTGGAGCAGGAAGGTATCCTCGCCGTAGCCAGTCCGATTCCCGCCGGAGCATTCGGCCTGTTTCCCGTCGGCTCGAATCCGGTCTGAAACAGGACAGCCCGTCTCAACGGCACAGGTAGTTTCTGCATGGCACGCGGCAAAGACGTTTGGGGCATCGACATCGGCAAGTGTGGGCTGAAAGCGCTCCGCTGCAGCCGATCGTCTGAAACCGGCAAGCTGGTTGCCGAGGCCTTTGACTACATCGAGTATCCGATGCTGCTGACGCAGCCGGAGGCTGATCCGGCAGAACTCGTCCAGAACGCAGTCGAGGAGTTTCTCAGCCGAAATGATGTTGCCGGCGACACGATTGCCGTGTCCGTACCTGGCCAGGCGGGCCTAAGCAAGTTCATCAAGCTGCCGCCAGTGGAGGCGGCCAAAATCCCCGACATCGTCAGTTACGAGGCCCGTCAGCAGATTCCCTTCCCTCTAGAGCAGGTGGTCTGGAGTTGGCAGCGGCTCGAAGGGGGCATCGAAGAGAGTGGCTTTGTCATTGACGCCGAAGTCGCCCTCTTCGCCATGAAGCGGGATCAGGTCACCCGAGCGCTTGAGCCATTCAACAAGGCCGACATCGAGGTTGACATCCTGCAACTGACACCGGTTGCGTTGGCCAACCTCATCATGGCCGACCAACTACCGCCAGCCGACGAAATTGACCCGGACGCACCGCCGCCGTCGATCGTATTGGCCTCGATCGGTGTTGACTCCACTGACCTGATCATCACCAACGGCCTGCGAATCTGGCAACGAACCATGCCGATTGGTGGGAACAACTTCACCCGCGCCCTAATTCAAGGGATGCGGATGACCTTTGCCAAAGCTGAAAACCTGAAGCGGAATGCCGCCCGGGCCGACGACCCGAAGAAGGTCTTTCAGACGCTGCGACCCGTGTTCAATGAGTTCGCCAGCGAAATGCAGCGTTCGCTGAACTATTTCACCGGCCAGGATCGCACCGCGACCATCGGATCTGTGTTTCTCGTCGGGAATGCCTCAAAACTGCGAGGCCTGAGTGACTTTCTGTCGAAGCAACTTCAACTTGAGGTGCATCGACTCCGGGAATTCACCGGGCTTGAGGGGAACGTCGTGATTCGCTCCCCAGCCTTTATGGAAAACCAGTTGGCCTTCGGCACCGCCTATGGGCTTGCACTGCAGGGACTTGGCGTGGCGGGTCTGCGGACCAACCTGCTGCCGCCGGAATCGCTCCGCGACCGGCTCATCCAGGCGAAGCGACCCTGGGCGGTCATCGCCATGCTGGGGCTACTGCTGGCTGCACTGGTCAACTTTCTCGGTATCTTCATGGCCTGGAACAGTTATTCCGAGAGCACCTTCGCGGCGGCCACCACGGCGACGGAAGAGGTCACGAGCCGTTCGGCAATCATCCAAAGCACGCTCGATGAGGCGCAGGTCAGCCGCAATGAGATTTTGGCAACCCAGCAGCAGTTGCTGCGGATCACGGACCGCCGGTTCCAAACACTGGAACTCCTGCGGGCCATCGAGGCGATGCTGCCTCGCAGTGAGCCCGACAAAACCCAGCCCGTCGATCCCGAAAAGACGGCCGAGGCTGACGCGACAGCCAGCAAGCGGCTGGCCATCAATTACGACGAAATTCACATCGACTCGATGGACTGCCAGTTTTTTCCAGATCTGGCCGTCTGGTTCGAATCGGCCCGAGACGACTGGACCGTGACCGTGGCGCAGGATCAGCCGGAGACCGAAGAGACTGCCGATGCCGCCACGCCGACGGACGACACCGATCCTAATGAGGCCGAGATCGATGAGTTTTCAGATGAGACGGAGGAAGGGGGGCCGACGGGTTCTGGCTGGGTGATTCAACTCGTTGGCCAACACTTCCACAACGCGGATCAACACAAGCCCTACGAAGGCCGGAACTACCTCCGCGCGACACTGATCGAAAACCTGCTCAGCGAAGACCCGATTCTCCCCGTGGTGGCAGGGCCCCGGGCAGGCGAACTGGTCCCTGCAGCCGAACTGGGTCTGGGCTTTCCCGCACTTGTCACGTCGAATCCCATCCAGACCGAATGGCTCGGCGTCGAGATGGGCTTGGTTGGAGGCAATCCCGGGCAACCACCGTCACGAGGCCGCGGCTCACGAGGCCGAATGAGTGGACGGGACCGCGATGATGACCTCGAAGATCAGGGGCTTGAAGTCAAACGGTACGACTTCGTGCTGCAATTCGTCTGGAAGCCAACGTCCCCGGGGGCGATCGAACTTGTGCCAGAAACGGACGATGACATGGCGGCCTACTAAAGCCCCGCGAACACCTGCGGTTCCGCAACCCTACAGACACCCTCCGACCCGACGATTATGGAATTCCTCGAGCAACTCCGTCCGTATCTGAAACAGATCGCCAAGTACCATTTTTGGTTGCTGGCGATCCTCATGCCGTTGGTTCTCGTGCCGCTTGCCTTCACGGCCGACGCCAAACTGCTGCGGGAGATTGATACACGCCAGGCGGAAATCGAGCAGCAGATCAAGTCGGTTGACGGGATCGCCAGTTATCGGGCCCCGGGGCTTGAGGACTTTGGTCATCCTCAGCAGCACTGGGGTGAAAAGGTCGAGGGTGCGACAGACCAACTGCGCCGTGGTGTGCTCAAGCAATGGACACAATTCTGGGACCAACAGAAGTCCCTCCGGACCTGGCCGACCGAACTGGGGGGCGACTTTATCGCCAAGGTCAGAACCCTGGGTCCTGACGGCGCCCTTCCTGCCCGCTTCCTCGAGCGTTACCAGAACACCGTCCGCCGACTTGTCCGCAAATTGCCAGGCCGCATCGATGCAGCCGAGGAAATGAGTGATGACGCCTCTGGAGCAGGGATGGGCCGAGGCCCACGCTCAATCCCTCGCGGTGGATTCGATCGCCGCGAGGAGGGGCCGACCGAACAACACACGGTTCTCTGGGATGCTACCGATCAGTCCGAACTCTTCGCCAGCTACAACTGGCTAACGACTCCATCAACCAAGCAGGTGCTACTCGCCCAGGAGGAACTCCAGTGCTATGAGTTGCTCTGCAAAGTCATTTCTGAGGCAAACAAGTCCGCAACAGGCAGCCACGATGCCGCCGTTGCAACGATCTCGAAACTCGCGGCTGGCTACCGCGCTGCCGAAGACAATCCCGGTGGCCGGAACGGAGGGCGGATTCAGGCCGCTCAGACTGGCATGGATGACCCGATGGGTATGGGTACGGGGATGGGAATGGATATGGGAATGGGCATGGATATGGGAATGGGCATGGAGGGTGAAGGTGGCCGTCCTCCGAACCCTCGGTTTGGAGCAAGCGGCACCATAGCAGGCATGGGGAGCATGGACGCACCGCCGGGCTTTGGCATGGATGGCATTGAGTCATTCGACGAAGACACTGACCTCCAACTGTTGAACTGGATTTACGTTGATCGGGACGGCACGCCGCTATCGGCAGAAGACGTCGAAATGTCGCCTGACACAAAGATGACGCACCTGGTTCCCTTCGTTTTCCGGGGCAAGGTCGACCAGCGAAAGCTCGACCTTTTGCTACGAACCTTCGCCAGCCAGCAGGTGCTGATTGATGTTCGGCAGATTCGCATCAACCCAGAGGGGGGCCTCGGAGAGAGCGATGAGTTTGGCAGTAGAGGCCGCATGCCATCGTCCCGGTCGGTGGGAATGGACGGTGCGGACACAACCAGCCGGAAATACGACCTCGACGTCGAGTTGCGAGGCTCGATCGCCCTGGCGACCCGCCCAGACCCGGAATATCTTGGGCTCGATCTGGCTGAAGCCGACGATGCCGCACAGCCCCAGCCTGACAGTGAGTGACTGACTATGGCCCTCCCCAAACTGAGATTCACCCCAGAAACCGTCTTCACGCTTGCGGCAAACCACGGCGAGAAACTGCTCGTCGTCATCGTCCTACTTTGCAGCCTGCCGCTGGCATGGAGCGGCATAAACGCCTTACGGAGCAAGATGCTGCCGGCTGCCATGACGCCTGCTGAGATCACGCTGCGAGCAACCAGGGCGAAGTCTCTGTTGGACCGACCATCAGACGCCGACGAACGCCGATCACTTGAAAAGATCCTTCAAGGCCCGCCCATCACGGCGACGACGACGGCTGATTGGCGACCTCCGACGCTTGAGCCCCCGGCAATGGAACTCGGGCTCAACCGTCCGCCGCTCGGAGACTTGAAGAAGCGTTCCACGCCGAAAATCTTTCCGCTGGAACAACTCACCACCGTCGCCGGCCTTGCGGCCATTGCCAAAAACGAACAACTCCAACCAAACGCTCTGGTACCACCTCCTGCTGATCCGACCGGCATGGGAATGCCGCAGCCGGTAGTGAGTTTCCCACCGGCGAGGCTCACGCCTTACGTCATCATCAGCGGCCTGGTGCCCTACAAAAAACAGGTCGATGAGTATGTCGCACGGTATTCAGTGACGAGTTTTAAGGACGAGGCCCGCGACACCCCACTCTGGCGCGACTATACGATTGAGCGTCAAACGGTTGACGGTGACAGGGACGGCGACTGGGAGGTTCTCAATCTTGCCAAAGCAGCCGATATCTGGACAAAAACATGGTCCGCGGCTGCACAAGACCCGGTACCGGAACAGTTCAAACTGACAGATCAGGAGAACTTTCGCCCGCAGGACGTGCCGCTGGGCTTTTATGCACCACTCCCGGCACTTGCCGAACTGCCAACGCTGAGCGGAACAGGATTGCCCGGAGAAACATTGTCGGGCCCGCGTTGGGGACTTTCTGCCATACACCCTTGGGCCGTTCAGGAAATGACGGAACTCCTTGCGGAACAGCAGCAGGACAATCTTCTGATGCCGGGCGAGCTCGGTGGCCCCTTTGGTCAACTGCAAAATGGTCCGCCAGGGACCATGAGTGACCCGACACAAACTGGCCCATTTGCTGACTCTCAGTTAAGTGGCCAATCAAATGACCCCGACATGTTGCCAGACGACCCCACACTTGCGGGCCTGGGTCCAGATGGCCTGCTCAATCCCTATGAGTACCGGCTGTTCCGCTTTGTCGATGTCACCGTCAAACCTGGGAAGACATACCGCTACCGCGTCACCATCAACCTCTGGAACCCCAACTACAACGTGGCAGCCAAGTTTCTTGAAGACCCTGACCAAGCCAAGAAACCCTACCTCGCTGCAGCCGTGACCGAACCCAGCCCGGCCGCAACGGCGGCTCCGATTCGCATCCCCGCTCTCGGCCAAGTGCTGGTGCGGATGGTCACAAAGGACGACAAGAAAAAAGGCGGGCTGGGAAGCGTTGCAGAAATTCTTGTGCTTGATGAACACACAGGAACGGACAAAAAACCTGGTGCTGGTAATTCCTTTAAATGACAAGAATCATGAAGGGCTAAAAATGAAAAACCTGTTCACACAAAATTCGCTTGATTCATTACAGGAAAATAAAGAAATATTTCTGATCAATAGAAAGAATCTCTTCGCCACAGGGCAACATGTGGTTTTTTTGGTTAATCATGATGATGCTTCATTCGAAGAGCAAATTGTAAAGGAAAGAGAGCATATTCGCTATTTATTCAAT
>JBDQOY010000340.1:0-12549 GCA_040260935.1 Pirellulales bacterium
GCACGGGTGACTGACTTTACGGAAAGCACGGGCATCCTGCCCGTCTTTCCTTGGGGCGGAATGATGCAAAGCCAAGGTTTGCAACATTCCGCTGGTGCTCATTGGCGGCTTCCTGCCGCCGGGTGAAGTGAGCCGGCACGGGTGACTGACTTTACGGAAAGCACGGGCATCCTGCCGAGTCGGCTGCAAGCAACTGCCGAGCTTCAAGCTGCTCAGACACCAACGGCTCCGCAGTGCAGTGAGACGAACGGATCTTTGGCCGTACACGCACCAGCTTGAAAAACAGGCTTCGAAGTTGCACTGTCCCCTCCTCCGCTGCCACCACACCTTGAGTTCCTCGGCCACCTTCAGACCGTATCGTCCACGCTTCAACTCGTGATCCACCGCAACCAGTCAGTGGGCTTTTCTGAGCGGCCCGCGTGCAGGCACGACCACGATGACCGCTACAGGTTATTTCTCGATCTGGACTGCCCGCAGAACCGCGACGGTCCCACGCTCGACATAATCGTGGCGGCCAAGGGTGCCGATGATGGTAACTGGGACGCCGAGAAATTGTTCTGGTTCGGTGATTGCCTGCATGTCGACCTCCAGACGCCGTGGCTCCTCCGCATCCGCAACCTCAAGCACCCAGCCCGTTGTCTCACCACCGACAGCAACAATGCCTCCTCGCAACGTTCCCCGGATAGTGACGGGCTCTGCCGCAGAGGCCGCCGTGGTGCTTGGCTGCCCCACAGCCGCTAGGGCATGCTGAATCATAAAGTCGGTCAGCCGGGTCGATTCAAACCAGCTGCGAGCCATCGTATGCCCTCCACCTGGTACGATTTCCAACTCAAAGGCACCCCTAGCTGCGCGATACCGTGTCGCCAACAGCTCTGAATTGTCCTCAAGTGGAACCACCTTGTCGGCATCGCCATGGAGGTGAAACACTGGCACCCCCGCAGCGGCAAGCTTGGCAATTCTGGCAACGGGATTGAACGTGTCGAGTTGCTGCTGGAGCCCTTCCGCTGTCAGCCCGTAGGCGGGAGCAGCCTGGGCCACCCCCGGATAACTGGCGATGTTTGAAACGGGATAGATCCCGGCAATTCCAGCGACACAGTCCGGATGATCGACGGCCCAGTTGTAGAGCATCAGTCCACCGCGACTGCGAGCGAGTAGCACCGGCTGAGGACTGTAGCCCCGCTGCTGGGTTAACAGTTCGTAGAACGCCTGAAACACCTCGCAGCCCTGCGGGCTCCCGTACGACTCCCCGACATCGACACCGGCAATCGCGATTCCCTGGCCGAGCAGCCGCTCAAACATCCAGGTCTCTTCCTTGCCCGGCAGACGGTTCCCCAGGGTTGGGGCATACCAGACCCAGGGCTGTGGCCTTGGACTCGCCTTGACTGGTGTCAGAATAAAGCCTGGCCGATCCCGAACGTGAATAACTTCTCGGACAGGCTGGTCTGCCGCCGAGTCTGCTGCTTTCACTCGCGTGTCCGCGTTTTGAAACCCGAGAAAACAGAGGACCACACCGACAATCAGCAGCACACGGGGGCACATGCGGCACACTCCACCGAAAAGAGATCAACAACAGCGTTCCCGTCAGCGGGGGGCAGATCTGGTTTTTCTGCCTCCACACCGACAGCTTTCAGCGTAAACTTTCGTCCATCCGCCTTCAAAAAGGAATTGCCATGCTCCGGACCTCACTTGCCCTCCTGCTCTTCTGCATTGCTCCCCTGACGATGGCGGCTGAGCCGAGCCAGTTTGCCCGCACCACCATCGATATTGGCACCGTGGTGACTGACCTCGACGCAGCCGTGCGGTTTTACAGCGAGGGGGTCGGGTTTCAGGAACTCAAGGGCTTTCAGGTAACTGCCGAACTGGCTGCCGCTGCCGGTCTGACTGACAACAAACCGCTCGATGTCCGGGTGCTGGTCCTGGGCGAGGGGCCGACGGCCACAAAACTGAAACTGATGCAGGTTGCTGGCAGCACGCCACGGACCGGTGACAATGCCTTCATCCACTCTCACACCGGTTTCCGCTATCTGACGATCATGGTGACCGACACTGCCGCGGTACTCACACGGCTAGAAGCACTCGGCGTGAAACCGCTGGCCCAGTCTCCGGTCGACCTGAAAAATCTTGTCCCGGGCATGTCCCTGACCTGTGTCAAAGACCCTGATGGCAATCTGGTCGAACTGATCGGGCCGACGCCCTGATGCTGGTCGCCCGCTCGCTGATACTCATGCCGGCGGAATGATCCCAGCCTGCTCCAGCCACCCAAGCACCTGGGCTGCCAGGGCTGCCGGTGGCTGGCTCGCCGAATGGACAACCAGTTCGGCCGCCTCTGGTTCTTCGTAGGGATCATCGATGCCCGTGAACCCCTTGATCTCACCTGCCCGGGCCTTTTTGTAGAGCCCCTTCGGGTCGCGGCCCTCGCAGACGTCCAGCGGTGCCTGCACGTAGACCTCGATAAAATCACCTGTTGGCAGCATGCTGCGAACCGCTTCTCGGTCGCGGCGATACGGACTGATGAACGCGGTCAGGGTAATGATTCCGGCCTGCGCAAACAGTTCAGCCACCGCCCCGATCCGCCGAATGTTCTCCTCCCGATCCTGCGGGCCGAACCCCAGGCCGAAACGCTCCGCGAAGGCCTGCCCGTGCCGTGGCTCAAGCAGGGCAGGCGACGCATTGAGACCGTGGCGAACGTTATCGCCATCGAGCACAAAACTGCGATGGCCCCGGGCATGCAACTGGCTATCGACCTCATTGGCCAGCGTGCTCTTGCCACAGCCCGACAGGCCTGTGAACCAGATGACGCAGCCGCGATGTCCGGCTCGGGCCTCCCGGTCCTGCCGACTGACAGTGGCCGTATGCCAGCGAACATCGACCTGCTCACGCCCATCCGCAGCTGGCTGCGGGGAATTCTCGGTGGTCTCACTCATCGTTGGCATCCTTTCCTTTTCCTTGGAGCGGCGACTGAGGCTCAGGCTGTCTCGACCAGCCCCCCAGAATCACCTCACGACGAAACCGTACAGGCCTACCGTCGGGGCCGCGTCGCTCGATCAGCAACGAGATTTCCTCACCCGGCCCGTGCCCGCCGATCATCTCCGTGCAGACATCAAAGTTTGGAACAGGCTGGCCATTGATTTCAACGATGACGTCCTGAGGCTGCAGGCCAGCTTTTTCAGCGGCGGACCCAACTTGAACCCCACTGACAATGCACTGCCCCTGCAGCGGCATTCCTGCAATCCCTAGTTTGCCACCTTTTCGAACATCAATCTCGACTTCCGGCAGCCACCGTTGCAACTGGGCGAGGTTCTCCGGAGACACCTCCACGCCAAATAGATCGATTCGCTGCACGGTGCGAAGCTGGCCCAGTGTGGCCGCATCACGGTCGGTCAGCATCAGGCCATACAGGCTGATGTGCATGAGGTTGCGAAGCCGAGTGATCAGCCGCAGGCCGCTGCTGTCACCCTGCCAGTCGGAGGCAATCTCAATCCGCACGCCTCGCAGGCCGGCATCAGAGAAGGTTGCACCAAGTTGCTCAAGCACCCGACGGGCAGACGCCTCTTGGGCCCTGCCGTAGAAGTCGAGGGCTGTCTCTGCCTGTTGGGCAATCGCTAGGCTGCCCTCAGTCGCAACCTGCTGCAGCCCCACCTCAGCAGCATCGGCCAAGGCTGCGTCACCGCGACCGAGCATCCCTCGCAGAATATCGACCGCCCGGACCGCCACCTCGGGGTCATTCCCCCGGGCTGCAGCGACGAGTGCCGTGATCGCGTCAGCTCCTGCGGCAGCCAGGCGGCTGGACGCTGCCTCGCGGTCGGCAAACTGGTCCGATGCCAGTTGTGAAATTGCTTCAGCCACCGTGCGAGTTGGCTCGGCCCGCCCCGTCGTCGGCACGATCAGACCTGCCGCAAGCAGCCCGCCAGCCGCGGCCAACAACCACCGTCGGCAGGCTGGGAACGGGCGACAGTGCGGACAACAACACAACATCGGAAAGTGGAATGGCTGGAAACTGGCTGTGAGCCGCCTCGCGCGGCACGACCCCTATAACTATATCAGCCCCTTCTCATGACCTCGTGACCAGTTTGAGCGGGGTAGACTTCGTTGGGTCTGTCCCACCCACCGGGAATTCAGGCCTGTTGCCTCGTGCCCCCCCACCGCCTGCTCTTCCATGACCCTGCCGATCATCGACCCTCCGACGGCCCCACCGCTGCCGATGCACCCCGACGACCTGGCCGCCCGGGGCTGGGATGAGGTCGATGTGGTCTTTGTGACGGGAGATGCCTACGTCGATCATCCCAGTTTCGCCAACGGCCTTCTGGCACGGCTGCTCGAGGATGCCGGTTTTCGGGTCGCGGTGCTGGCCCAGCCCGACTGGCAAACATGCGACCCCTGGCGGCAGTTCGGCCGCCCCCGGCTCTTCTTTGCCGTGTCGGCGGGCAACATGGATTCGATGATCAACCACTACACAGCCAACCGAAAGGTCCGTAACGACGACGCCTATTCGGCCAATGGCCAGATGGGGCAGCGGCCTGATCGGGCCACCCTGGCCTACTGTCAACGAGCACGCGAGGCCTACCCTGGCACCCCGGTCGTGGCAGGGGGTGTTGAGGCCAGCCTCCGCCGAATTGCCCACTATGACTACTGGAGTGACACGGTGCGGCGGTCGATCCTGCTCGATGCCAAGGCCGACCTGCTCGCCTTTGGTATGGGCGAGCGAACCATCCTCGAGATTGCCAGCGGGCTTGCCGCCGGGAAGACGGTGAAGGAGTTGCGTCACCCGCGGGGCGTCGCCTACCGACTGGGAGCAAGCGAAGCAGCACCAACCGATGGGCAGACCCGAACCCTGCCGAGCTACGAGATGGTGAAGGCAGACCCAGTCGCCTTCTGCGAGATGACTCGGGTTTCGCACCTTGAGACAAACCCCCACAACGCCAGACGATTGGTTCAATACCATGGTCGGGAGGCAGTCGTGGTCAATCCACCGGCCCTGCCACTGGATGAGCCGGAGATGGACCGGGTCTATTCCCTGCCCTTCACCCGCCGGCCCCACCCCCGCTATGGCACCGCCCGGATCCCGGCATTCGAAGTGGTGCAGCACAGCGTGCAAATCATGCGGGGATGCTTCGGTGGCTGCACCTTTTGCTCGATCACGGCCCACGAGGGCCGCATCATTCAGAGCCGTTCCAAAGCATCGATCGTCGCCGAAGTGGCCCAGGTCGCAAGCCAGCCTGACTTCAAGGGGACGATCTCTGACATCGGGGGCCCCACGGCCAACATGTACCAGATGCGGTGCAGCCGCCCTGACGTTGAGGCCCGCTGCCGGCGACTGTCCTGCGTTCACCCCACCATCTGCAAACTGCTCGGGACCGATCACGGGCCCCTCAAGGATGTCATGCGGGAGACCCGGGCAATCCCTGGCGTGAAACGGGTGCATGTCGCCAGTGGCGTGCGGATGGACCTGGCCCGGCGTGACCCGGAATACCTAAGCGAACTGGCTGAGCACCACGTGGGCGGCCATCTCAAGGTGGCACCCGAGCACACCGACCCACATGTGCTGGACCTGATGAAGAAGCCCTCGGCCAACGATTACCTTGAGTTTGACAAGGCCTTCAAGGAAGCCAGCCGCCGCGTTGGCAAACGGCAGTACACCGTGCCTTACTTCATTGCGAGTCATCCCGGCAGCGGGATTAACGAAATGATTGACCTGGCGGTGTTTCTCAAACGCAACGGCTATCGCCCCGATCAGGTGCAAGACTTCATTCCGAGCCCGTTCGATATCGCCGCCTGCATGTACCACACCGGGCTCGATCCGATGACAGGCAAGCCGGTGACAATCACGAAGGGGCTCCGCGACCGGCGGATGCAGCGGGCGCTGTTGCAGTTCTTCAAACCTGAGAATTACTTCGAGGTGCGTCGGGCCCTGGAGCAGGCGGGCCGCCAAGATCTGATCGGCTCAGGCTGCGACTGCCTCATTCCTGACCGACCGCCAGGCGAAGCCCTCAATCGCAAGCGGCGGGAGGCAACTCAGGCCTTGAACGAACAGACTTCAGGCGACCACATTCGCGGGCAGCGATCTGGCCGTGGCAACCGGCGGGCCAAGGTGTCGCGGTCGAGGAAGACCGTCGGCTACCGCCCCAAGCGGGCAGGAAACACCTGACCGTGGGGCCCCGGACTGCAGGTGGCAATCCCGCTTCCGCGCTGCACTGCTGCCGCAGGCGGCATAATCATGTTCGGTGCGGCTGGTTTTGATCACGCCCACAGCACTCGCCCTCACGGAGACCTTCCAATGCGTTCTGGCTGCCTGTTTGTCATCGCCATCGCCACTGGACTCGCCGTTGCCATATCGGCAGGCGAGGCCGAAGCGATCAGCCCTCGCAACCCCTATCGCACCTTCAACCTAAGTGGTGTCAATTACGGCTCAATGCGGTGGGAACAGGCCCAACGCAAGGGCCGCCAGGTCTGGCCCAACTATGGCCGCTCCTCACGGTCGTCTCGCCGCTCTCGGCCGACTCTGGCGATCGGTGGCGTTGCTGGAGGCGGTGCGGTCGTGCGGCAGGGCTCGAACAGGACCGGCAGCACGGGTGCGGTCACCACCACGCAAGAGTCGTCGCGCTGAGCGTTCAGCTGCCCGCGCAGCCGAGTCATTCTGCGGGTGGAGGCGGATCGTCCTGATAGATCCGGTACTTCTTGGTGACCAGCGCACCGCCCCGTTCCAGTGTCCGCTTGGAGAGATGGTTGCTCTCCAGCACCCAGGAAAACTCCACCTCCTGCATGCCCCAGTCGTACAGCCGTGGAACCAGCGCAGCATGCAACACCAGACCGACCCCCCAGGCTTGGTACTCCGGCACGACGTTCGTGCTGATCGCCCGCATCCGCTTGATCGAGCGTTTGTTCCAGAGCAGTTTCAGGAAGCCAAAGGGAAACAGCCGCCCGTTGATCGACTTGATTCGAGGGTTGTAGTCGAGCAGGCAGAAGACCGTCCCGATCGGCTTGCCATCAACCTCCGCGACCAGGGAAAGTTCTGGCACAATCAGGTGCTTGAGGCTGGCAGCCATGTGATTGACCTCACCGCTGGAGAGTGGCACGAAGCCCCAGGTGCCGGCGAGGCTGGAATTGTAGATGTCGAGAAACATCCGCACCTCCTCGGTAAAGCGGGATCGATCGAGCGAACGCACCGACACCCCGAAGCGTTCCTTCACCCCCTCGACCATCACGCCGAGTTTTGAGTCGATGCCTTCAAGCATCGACATCTCTCCCCAGAACGCGTAGAGGTCTTCGACCTTGCCAAAACCGTTGGCCTCAACCAGCCCGGCATAGTACGGCCGGTTGTGGGTCATCATGAAGAAGGGGGGCGTCTCAAAGCCTTCAATGAGGAGGCCGCACTCGTAGTTGAGAGACGGATTGACCGGCCCCCGGATCGCTGTCATGCCCTGCTCATGAAGCCACTGCCGCGCCGCCGCAAACAGCCCCGTGGCCGCCTCGACGTCGTCCTCACATTCGAAGAATCCGAAAAACCCGCGGTTCTCCTCGTATCGCTCGATATGTCCTGCGTTGACAATCGCAGTGATACGACCCACGACGCGACCGTTGCGGTTCGCCAGAAAGGAACGACTGCGGCTCCGCTCGTAAAACGGATGCGATCGAAACCCCAGCAGTTCTTCCTGTGCCAGCCGGAGCGGGGGCATCCAGCACGGATCATTGGCGTAGAGTCGCCAGGGGAGATCAACAAACTGCCGCTGCTGGCGACGGCTGACGACGGGCTCAATTTGGACGGACGCCACGCGGTATCTCCCTGAGGTGAATGGTGAGCCGACGCTGGGAACGGAACGAGTTTTGGTGCGACCAACCCAACCCCAACGGTCGATTGTGGGTGGTTGCCGGAATAACCGTCAACGCCGGAACCCCTCGCAAGGGGTGTTTTTCCTAAAAGTTGCTTCGACCATTTTTTCGATTTAACTGGACAGAAATTCCCTGTCCAAGGACCGGCACTGCTGCTGCTTGGCGGCCAGCAGCAGAACACCGTTCCTTCGTTATCGACCCAGAAAGATGTCGTCTTGATCACCATGTCAGCTGGCCACCCGTCTCCTGCTCCCCTTCCTCCCGCCGACTGTCTGGTGACCGGCGCAACCGGTCTGGTCGGCAACAACCTAGTTCGCCGACTGCTGGAGCTGGGCCGCTCCGTTCGCGTGCTTGTGCGGCCCCGCCGCAACGGCACCGACATCTCGCTGGCTGGTTTACCCGTGACGCAGGTCACCGGCACGCTGGAGGACGAGGCCGCTATGGGGCAGGCAACCGCAGGCGTGAGCCTGGTGGTCCATGCGGCTGCCATGGTCCACTGCGGCTGGCGACACCGCGATGAGATGCAGCGGGTCAATGTCGAGGGAACGAGCCGCCTAGCGCAGGCTACCCGGCGCAGTGGTGCCCGATTCATTCAGGTCTCAAGCGTTGACGCCCTGGGCCTGCGGGCGGATGGGCAACCCGCCGACGAAGAGACGCCACCCGGAGGCATGGTGGAGTGTCCCTATGTGGTCACCAAGCGAGAAGCTGAGGCGGCGGTGCTAGCCGAGGTTGACCGCGGTCTCGACGCCGTCATCGTCAATCCGGTCTACATGATCGGCCCCTGGGATTGGAAGCCTTCTAGCGGTCGCATGCTGCTGGAGGTAGGCAGCGGCAAAGGGCTGCTGGCTCCGCCAGGTGCCAATGATTTTGTGGACGTCCGCGATGTGGTGAGCGGCATCGAGGCGGCGATTGAACGGGGACAGACCGGGCGGCGATACATCCTGGGTGGCCATGCCCTGAGCTACCTGGAGGCCTGGCAGGTGTTTGCCGAGGTCACCGGCCGGCGACCGCCACTGGGCAACGCACCGCCGGCTGCCGTTCGTGTTGCCGGCTGGTTCGGTGATCTGGCTGGCATGGTGCTCAAACGTGAGCCACCGGTGAACTCGGCTGCCGCCAGCATGTCGATGCTTCCACACAACTTTTCCTGTCAGCGGGCAATCGACGAGTTGGGGTACCAATTCCGACCGTTCGAAACGACCGCGGCCGATGCCTGGGCCTGGTTCTGCGACCACGGCTACGCCCAGTTCCACGGAGAGCGGTACACTCAGCAAGCATCATGCCACACATCTTGCTCGTCGAAGACGAGAGCCATCTCGCCATCGGCATCCGGTACAACCTGACCTCTGAAGGATTCACTGTTACCGCCGTGGGGGATGGGCCCAATGCGTTGGCTCTCATCGAGGCGGCGGACCCACCAGTCGATCGGGTGGTGCTCGACCTGATGCTGCCCGGGATGAGTGGCTATGCAGTCTGTGAAGCCATTCGGGCGACCGGCAATCTCGTCCCGGTGGTGATGCTCACTGCCCGGACGCTCGTCGAAGATCGGATTCGAGGCTTTGATGCCGGTGCCGACGTCTACCTGCAAAAACCGTTCGATCTGGATGAGTTGCTGTCGGTGATCCGCAGCCTGCTCAGCCGGCGGGGAACCGACTCGGCAGTTCCCCGGCCCGACAACAGCTTCACCTTTGGGCAGACCCACGTGAACTTTGACACCTGGGAGACACGCTCCAACGGTCAGCCGGTTCGCCTGACGGCGCTCGAGATGAAACTGCTGCGGTACCTGATTGAGCATGAGGGTCTGGTGATCTCACGAGCCGAACTGCTGAAGAATGTCTGGGGCATGGAGCGGGCACCAGCAACCCGGACCATTGACACCTTCATGCTGAAACTTCGCAAAACCTTCGAAGAAAACCCCTCGAAGCCCCAGCACTTTCTCTCGGTCCGAGGGGCCGGCTATCGATTCATCAGCGCACCGCAGCCCCCAGCAAAGCCTGCTTGACGGAACTCCTGCGCACGAGCCTCCCACCGCGTCAGTCTCGTCACCCCAGCAACGAGGCTGCGGCAACGGTGGGGTCGGAGCTTGCCAACAGCGATTCCCCAACCAGCATTGCGTCAATTCCTGCGGCCTCGAGTCGCAGCACATCGTCGCGGGTGCGGATTCCACTCTCCGCCACCAGCACACAGTCTGCCGGCACCGGGTCCCGAAGCCTGAGCACGTGGCCGATATCGGTGGTCATCGTGCGGAGGTTGCGGTTATTGATGCCGATGAGCGTGGCGCCGAGGTCGAGTACCCGTGACAGGTTCTCTTCGTCATGCAGTTCGACCAGCGGAGTCATGCCGAGATCAAGAATCTGGCGATAAAGGCTCCGCAGCAGGCAGTCATCGAGGCATTCAGCGATCAAGAGCACTGCATCAGCCCCATGAACCCGTGCCTCGATCACCTGGTAGGCATCGATGACGAACTCCTTGCGGAGCACCGGCAGCGATATCGCCGCCCGGGCGGCCACAAGGTCTGCCAGGCTGCCACCAAACCCCTCCCCGTCGGTGAGCACCGAAACCGCTGCGGCCCCCGCCTCGGCATACCCTTGCACGATCGCCGCTGGCTCCGCGCCAGGGCGAATCTCTCCCGCCGATGGGCTGCGTCGTTTGAACTCGGCAATCAGTTGCACGCCCCCAACTGCGGAGACAGCGGCAAAGAAGTCTCGCACGGCAGCGGCTGTGGCCAATTGTTGCTCCAGGCCTGCCAGCGGTCGCGCCGCTTTAGCAGCAGCTACCTCAAGCCGTTTGCGTTCCACGATTTTGTCGAGCACTGTCGCCATTGGTCACCTCACCCACTGTCTGCGTGACGTCTGGCAAAAACCTACCAGTTCAACTCTGCCGATGGCAGCGGGACACCCGCACGCCGAGTGGAATGGCAGTCACCTCTCAGCACGCAAAGCGGTTTCCCTCACCTTGCGGTTCGGGCTTGTGTGGGCGTCGCTGTCCAACCGACCAACGCAAGACCCTCCCCCACCCAAGCCCGAGGCGTGAGCCGAGGGAATGTGCGCCGCCTCAACGAAGGACGCGATGCCTCCCGGACCTTCCGCGGCTACTAGTGCCGGAAATGCCGCCGCGACGTGAACACCATCGGCAGACCCGCCGCATCGGCAGCAGCGATCACCTCGGGGTCCCGTTTCGATCCACCGGGCTGGATGATCGCAGCAACGCCAGCCTGCTTGATCAATTCAATCGAATCGGAAAACGGGAAGAAGGCATCGGAGGCAAGGACACCACCGCGAGCCCGCTCACCCGCCTTCTCCAACGCAATCCGCACGGCATCAACGCGGCTGGTCTGTCCCACTCCCGCACCGACAAGGCTCGTTCCCTGACAGACTGCGATTGCATTGCTTGTCAGCCGCCGCACCATGGTGAACGCGAAATCGAGCGGCTGTGTCAGGGCGGCCGGCGGCGAGACCTTCGTCACCACCTGCCAACTCGCCGGATCGTCTGGCGTCTCATCGGGCCGCTGCGCCAGCATCGCGCCGGCAACACTGCGAAGTTCCAGGCCGGCGGTCGGGGCCCACGGATCCCCCGGCGGCACCTCCACCAGCCGGACGCTCGCCTTCCAGGTGGGCCGGGTAGTCAGCGTCTCGACCGCTTCCGGCGTGAAGGCCGGGGCTGCCACCACCTCAACGAACATGCCGGGCTTGAGGAGTTGCTCGGCTGCCGCTGCATCAAAGGTGCGATTCACCGCAACGATCGAGCCGAAGGCGCTGATTGGGTCGGCTGCCATCGCAGCGGCCACCGCCTCCTCGACTGTTTCGCCACTGGCGGCACCACAGGGGTTGGTGTGCTTGATCACTGCCGCCCCAGGGTCCTGAATGAGCCCCGCCAGCCGCACGGCTGCATCGAGGTCGAGCAGGTTGTTGTACGAGAGTTCCTTGCCCGAAAGCTGTTTGAGCCCGGCCAGCCCCAGATGGGTGTCTGCCGGTGCATACATCGCTGCCGACTGATGTGGGTTTTCCCCGTACCGCAGCGACAGCCGCCGCTCGAGGCTGAGCGTCAGCCGGGTCGGCAGCGGTGGCTCATCGCTCTGCTCATCGGCCGTGACAGGCAGGCCGGCACCGGCAACCAGTCCGGCATGACGGGCCATCCACCGGGCGATGACGGCGTCATACTCCGCCGTCCGCTCAAACGCCCTGGCGGCCAGCAAACGCCGCTCTGCCACCGTGGTTCCACCCCGGCTGATCGCGGCGACGGCCTCGTCGTACTGATCTGGACCAGTGACCACCGCAGTGAAGAGATGGTTCTTGGCCGCCGCCCGCACCAGGCTTGGGCCCCCAATGTCGATCAGTTCGATTGCCTCAGCAGGGGTGCAGCCGTCACGGCCGATCACGCTGGCAAAGGGATACAGATTGACGATGATCATCTCAAACCGGTTAATCCCATGGTCCGCCAACACCGCCAGATCGTCGGACCGATCACCGCGGGCGAGGATGCCAGCAAAGATGTGCGGGTGCAGCGTCTTGACTCGACCATCGAGCACCTCAGGAAAACCGGTGACGTCCGAAACATCCTCCACCGTCACGCCAAAGCCTTCGAGTGCTCGGGCAGTGCCACCCGTACTGACAGCCACAATGCCGGCTGCCTTGAGCACTGCTGCCAGCCGGTCGAGACCCGTCTTGTCGTAGACGCTGACCAGGACCCGGCGGATCGGCACAATGCCGGTGCCGACATCAGAAC
>JBDQOY010000341.1:0-6619 GCA_040260935.1 Pirellulales bacterium
CCATTGGGTGGAGCTGCCGTCCGGCCATACTTTGTCAGGAACCAGCATAAAAATGTCAGACCAACACGATCCCTGGGCCGATCTGGCCGATTCGCTCGGCGCGAAGCCTGGAAGCGACCCCTCTCCACAGCCTGCACCACGGCCGACAACGCCGAAGCCTCAGCGGGAGGCAAGCCCGACCAGCAACCGCCCGTCGGCACCGACGAACTGGGGCGATGTGGCAGATGATTTAGGTGTTTCGAAGCCAGCCGGTGAGGCGAGGCCTGCAGAACCGGCTCCGCCTGCACCACCGCCACGTCCAGCGGCGTCGCGTGCAGAACCACCAGTCACGCCCTCATCCACTTCAGGTGGCGGTTTTGGTGCCGGCTTGCTGGGGGATGAACCAGCATCATCACCCCCGCCTGCTCGTCCCAGACAGGCGTCGGGTTCTCGTTCGCGTGGTGTCACAGATGAGCCCATTGCGGCCGATCGGGTAGCCGCCAGTTCATCAGGCGATGATGCCCAAGCACAGCCGACTGCCGAGGGTGAAGAGAAGTCGGGAGCCCCACGGCGTCGGCGGCGTGGCCGACGCGGCGGGCGTGGTCGACGTGGAGATCGCCGCGATCGTGAAGAGGCGGCAGTTCCTGGCGATGCCGATAGCCTTCCCGGCTATGGCCACAATCTTGATGAAGAACGCCAGACTCGTCAGGTCAGGAGCAGCGGGCTGAAGGCTGATGTGCGGCCGCATGCCCCGTGGGAAGATGAATTTGGCCGGGGGCTCGATGCCGACGCCGATAGCCTGCTCGATGGCGAAGACGACAGCGAGAGTCGTGCTCCCTCAGCAGGCCGTGCTGCGGAGGCGGGCGGTGAGGATGGAACAGACGGAGATGATGACCGTCGCCGCCGTCGTCGTCGCCGAGGTCGTCGCGGCCGTCGGCCACGGGATGGGGACTCGGCAGAACGCTCAGCCGAATCACGGTCCGAGCGGGGTCCTCAGGATGAATCTGCAGTGGCAGATTCCCGTGAGGGCGAGCCGCGAAGCCCTCGCGGAGATGAGGCAGCCGAGGAGAGCGATGCAGACGCTGAACCACGCCGCCGCCGTCGCCGTCGCCGCCGCCGTCGCAGTGCCAGTGATGAGGGCAGTGAGTCGGGTACTGAGCGGCCGGCACGGGCATCTGCAGAGGAATCGTCTGAGCCTCGGCGTCGTTCGTCGTCGCGTGGTGGACGCCGCCGGGATGATCGTCGTTCTGGTGATGCTGATGGACGTCGCCGCCGGGAAACCTTTTCCCGAGTAGGTGGTGGCCGAGACGAGGATGACGAGGGCCTTGAGTTTCTCGGCATGGATGAAGCGACAGGTGCCACAGACAAGCGGCGTGCGTCTGATGACGAACTGCTGGCAGAGAGTGGCCTCGACGAAGTCCGTGACGTACCGAGTTGGGTAGAGGCAATTGGCATCGTCATCGCCGGTAACATGGACAGCCGAAAGCAGCCGCCCCGCAGCTAAGGGTTGCCCTTGGCTGCCGAGAGCGAGCGGCGTCATGGTGGCATTCTCAACGGTTAGCGGTCTCGGGCCGAACGCCCTTCGCTGCATCAGCTGGAAGCGCGGGTGCCACAGCACCGGTGAAAATGACTCAAAAGTGGCAGGGCAAGGGCTTTATCAGGAAGCCATGCCCGGTTTTTTCAGATTCATGAAAAACCGTTTTTCGTAAGGTGGTTTGGCCGACTACCATTACCTGTACGGAAAAGTTTCCGCTGATCGGCTGCCGGGCCCGAAGAAAGAGGCTCCAGCCCGCGTATTCCCGGTCCGGGCAAGGTCGGAGAAAACGGCGATGCGGTAGGTGTGCTGCTGCTTGGAAAGGTGGTTGCGGTCGATGAGACACGCCATCGTCATCGTTGTTGTTGCTGCGACGCAATGGTTGGGAATGCCGACAGCCGAGGCTGCCGGCCCTGACTTCAACCGGGAAGTCCGGCCGGTTCTTTCCAACCGCTGCTTCAAATGCCACGGCCCCGATGAGGCAAACCAGGAGGCTGGCCTCCGGCTTGACCGCCCGGAGGTTGCCACCGCTGAACTCGACAGCGGCCTGACAGCAATCGTGCCGGGCGACATTTCAGCCAGTGAACTGGTTGCAAGGATTACCAGTGGCGATCCCGATCTGGTGATGCCTCCTCCCCATGCCAACATGGTGGTGACTCCAGCCGAGAAGCAGATCCTCATTGACTGGATTGCAGCTGGGGCTGAGTATCAGCCGCACTGGGCCTTTGTGAAGCCAGTGCAACACGAGCCACCAGCAGTCAGTGGTTTGAAACATCCCGTTGATGGTTTTGTCCGCAGCCGGCTTAAGGAGACGGGGCTGGCACCTGCGGCTGAGGCTGATCGGGCCACGCTCTGCCGGAGAGTGTTTCTTGATCTGGTTGGGCTGCCGCCGTCACCAGATGAGCTTGCTGCATTTCTGGCGGATGAATCGGCCGACGCCTATGGCCGGCTGGTCGATCAGTTATTGGCGAGCCCCCGCTATGGTGAGCGTTGGGCCCGCCGGTGGCTCGATCTGGCCCGCTATGCCGACACCAATGGTTATGAGAAAGATCGGCCCCGCACCATCTGGCCCTATCGTGACTGGGTGATCAAGGCTCTCAACGATGATCTGCCCTTTGATCAGTTCACGATCAAACAGATTGCCGGTGACATGCTGCCAGATGCCACGGTTGATGACATCGTCGCCACTGGGTTTCACCGCAACACCATGCTCAACGAAGAGGGGGGCATCGACCCGCTTGAGTTCCGCTATCTCGCCATGGTCGATCGGGTTGGTACCACTGGGACGACCTGGCTGGGTTTGACTACTGCCTGTGCCCAGTGCCACACGCATAAGTTCGACCCCATCACGCACACCGACTATTTCTCGTTGATGGCCTTGCTCAACAATGCCGACGAGCCGGAGTGGATCATTCCCAGTGCCGACCGTGACCGGCGGCTGGCCGAAGCTGCGAAGCGAGCTGAGTTGCTCTGGAACCAGCTGCCAGAGCAGTGGCCGGTGCCGGGACGACCAGGGGCTAAGCAACTAGCGGCTGGATCGAGTGAGCCGGGCCAGGTTGTCGCAAATGAAGGCCGGCAACTGGTTGGCCTGGCGGAGCGGTTTGACGCCTGGCTCCGGAAAGAGACAGCCCGCGCGGTCGCCTGGAAGGTGGTGGTGCCCGAGGCAATCGAATCGAACATGCCCCATCTGGTGCCGCAGCCGGACGGCTCGATTCTGGGCAGTGGTGATGTGACCAAGAGCGATGTCTATACCCTGACCCTGCCCGCCTCTGAGCAGCCCGTGCGGGCCATTCGCCTGGAAGTGTTGCCCGATGCCTCCCTGCCCGCCTGGGGACCGGGGCTCTGCTATTACGAGGGGCGGAAGGGCGATTTCTTTCTCTCCGAGTTTGAGGTCTCGCTACCACTGAAGCAGACCCGGGTGGAAGTTGCCAAGGCGACCGACTCGTTCGAGGGGAAAGCCTTTGCTGGCAAGCAAAAGGCAGGGGCGTCGGCAGCCATCGACGGCGTGATGTCGAGTGGCTGGAGTACCAATGGCCGGCAGGGCTATGCCGAGGCGGCCGTCTTTGAACTGGCCGAGGCGATTGAGCCGGGCCAGCCGATTGTCATCACCCTGCGGTTTGAGCGGCACTTTGCCTGCTCACTCGGCAGGTTCCGGCTGAGCACCACGACAGAGGCGGAAGCAGAAGCCCACGGCCTCACGCATGAGGAAGAGGCGGCCCTAGTGGTGGCACCGAGTGCCCGCTCCGTGGCCCAGCGGCAGCTGCTGTTCCGCCGGTTTTTAGGAACTGCTCCAGAAGTGGCTGACCAGGTGAAAGAAATCGAGCGGCTTGAGGCAGCCGAGCGGCAGGGGCTCTCCACCCTGGTGCTGCGGGAGCGACCGGGCGATAACCCAAGGCTCACGCATCGGCATCATCGCGGTGAGTTTCTTTCTCCTGAAGAAGTCGTGCCCCCAGCGGTTCCGTCTTTCCTGCCGCAGTTGCCGGCCCATGCCAAGGCTGATCGGCTGGCGCTGGCTCGCTGGCTGGTCGCTCCTGATAACCCCCTCACGGCTCGGGTGGTCGTGAACCGCCACTGGCACGCACTTTTTGGCCGGGGGCTAGTCGAGACCGTGGCCGACTTTGGCTACCAGGGGAGTCCGCCAAGCCATCCTGAACTGCTCGATTGGCTGGCGGTCACTTTTATGACTCCGGTGGAGCAGGGGGGGCTGGGCTGGTCACTCAAGTCGCTGCACCGCCTAATCGTCAGCAGCGGAACCTACCGGCAGGCCTCGGCCGTGACACCGGCTGCGGCTGAGCAGGATCCCGACAACATTCTGCTAGCCCGTGGACCACGGGTACGGCTTGAGGCAGAAGTTATTCGTGATTCGTTGCTTAAAGCAGCCGGACTGCTGTCCACGAAGATGTACGGCCCCGGCGTGCGGCCGCCGCAGCCTGCCGGTGTGACGGAGGTCGCCTTTGGTTCGCCGAAGTGGGACGAAAGTAAGGGGGAAGACCGCTACCGTCGCAGCATCTACACCTTCCGCAAGCGGACGGCACCCTTTGCCTTTACGACCACCTTCGATGGTCCGACCGGTGAAGCCTGTATCGCTCGGCGGGATGTCTCCAACTCCCCGCTGCAGGCGTTAACGCTCCTGAATGACCCAATGTTTCTGGAGATTGCCCGGGCCTTCGGTGAAACGATTGTCCAGGTTGCCGGCAGCGACGCAGACCGCATGCAGGAGTTGTCTCGGCGGCTGCTTTCCCGGGACTTTTCTGCGGAGGAAACCGACCAGCTGCTGGAATATCTGAAGAGTCAGCGGCAGCGACTGGCAGAGGGAACGCTTTCCGCGACAGAGTTAATGGGTGTTGCCGAAAGCAGTCAGCAGGATCTCCAGCGAATCCGTCAGGAAGCTGCCTGGATGCTCGTGGCTCGGGTTGTCATGAACCTCGATGAAGCGATTGTGAAGCGATGATGCAAAGAGAACAGTTCCAACAGGCGAGTTTGCTCAACGTAACGAGGCGGCACTTCTTTGAAGAGTGTGGCGTCGGTGTTGGGAAAATCGCTTTGGCCAGCCTGCTTTCCGGTGCCTTTCGCAGAACTGCTGTGGCCGGCTCGATGGTCGACCCCCTGGCGGTCCGCCCGTCGCACTTTCCTGGGAAGGCCAAGGCAGTCATTCAGCTGTTTATGGCCGGAGCCCCAAGTCAGTTGGAACTCTTCGACCACAAGCCGGCCCTGGCGGCGATGGAAGGCAAGCCAATTCCACCAGAAGTAATTGGTGGCCAGCGATATGCCTTCATTCGGCCTGATGCAGCGGTGCTTGGGCCGCAGTATCAATTTGCCCGGCATGGCGAGTCGGGAGCAGAGCTTTCAGAGATGCTTCCTCATCTGGCAACGGTCGTTGACGATATTGCAATTGTGAAAAGCTGCAAGACCGACCAGTTCAACCATGCGCCGGCTCAGATCTTCATGAACTGTGGCTTTGCCCAGCCGGGCCGACCGAGCCTGGGGTCATGGGTGACCTATGGCCTGGGAAGTGAAAGTGACGAACTGCCGGCCTTTGTCGTGATGAGTACCGGCAGTGGCATCAGCGGTGGGGCGGCCAACTGGTCAAGTGGCTTTTTGCCGAGCGTCTACACAGGCACCCGGTTTCGGAATGCCGGGCCACCGATTCTCAATGTGGCCTCGCCAGCCGGTGCCGACGATCGCCTGGAGGCTGAGACCCTTGGGCTGGTTTCGAACCTCAATCGTCGGACGCTTGCGCATGATGGTGACCCGGAAATTGCCACCCGCATCGCCTCCTATGAGATGGCCCACCGGCTGCAGACCTCGGCTCCGGAACTGATGCAACTGCAGGATGAGTCTCCCGAGACACTTGCCCTCTACGGCTGCAATCCGGCCAAGGCAAGTTTCGCCCGGGCCTGCCTGATCGCCCGGCGGCTGGTCGAACGCGGGGTTCGATTTATTACGATCTATCATGAGGGCTGGGACGCCCACACGAACGTAGCCGGCAACGTGAAGAACAACTGTCGAGCGACCGACCAGGCATCAGCCGCTCTGGTGGCTGATCTCAAGCAGCGGGGCATGCTTGACGAGACGCTGGTGGTCTGGGGGGGTGAATTTGGCCGCACACCGATGGTCGAGTCGAGCGCCGTGATGGGACGGTCGATGGGCCGGGATCATCATCCTAATGCCTTCACGATGTGGCTGGCCGGAGGGGGCATCAAGGGCGGTATTACTCATGGCAAGACTGACGACCTCGGGTTTCACATTGTCGAGAACAAGGTGCATGTTCACGACCTGCAGGCCACCATCCTCCACTGCCTCGGTCTCGACCACGAGCGGCTCACCTACCGCCATCAAGGCCGTGATTTCCGTCTGACTGACGTCCATGGGCAGGTGGTGCGTGACCTGCTCACGTGACGTCAACAGATTGATCGCGGCCCCGATCGTGATCACGATCCCCCGGTTCCCACCGGGGGCTTTCCTGATGTGGTGCCAACGCTGGGCGTGTTTTCACCAATGCCAGGCTTGTTTTCACCTACGCTGGGCGTTTTTTCACCCGTTGAAGCCGCGAGCGGGAGCGAGCGGACAGGCAGAACCACTGGTGCTAGACGAACAAGCATCCGC
>JBDQOY010000342.1:0-2669 GCA_040260935.1 Pirellulales bacterium
ACGATTGCCGAGTGGGCCTGCATTCGTGAACCCGGCGGCAGTGAGCGGCTGTTTGTGAAGCCAGATGACTTCTTTGAACTTTCTGACGTGGCCGACCGCTCGCACGAGGTCGCCGCCGCTCTCGCAGGCTGCCTCGATGACGCAGTCCCCCAGGCCGCAGCGGCCTGGGAAAAGCCGCTGGCTGACGTGCTGGTGCCGCGGGGCTCAGCCGACCGATAGAGCCTAAAGGAGTGATCGCCCGACGATCTGGTTTTGCTCCAGCGTCCGGAGGTCGATACCATCCCACCCCTTTCTACTCAGCGGGGCTGCACTGCGGCTTCCGCTGATGATTTCGCTGTGGCGGGCCTGACTGTCAGGCTGTTACGGCGTTGCCAGATCAACAAACGCTGCATGGCTAACTTTTTGGTTGCTCGTCCCACGTGGTGGTTGCCACTCCTGCTCCTCCTTGGAACTGGGGCCGCGGCTGCGGCTGAGTCTGTTCCGCCCGCTGACCCGCCCCCCATTCGTCTGCGGATTGAGTGGAACGGGGGAGAGCCGCGTGCCTGGTCTGGCCGCATCGAGCTGTTGGCCCCGCCGGCCCGCCGCTTCGGTGCCGCCCAACCTCCGCAGCCAACCCTCGACTGGTCACTGCTCTCCAGCAGCCCCACTGCCGGCTGTGCCGTACACCGAGAAGGGAATGCCCTGGTCATCCATGAGCCCCAGCCACAGGCTGATGGTGGCGTCGAACTGCAGGTCCGCGAGTGGGCGACGGCCCGGCTGCGGGTGCAGTTGATGCCGACAGACGCCGGACCTGACGAACCGGGCGTCGTCATTGACGAACCGGTGGCGGCCTTGCTCAGGGGCGAGACGCTTCAGCAACTCGATGCCCGGGGCAACCGGCTGACCGTAGCGGTCGCGGCCGGCGATCTGCTGCGGGTGCAGGTCGCTCCGCCGGCTGACCCTGCCGGCTGGCAGCCTGCGGCGGTCGCTCGGGTGACTGCCCAGCCGTTGCTGCCGGCTCGGCCGACCGGCTTTGGCCGCATGGAACTGGCGGTCACGCTGGCCGATGTTCGCAGTGGGGCAACGCTGCACACGGAAACCCAACTGCTCGCGCCGGCGGCTGCGGACGCTGCCGCGACGCTGCTGCAGGTCTGGCAGCCGGTCGCTTTTGACTGTCCGCTGCCGGACGCAGCTGGCCGCTATCGGCTGACGGTGACGGCGGTGGAACGCAGCAGCCTGCGGTGGTCCCGCACCTTGCTGTCCTGCAGTCGTGAACTCGTGGTGGGATCGCCCCGGTCTGCCGCGACCGAGCCGGAGCCCTGGGAGTTGGTCTACGAACTCGATCCGGGAAGTCCCCGCTTGCATGAACGATTGCGGCGGCTACCGGGGCAGGCGGCTGCTTCGATGGCCTCCATGCGGCGACTCTCCCTGCCGGCCATGCCGATGCCGTCGCTGACTCGAGCCGTAGAAAAACTGCCAGACGTCTCGCTGCCGAAGGTGCCGTTGCCAGCCCTGCCGAAGGTGCCGTCAATCGATGGCCTGATTCCGACGTTGAGCGGCCTGCTGTCGACCGGCGATTCAAGCGTTGAGCCGCACGCCCTTGGGGTGATGCTGACCCTGCCTCCGGCAGGTGGCCCTGAGGCGCCCACCTGGGAGGGCGTTGTGATTGCCGATGCCCAGCCCGGCCGGCCGCATGCCGTCGAAATTGCCTACCCGAGTGATCAAGAGGCGGTCGTTGGGGTCTCGGTGCTAGAGCAGCCAGCTGGCGCCACGGCCGTCGAACTGCGGTACGACGGCGGATTCACCGTGCCTCTGCCGCTGGCCGGAGAACCGCCGCAACTGCGTTGGCATCGGTTTGTCTTCTGGCCACGGACACGCACCCCCATGGTCATGCTGACCAATCCTTCCCGGCAGCGGTCGGCGACGGTTGGCCGGGTGCGGGTTCTGCGTGGGCCTGCCACGCTGCCGGCCGTTGAGTCAGTCGCGGGAAGATCTCCGGAACGCCGCATCTTCGTGCCACTGCCACGCCAGCCTGTCGGCAGCGATCACGGTGCTGAAACGCCATCGCCCACGGCGGCAGACTCCACGAGTTGGGTCACCTGGTATGAGTCGCTGGAGCAAACGGCGCAGCGGCTTCGTCGGCAGCAGGTCACGGGACTCGCGGTGGAGGTGCATGCGGGTGGGGCAAGCCTTTGGCGGTCTGCGCAGACGGTGGGCGGCCCCCGCTGGGATGAGGCGGGGGATGCTGCCCTGACGGAGGCAGGGGATCGCCTCGACCTGCTCTGCCGGATCTGTCGGCAGCAGGAGATGCGACTGGTTCCGACGCTGCAGTTCGACGGCGTGCTGCCTCGGCTTGAGACGCAGCTTGCGGCCCGCAGCACATCTGCAGGCCTGCTCTGTGTTGGACGGGATGGGCAGCCGCGTGACGCAGCGGCAACACCCGCTGGTCGGCACTACAACATTCTTGATCCTCGGGTGCAGGCGGCGGTGGCAGACGTCCTGGGTGAAGTGGTCGGTCGGCTGGCATCCAATGAGATGGTGGATGGGGTTGCCGTCACGCTGCCGTCGACTGGCTGGCTGCATCTTCCCGGTGTTGCCTGGGGGCTCGACGACATCACCTTTACCCGCTTTGTCCAAGAGACAGCCCAAGGCCGCGACCTTCTGGGGGCTGCTGGTCCCGATCGCTTCGC
>JBDQOY010000343.1:0-2614 GCA_040260935.1 Pirellulales bacterium
AGGGGCGGGGAAAGCCTGGCCGAGAATCAGCCAGGCGATCGGCCGACTGCTGCTACTGGCGGTCTTGAGGGTCGGCCGGTCGGCGTCGATCGGCCAGTCGCGGACCTGCTGCAGGCGGGTGTTGACCTTGACGAGGGCCTGGTCCATGTCGGTGCCGATGCCGAATTCAAGATCGACGGTTCCAAGCCCGTTGCCGCTGGTGCTGGAGAGCTTGGTCAGCCCTTCGACAGACCGTAGTTTTTCCTCGAGTGGCTGGACGATCTCCTGTTCGATCTCCTGAGGGCTCGCCCCGGGCCAACGGGTTTCGACCGCGATGGTCGGAACCTGCACCTCAGGCGTGAGTTGCACCGGCATCGAGAGAATGGCGAGGCTGCCAAAGAGGGTCAGCAGCAAGACGCCGACGGCGGCCTTGACCGGATTGGCAACGCAGGTGGCAATCAGGTTCATGGCGACGGGGCAGCCTGGGGAAGCGGGAAACGAACGGCCATGCCGGGGCGGAGGCGTTCATTGCCGCGAATGACGACAGCCGTGCCAACGGCAAGGTCACCCTCAATGGCCACGGCACCCTCCACGGCGGCACCGAGCGAGACAGTGACCGGTTGGACGGTGCCACTGCCGTAGTCTGGGGATGGGCTGGCTTCATCAGGGATGACGGCGAAGACGACCGGCTGCGGTCCGCCGAGGACGACGGCATCTTTCGGGACGACGGTGGCATGGCCGATCTGGCCAACAGGTAGCCACGCGCGGGCGAGCATGCCGCCGCGCAGCACCGGGGTGCCGGAGACGAGTCGATTGTCGAGCAGCACCGTTACCGGAAAACTGCGACTGAGCAGGTCAGCCTGCGGAATGATGTGCTCAATCACGCCGATCCAGGCTTGGTGTGGGGCAGCATCGAACTCAAGGCGGACCTCCATCCCGGGTTGCAAGGTGCCCACATGCCGCTCCGGCACCTGCACTTTGATTTCGACCCGGTCGAGTTCGACAATTTGGGCCACCAGGCCGCCACGGGCGACCCATTCCCCTTTTTCAGCAAATCGCTCAACGACCCAGCCGGCAAACGGGGCGCGAATGGTGTGCTTGGCCAGTTGGTCGCTGAGCCTCTCGACGGCGGCTTCTTGAACGGCGACGGCAGCCGCCGCCTGGGCAATTTGTTCGGCTCGCGGACCTGCCTCGACCATGGCGAGTGCGGCCCGACTGCCGCGCAGGCTGGCGTCGGCTTGGCGAACCTCGGCCAGGACATCCTGCAACTCGTCGAGCGTTGTGGTTCCCCGGTTGACGAGCCGCTCAATTCGCATCGAGCGATTGCGGGCGTATTCAAGACTTGCCTCAAGCCGGGCGACCACAGCCCGAGCCTGCTCGACTTCTTCCGGACGTGAACCCGCGCGGAGTTCTGCGAGCAGTTGCTTTCGTCGTTCAAGTTCGGCGTTGGCCCCGGCCTGCTCAATCTCAAGGAGTCCGCGAAGGAGTTCGGCGATTGGTTCGCCGGCGGCGACGGCCTGCCCGTCGCGGATGGGCAGGCTGACGATTCGGCCATCGACGGCACTGCCAACGTTGCTGCTGCGGGCCGGATAGACCGTGCCGACAAACGACTGCCCAGTTGCCAGTTCAACATGGCGGACTTCCGCAACCTCGACTGGGGCAGGGGGGCGCTGGGCCATCACGGGCGAGCCTCCCCACGTGCCGTGAAGCGTGGCGGCGGCCACGATTGCCAGCCACAAGCGGACGGGGGCTGTGGAGGGGGCACAAGTGGTCATGAGTCGTTCACTCGTAAAACGTGAAGCCAGCAGCCGTCTGGCGAGGGGAAGTTGGAGAGCAAGAGCCGGCCATACTCTACCAACAAGGTAGTTGCGATCGGCCTGGCCGGGGCGAGGGTGTTGCTGTCGATGAAGACCGGCTGAGGGGTATCGCGGGGTGCCGGGCCCAGGAGAGATCGAGAGTGTCGTGGTTGTTTTTCGCAATTTTACGGAAAATATTGTGACCGCTTGACCACATGAAGCGGTGTCGATACCTTTCCTCTTCCTGACGGTTGCTTGCCGGCATGTTGCTCACCACGTTTCGACGGGTGGGGGGCTGCGAGTGAGCGACGTCACCTGCCGTAAACGGTCGGGGCTTGCAAGTCACGGCCGCAGCGGTAGAGTTCTCTGAGAGGCAGGCAAGCCGAATCGGCTTGCCTTGTGCACTTCGTTGTGCCGCTTTTTCAGGTCGATCATTGACAATTTGGTTGTGGTAATTGGCATCTTGAAAGAATGTCGATGGAAGACGTTCCCGTGAGGGAACGCGTTTCCGCGGCGTTCTCCCAAGGCAAACAATTTCTGGTGGGTTGCCAGTGGTAGCCCGCCAAGAATTGAGAGCGAGACGTTACATTTTGGACCGTGCGGCCGATCATTTGATCGGCTAGGCGAAGGTCCGAGGTTGCGAGCTGCCTGAAGCAGATTGCTCAGCGAGCATTCGATTCGGGTGGTCAAGCTACCAAGGGCACATGGGGGATGTCTTGGCATCAGGAGGCTTTGAAGGGCGCGGAAGGCTGCGATAAGCCTGGGGTAACCGTCAAACAGGTGATGATCCCGGGATTCCCGAACTGACTGCAACTGAATTCATAGGTTGCAGTGGCCAA
>JBDQOY010000344.1:0-10511 GCA_040260935.1 Pirellulales bacterium
GCGATACGCGGACTTCATCTATGCGGTCGCCGGTAAGTTCACCACGGCAGCGACCGAGCTGCGGCCTGGTGACGCAATGACCCTATGGGGACCGCTCGGCAACGGCTTCTCACTGCCGACCGTCAACCATCTGGTACTCGTCGCCGGCGGCATCGGCCAGACGGCGGTCTTGATGCTGGGCCGCCACCTGCGGCTGACGGCACCTGCCACCCGGGTCACCTTCTGCTGGGGCGCTCGCCATGGCGGGCTCTTCGGACACGTCGAAGACTTCCGCGCCGCCGGGCTCGATGTTCATCTGGCGACCTTGGACGGCTCGGCCGGCACCCAGGGTACGGTTGTTGACCTCCTCGACAAGCTCGAGGCTGACGGCAGCATCACCGGCTCGACCACCACGACCCTTGCCTGCTGCGGTCCGGAAAGAATGATGGCAGCCGTTTCCCGTTGGGCTGGCCAACGACAATTCCCCTGCCAGGTCTCGCTGGAAACTCCGATGGCCTGCGGCATCGGCATCTGCTTCAGCTGCGTTGCGCCGATCTTCGACGCAGAGGGACGCTGGGACTACCGCCGGACCTGTGTTGAGGGGCCGGTCTTCGATGGTGCGGCCATTGACTGGCAGGCGATGGAGTGAGCTGTCTGAGTACCAACTCACCCCGAGGCCGCGGACATCCTACAACTCACCCGCTTCCTCCAGCCGCCTGCCGGTTTCAGCCAGCAGCCGACTGCGAGGCCTTCAAAATGCGGGCCGACAGCCGCGACTTGATCCGAGCGGCCTTGTTCCGATGAATGGTCCTCGAGGACGCTGCCTGATCAGTCTTTTTGGAAACCGTCCGAAACAGTTCCTGGGCAGCCGACACGTCCTTATTGGAGAGGGCGTCGAGTACCTTGCGAATCGAGGTCTTGATCTCTGACTTGATGGCCCGGTTGCGGTCACGGCAAACAATGCTCTGACGAAGCCGCTTTTTGGCGCTTGCCGAATGAGGCATGGCAATCTTTTCCTGCTCGTAACGATCTGAAGGGGAACGCCGAAAGCTCCCAGAGGAGCCCCGGCGGGCCCTGTACTCTACCCCACGGCCCCGAATTCTGCCAGCGGACCCCGAAGTTCTCCGTCAAAAACCGGCCCCGCTGTCCCCGCAGAGCAGGGGGCCAGCCAGCGCCCTCTGGTCAGGCGGTCAGCCAGCCCGCAAGGTCAGGCCGACTCGTGGCCGAGTTTCTGCAGTCGCTCGGCCACGTCACGATAGTTGAAATCGAGCCCGGCAAGCGTGGACAGATGCAGCCGGGCCGCGTCCTGATCCTTCAGGGCAGCCGCCAGCACTCCGGCTCGGTAGAGCGCCCGCTTCTTCAGGTCAGGCTCGCGTTCATCGAGGCTGTCGATGGCCAACTGATAGTTCTGTAGGGCGAGGCGATACTGCTTGATCTTCTGAAAACACTCTCCGACCTCCAGGGCAACCAGCCCCTTCCGTCGTGAGTCCTGCTGGACGCTCTGAAAAAACTTAATTGCGTCGGCTGGACGGTTTGCCGCCTTGAGCCGCATCGCCAGTTCAAACTTCCAGGCAGAGTTGTCGGGGTAGCGTTCCGTCCGGGCTGAATAGACATCGATTTCCTGCTTCAGCAGTTGTTGCTGCAACTGGGCCAGTGTCTCTTGGGCAGCCGGGGAAGCCTGCTGGGCCAGTTGCTTCTCAGCCAGCAGCACCCGACGTTTGGCCCACCGCAGTTGGCGATCTTCGAGGTGCTCGCGAACCTTGAGGTCATTGCCCGTCGCCGCCAGCGTATCGGCCAGGACCTTTTCAGCCGCTTCGATCGTCGCCTCACGTTCAAGCAGGTCAGCCAGTTCCAAGGCAACGGCGATGTCTGCAGGATTTGCCGCCAGTTTTTTCTGCAGTCGGTCGAGCAGGGACACCTGCCCACCTTCCTGCTCCGGCTTCGTGTCCCGGCCCTCGAGCTTCTGTCGGGCTTTTTCAACGCTGAGGCGGGCAATCTCCCGCTCGGCGAGTTCCTTCACGCCCTTGTTGTCGGCGATCCGCTGCCAACAGGCGACGGCCTGCTCGTATTCTCCCAGCCGCTCTTTGAAGGCCGCGCAGTGCTTATTGACGGACGTATCACGCGGGGCGACATCGAGGGCCCGGCGCAGAAACCAGCCCTGCGAGTCGAGGCAGCCTGCCGCACCACAGGTATCGGCGAGGCTGAGAATGCAGGCGGTGTCGTTGGGGTTGTTCTTAAGTATCTCCAGGCCCGCCTTGACCGCCTCCCGAATCTGACCGGCAGCCGCCATCCGCTTCACATTGCCCCGTCCTCCTGCAGCGAACAGGGAGGAGAGCCCGCCGGCCTTTTTCTTCCCAGCATATTTCTTGGCAAGTGCCTCCAGGAAGGCCTGGACGTAAATCGGACTGGCAGGATCGCCTGCGACGCAACTGGCAAACAGTTCGACGGCGTAGTCGTGATTCCCCTTCCGCAGATTCTCAGACCCACTCCGAAAGCATTTGGACAGCCGGGTGCGTTCAGCAGGGGAGGGGGGGGGCAGCAACAGGCCTGAAACCGCTACAGCCGGAGGCGTTTCGCTCGTCACTTTGTCTGCCATGCGTTGCCAAACCACCGCGTTTTAAGACCACGGATCTCACCCCGTATGGAAACGGAGTTTAGCATACGCCGTCCAGAATCGAGTCAGCAGCCCGCTGCCGCTGAAAGCGAACGCGTAACTGCCCCCTCAACGGAACCAGGCCAAAAACGCAGACCGCATGGACGAACCACGTGCGGCCCGGCAAACTTGGAGGAGGACTCGCTGATTGGCTGGCCTCGCCCCAGCAGTGAGCGGTGTCCGCCCCCGCTGCAAGAAGCTGCCACAATCATGCGACCGCCGCCCGAACCAGCCGCTCCACCTCGTCACCCCAGCGCCACCGCTCCGGGCACAGTCGTGTTCGTCGGCGCCGGCCCGGGCCAGCCCGACCTCCTGACGGTTCGGGCCCTCACGCACCTGCGAGCAGCCGACGTCATCGTGCATGACCAGCTCGTGCCAGCCGCGGTGCTGGCAGAGGCAAACCCTGCGGCCGAGCTGATTCCACTCAGCCGCCTGCTCGACGGAGTGCCCCGCCAGCACGACCCGGGCACGACCATCGGCAGGCAACTGGCCGATTTGGCCGCCACCGGTCGCACCGTGGTTCGCCTGAAAGGGGGCGATCCATCCGTCTTTGCCCGCTTGCGGGAGGAAATTGCCCCCCTCACCGCCCGTGGCATTCCGTTTGAGATTGTTCCCGGTATCACCGCCGCCATCGCGGCTGCAGCAGCTGCCGGCATTCCCCTCACCTCCCGCGAAACAGCCTCAAGTCTGACGATCGTGACCGGTCATGAAGCAACAGCCAAGGCGGAAGCAGTTGACTATGAGCGTCTTGTCCAAGCAGCTGGCACCATCGTGGTCTACATGGGGGTTGAGCAATCCGAGCAGTGGTCCCAAGCGCTGCTCGCCGCCGGCCTTCCGCCCGAAACAGCCGTCACCATCATCAGTCGCTGCACGTGGTCAGACCAGCGGATCATGCCGACAACGCTCGGCTGCTGCGCTGCCGATATCCGTGCCGGAGACCTGCCTCCCCCAGCCATCGCGATAATCGGGGCCAGCCCAGTCGAGCAGCCCGTGCCGTCAGCACCCGCCGCCCCCTTACAGGGCTGCCGTCTGCTCGTCACCCGGCCCGCAGGCCAAGCCGCCGAACTGATCAGCATGATCCGTCACCGCGGTGGTGACCCGCTGCATCTGCCGCTGGTCAGCATCGCACCGCCACCAGACCCAACAGCCCTCGAAGAAGCCGTGGCCTCGGCCTGGACCTACGACTGGATTGTCTTTGCCAGTGCCAATGGCGTGCGGCAGTTCGCCCACCAGCTACGCTGCAGCGGTCGCGACGCCAGAGCCCTCGGAACCGCCCGGCTGGCGGCCATCGGCCCGGCCACACGGGATGCCCTTGCCGACGTTGGCCTGGCCTGTGACCTGATGCCCGAACATCACCAGTCCGAAGGGCTCGTGCAGGCTCTCGCCACCGCGGCCACGCGGGGCCGCTTCCTTCTCATCCGCGCCGACAAGGGGCGGGATCTCCTCCGTCAGGAGTTGCAGGCCCTTGGCCATGAGGTCACCCAGGTGGCGGCCTACGCAAGCCAACCGCTCACACGTCTCGAACCGGCGGCAGCAGGCATGCTGGGCCAATTTCCGGTCGACTGGATCCTGCTGACCAGTTCGTCGATTGCCGAGACGGCAGTACGGCTCTTTGGCAGCCAGTTGAGTCACTGGCAGATCGCAAGCATCTCCCCGGTCACCTCGGCGACCCTGACACGGCTTGGCCACCCACCCACCGTCGAGGCGGCAGAAGCCTCCGCAGAAGCCTTGCTTGATGCCATTGAACACTGGCATCACCGGCAGACCAGCCCGGCCGGCATGTGAAACCCTAGCGGCCAGGCAGACCGTACGGCGTGATAACCGCGCGTTTTCTGAACGGGCTACAGCGATCCCAACGCTGGGTCGATAGCGATAGGTGTGCCGGAGCCTCCGTAGCCCCCCACCAAGGCTGCGGTCGCCACCTGTCGGCGATCATCCCTGAGATATCACACCGCACCGGAGGAACCTGTGCACCGTCCGACTGCCCCCGCCATCCGCATCATCTGTGCGCCGCTCCCTGAACGCGGCAGCCGCCCAGTTGCCCCACGTCATGCTGGGGCCATCTCGTGGTATGGGTCGCTGGCAGCCATTGAAGCGGCCGATTCCACAACGCCACCAGTCGCCCTCGAAATCGACCCACTCGCAGCCGCCTCGCGGCAGCGACTCCGGGATCTGATTCGGGCAACGCATCAGGCCTACCCAAACATCGACGCGGCCATCGTCTCTGGCGACGCGCCTCCCCCGCATCGCGACCTGCTGGCTGAAGAGGGCATCCGCGTCGTCCTGACATCGCACTTCAGTGACAGCGGACGCCCCCGGCGTCCCGCCCCGGCTGGATGGCCCTGTCGGAATGCGCAGTGGGGCCTTTGGGAAGTGCTGCGTCATGCCGGCCCGCGATGGCAGCTGTTCGGACACAGCTTTCCTCGTGTCCGCCGCGGAACACTCGCCGCCATCGACCTGGGGTCATATCCTGCAGCAACACGCGGCCGGCAGCTTGCTGCCGCCTTGCACCGGCTGTCCCGACAGTTGGCCAAGGGCCAGATCAGCGTGGCGACCCTCGCCGATCTGCCCCAACTAGTCACTGGGCAGGCCAGTCGGTCAGGCCCGGCCTCCATCCTCAGAGCAGCCTAAGGGGTGGCCCGACTATTCCTGAGCGGCGCTCGACTGCACCGACCAACTCAGATAGGCAAGAATCCCGCTGCTCAACACGAAGCCCACATCCACAGCAATGCTGACTCGCTGAAAGGGAAACCCTACCGCCAGATCTGCCAAAAACAGGATGCCAACGATTCCAGAGACGATCATGCCGATGAACGGGACAGATTTCGACACGTTGTGAGAACCTCAGGGGCGGCTGCGAAAATCAATCAATGCTGGGCCACCAAAGGGGGCCGGGCGTTCCCCAGCACCGGTTGGCTCCTTGCGATACGATACTTGCCCCCACCGGGAGAGCCAACCGGAATCCTGTCGTTCCGCCTCCCGAGCCCGCACACGCGAGAGGAGAGCCCGTGTCAGCCCCTGCTGCCGGCCGCATTGCCGTCTACACCGGATCGTTTGACCCGATCACCCTCGGCCACCTGGACGTCATCGAGCGGGCCAGCCGGATCTTCGACCAGCTCGTGGTTGGTGTCGGCATCAACCCCGACAAGCAGCCCCTCTTTGACCAAGAGGAACGCGTTCACCTGGTTGAGGCAGCCGTCGCCGATCTGGCCAATGTCACCGTGAAAAGGTTTGCGGGGCTTTCCGTCGCTTTTGTCCGCGACCAGCGGGCCCAGGTCGTCCTTCGCGGCGTCCGCTCCCTCACCGACATTGAAGCTGAATTCACGATGTCGCTGGCCAACCGAATGCTCGACCCAGGCATCGAAACAGTTTTTTTGATGGCTGACTCGCAGTATTCGCACATCTCGTCATCCCTGCTCAAGCAGATCACGCCTCTGGCCGACGATCACGCCCTAGCCAAGTTTGTGCCAACACCGGTCGTGACTGCCCTGCGACACAAATTGAGCCGCTGACCGACCATCGAGCCCACCAGCGCTGCCACGGGGCGGTGCCTCGCTCAGTTCGCCTCGGTGCCGCCCGACTCAAAATATTCCCTTAAGAATCGGGCCCGTTCGATGTTGCGATCTTTAGTATCAAGCTCGGCCCCCCGCAATTTCTGCAGATGGGCCGGTTGCGTCCGGACGAGCAACAGATTGATGTCGGCCACATCGACATCAGAGAGCAGACCCAGCAGCACGCCCATCCTGACGCGAGAGAGCAACTGCATGGTCTCTTCGGCACTGATCGTCTGAGCCGTTCGCAGAATCCCGTAGGCGCGACTCACTTGGTCGTGCACGTTCTGCTCAGTCTCCTGCACCAGAAATCCCCGAGCCCGCCGCTCATAGTCAATCAGCACCGGCACCACATCGGCGACCTGACTAATCAATTCCTCTTCACTCCGCCCAAGGGTGGTCTGATTGGAGATCTGATAAAAGTCGCCAAAAGCCTGTGAACCCTCCCCGTAAAGCCCCCGCACTGCCAGCGAGATCTTGTGCAGACTTCGAAAGACCTTGTCGATCTGCCGGGTGATCACCAGGGCGGGAAGATGGAGCATGACGCTCACGCGAATCCCAGTGCCCACATTGGTGGGACAGGCAGTGAGATAGCCCCAGCGGTCGTGGAAGGCGTAGGGAACCACCGTTTCGATTTCGTCATCAACCGACCGAACCTGTTTCCAGACAGCCTCAAGATCGAGCCCGCTGTGCAGGCACTGAATGCGAAGATGGTCCTCTTCATTGACCATCAGGCTGACCTGTTCATGGACATCAATCGCCACGCCCCGGGCTCCGGTTGCCTCGGCATGTTCACGGCTGATGAGCTGCCGCTCAACCAGGAACTGCCGGTCAAGCTCTTCCAACTCACCAAGATCGAGATATTCAAGCGTCGCCCCGGTCGGCACCTGAGTCAGACGGCCGCGGAGGAACTGCTCGATCTCGCTCCGCTCGTGGTCTGATGCCCGCCCCACAAATGGATACTGGGCAAGATTGCGGGCCAGTCGGACACGGCTGCTCATCACAATGTCGGCCTCTGGCCCTGTCCCTTTGAGCCACTCACCATTCGACGTTGTCAATGCATCCAGTTTCATTGTGTCCCTGTCTGGTTGTCACCTTCCGACTGCGGGGTCTGCGACGCGACCCAATCCCCCGACTCGTGCCGCAGCCGTTTGCTCTATTGGCACGGTGAGCATGCCGCCCAGCCCGGCCGGCATTACTCCCGCCGGCCGGTGTCTCTCCCTGCTTCGTCTTCTTCCGACTGACCCAGGTCGCCCTCGGACTGTTCCACCGCGACATTGGGGGTGACACTCGCGTGCCAGGCCGCAAGCACGTGCTGGATTTTGTCGCGAAGCTTCCCCGCCTCTTCATACTCTTCGTGGTCGATGGCCTCACGAATCTCCTTGCGGAGCCCAATGACGCGCGTCAACGACTCGGTCGCCTCTGGCAATGCCGCCTCGTCGCCACTGGCAGCGGTCCGGTGGGGTCGTTTGCCGGTGTGCTCAACTGCCCCGTGAATATTCGCGATCAGCGGCTCGAGTTCCTGCTCGAACTGCACGTAGTCATGAGGGCAGCCCAGTCGTCCCTGATTCCGAAACTCAAAGAAGGTAATGCCGCACATGTCGCAGATCTTCTGATCAAGCTGTGAGAGGTCCTCGGCAGTCTGCCCAACCCCAAGAGCTCCGGCCGCCCCCCCGGTTTCAGCAGCCTGCCCCTCACCCTCGGCCTGGTTGAGGTAGACACGGGCATGATCCTCACAGAGGTGGATTTCCCGAACATCGCCAGTTTCCAACTCGGTGATGTGAAACATCGCCTGTTTCTCGCACTGCTGACACCGCATAAATGATTTCTCCGACAACACGACCGATCGGTCGCTGGCGGCGCCGGCTGCCCGACGGCACCGCGTTTCGACCGCACAGGGAAATCATAGCAGTTGCCCACCTTCCGCAGGATGCCAGCTGCGGGAAGCAGCCGCTTACAGTGCTGAAATTAATCCACGGAGGGCGACCGCAGACATTGGGGCAGGTCGTGAAATCGGCCCTTCGCATCGACATTTTGGCATCGGGAGACGACACCCCGGCGACGATGGTGGACCGTTTCGGCTGTCTGCTAAACTACAGTCTTCAGAAGGTAGCCGCGGCTGGCCACTTTCGCTCCGGCCTCCCCACCTCCACTCATGTCGCATCTCCCGGACCGCGAGCAGTTCGCCGCCCTTGCGGGCACGACAAACCTCGTCCCCGTCTACCGCAGGATCTTCGCCGACAGTCTGACCCCGCTGTCGGCCTTCGCCCGAATCGACGCCGGCAGTGACGGCTGCCTGTTCGAAAGTGTGATTGGGGGCGAGAAGGTCGGCCGCTACAGTTTTCTCGGCGCTGACCCCTTCCTTCGGTTTGAGGCCCGAGGGGAACAGATCACCATCAGTCGCAGCAGGGGCGGGTTGGAGGAGTTCACTGCCACCGACCCCTTGGCCGAACTTGAGCAACGCATGGCCGAGTTTCGCCCGGCCCGCCTCGCTGAACTGCCGCCTTTTACCAGCGGTGCCATCGGCTACGCCGGATATGACGCCATCCGCTACGTGGAACACCTGCCCAACGTCCCGGCGGATGACCTCGGCCTGCCCGATATCAGCTTTGCTTTTTACGACCGCCTAGTCGTGTTCGATCATGTCTCCAAGACAATTGACGTCGTAGTACTGGCAGCGATCACCGACACCACCCCTGCTGGCATCACTGCTGCCTACGAGGCTGCGGCCGCCCGGGTCGATGCGACGATCAATCAGCTGCAGAGCACCCAGCCGTGGCCGCCCCTGCATGACATCGGCAGCCTGCCGGAACTGACCCTGCTCGACAACGACACCACGGTTGCCAATCGCTCCCAGGACGACTTCCTCAAGGCGGTCAACCGAGCCATCGATTACATCCTGGCCGGTGACATCTTCCAGGTGGTGCTCAGTCGGCGACTGGCAGTCCCCTTCACAGCGCCTCCGCTGGAACTCTATCGCACCCTCCGGGTCGTCAACCCCAGCCCGTTCATGTTCTACCTCCGCACTCCGGCCGTGACGCTCGTCGGCAGCTCGCCGGAAATCATGGTGCGGGTCGTCGATGAGCAGGTGACGGTCCGACCATTGGCCGGGACGCGGCCCCGGGGCAAGACACCGCAGGAAGACGCAGAACTCGCCGCCGGCCTACTGGCAGACCCAAAAGAGCGAGCCGAGCATGTGATGCTGATCGATCTTGGCCGGAATGATGTCGGCCGCGTGTCCCAGGTCGGCTCCGTCGAACTGACCGATGTCATGGCAATAGAACGGTACAGCCATGTCATGCACATCACCAGCAACGTCACCGGCAGGCTGCTTCCCAGGGCGACGGCCTTCGATGCGCTGCGAGCCTGTCTGCCAGCCGGAACGGTGTCAGGAGCGCCAAAAATCAGGGCGATGGAAATCATCGATGAACTTGAGCCGAACAAACGCGGGCCGTATGCAGGGGCCGTGGGCTACATCGATTTTACCGGCGCAATGGACACCTGCATCGCACTGCGGACCATTGTTGTCACCGGCGACCATGCCTATGTGCAGTCAGGGGCGGGGATTGTCGCCGACAGTCAGCCTGAAAAAGAGTTTGAGGAAACCGTCAACAAGGCGAAGGGCATGCTTGTTGCGATCGAGATGACGGCTCAGCGGCTGCACGCGGACAACGCGGCAGCGACGTCCTGACGCCCACTGCGGCCTGCTTCGGTCCAACCGGGTTCACGAGTCACTATGCATGATTGAGTGCGACCGCCTCACCGTTGAACGACTCGGAGCCGTGGTTCTTGACCGGCTCTCCCACACCATTCATGCCGGCCAGACAGTGGCCGTCATCGGCCGGACAGCCGCCGGCAAGACAAGCCTGTTGGAAACGCTCGCCACAGCAATTCCGCCGCAGGCGGGCACCCTCCGCATCGACGGGAATGACGCCGCCACCAGTCCGGCAGCTGTTCGCAGGGTCGTGGGCTACGTGCCAGCTGGGCTACCAGCCTGGCCGACCATTCGCGTTGATGAGTGCCTGGAACTCTTCGCAGCCTCCGCCGGACTTCGTGGGCACCGTCTCGCCGCGTCCGTCGCGCAGAGCCTCGAGACCGTCGGCCTCACGGCGCTTGCAGCGAGCCGCATCGACACCCTGACGGCAGGGCAGAGCAAACGCCTGCTGCTGGCCCGGGCACTGCTGCACGATCCAGCAGTGTTGCTCCTCGACAATCCCAACGCAGATCTTGACCCACCCGGCCAGCGGCTGGTGGAGGACCTGGTCAACGAAGCCCACCTCGTTGGCCGGGTCGTGGTGGCGGCCTACAACGATGCCGTTGTTCCCGCC
>JBDQOY010000345.1:0-3628 GCA_040260935.1 Pirellulales bacterium
ATCATCCGCGGCCCCGGCATCACCGCCGGCTCATGGTGCCACGAGCCGACGGTCGGCTATGACCTGCTTCCGACCTTCTGTGACTGGGCCGGCCTAAATCCTGCAACCCTGCCGCCAACCATCGAAGGCGGCAGCCTCGCCGCAACGATCGCCAGCGGTGGGACAGCTGCAGTGTCACGGCCACGAGCCGAACTCTACTTCCACTTTCCGCACTACCAGAACGAAGAAGGGCCGCAGTCCGCCGTGATTGCCGACGGAATGAAACTGATCGGCTTCTACGACACGCCTCGCATCGAGCTTTATGACCTGCGGCAAGACCTCGCAGAAACCAACGACCTCGCCCAGAGCCGCAGCTCGGAGGCGATGACCCTCCAGACGAAACTGGAGGGCTACCTGACGGCTGTCAACGCACAACTTCCGCAGCCAAACCCCGACTATGACCCGACCAAGCCGGTCGAAACACGTCCCCGCAAGGGTGGCGGCAAAGCCGACAGGAAAGGACCCTCCGGCACGCGTCCGCCGTCACAAAAAGGAAAAAAACGCACGGCTCGCTGACTGCTTCCTGGGAGCCGCGGCCCTGTTCACCAATTCCGCCAACCGATCATTGGAGTTTCCATGCGTCACCCCGCCGCCTGCTTGTCTGTGCTGGCGATGCTGCTGGCACCAGCCACCCCTGCCTGGACGCACCCCGGAGGGCATGGCCCTCGCCCCACGTCAGCCGTCCCGGCAGCGACAGCCAGCCCGGAGCAACTGGCCCAGGCAACACGCCGCCCGGCTAACCGGGTACCTCTGGCCACAGCCCCTGCAACCAACGACGACGGCATAGCCGCAGCTTTTGCTCCATTTGTTGCCCGCAGCCAGATTCAGACTCATGCTGACGGCAAGCACTTCTTCATTGAGTCAAACGGCATACCGGCGCATCCGCTGATGGTTGGCATCACCGCCTGGCAGCAGCAGGTTCCGCTGCCTCAGCCCTATGTGGGGGACAATGCCTGGCAGATTCCGCTGCGACCTGTCCCTGCCGCCACCCCACGCACAACCAAGAACGCCTTTCTCCGCGGAGCCATCGCCGTGGCGGTCAACGGCATCCCGATTTTCAATCCGCTGAACAATCGCGGGGAGGATGCCTTTCTGATCGGTGAACTCGACACGTTTGGAGGGCACTGTGGCCGGGCTGATGACTACCACTATCACATCGCACCGGTGCATCTCCAGGAGACTGTTGGACCAGCCCAGCCGATCGCCTACGCCCTCGATGGCTATCCGATTTATGGCTACGAAGAGCCTGACGGCACCCCCGTACGAACGCTCGATGCCTGCAACGGACACACCGGCCCAGATGGCAGTTATCACTACCACGCAACCCGTACCTATCCCTACCTCAACGGCGGCTTTCATGGCACGGTCACCGAACGGGACGGCCAGGTCGACCCCCAACCTCGGGCACGGCCCATTCGTCCCGCCCTCACCCCACTCCGGGGCGCAACGATTACAGACTTTGAAGCAGACGGAACCAGCCAGGCCCTCCTGACCTATGAGATCGCTGGCCGCACCGGCATGGTTGCCTATCGTCGCGGGTCCGACGGGAGCATCGCCTTCACCTTCACTGATCCCGATGGGCGACAGCGGTCCGAGAACTATCGCGCGGAACCAAAACGCCCGGGGGCAGCGCCGAGTGATCGTGGTGGAAAGGGCAGCCGCCCTGCCAAGTCGAAGAAGCCGGGGCGAACACGCAAAGGACCTGGCCAAGGGCCTGAAACACCAGCTGCGCGGACCACTGACAACCGCACCGAGAGCCGCCCCTCACCAGGGGCGACAGACCTGCCTTCGCTGACTGTCACCAGCCCATCAGTCACGAAAGCGGGCCGCCTTTCACCAGCCTGCACCTGTGATGGAGCAGGCATCTCACCCGCGGTGGCCTGGCAGGGAGTTCCTTCCGGCACCCGCTCACTGGCACTTAGCCTCTGGCATCAAGCACCCGACCAGGAAAAGTCATATTGGGTAGTCACCACGATTCCACCAACCATGCACTCGCTGCCCGAAGGGGTGCGGCTTGCGCTGGCGGCCGGCCCAGGCCCTGTTCTCGGACGAAACGATCGTGGCCGGCGGACCTACGAGCCGCCGTGCTCCCGAGGGCCGGGGCTCAAGACCTACCACCTCAGCATCTACGCCCTGAGCGATGTGCCCGTTCTCCCCGCTGCCGGCGCGACCCGTGCTGACCTGCTCGACGCCATCCAATCGATCACCCTGGCCACCGGCACACTCGACCTGCAGTACGAAAGGACCGCACGGTGAAGCACTATCCGTCTCATTCATTCCGGACATGCTGGGTCGCCATGCTCATTGCCGTGGGCACGGGCTTGCTCAGCCCCACCCTCGGTGCTGCCGCAGGACCGCAGCCTCCCAACATTGTGCTCGTCTTCATCGATGACCTGGGCTGGCGGGATGTGGGCTTCATGGGCAATCAGTTCATCGAGACCCCTGCCCTCGACCGACTGGCCCGGGAAGGGCTGGTCTTTGACCAGGCCTACGCCAGTGCGCCCAACTGCGCCCCCACCCGCGCCTGCCTGATGTCTGGGCAATACCCACCCCGCCATGGCATCTACACCGTCGTCGACCCGCGGCAGCCGCGCGGCTCACCCTGGCACAAATTGTTGGCCGCCGACAGCAGGGCTGAACTCTCCCCCGACGTGCCGACGATGGCTGAGGCACTCCAGGCGGGCGGCTATGCCACTGGGTTTTTTGGCATGTGGAATCTCGGTCGGGGTCGGACCGGGCCGGTGACACCAGGAGGCCAGGGCTTTGACACCGTTGTCTTTCCTGAGTCACTCGGCTTCAGCAAAGATGCCTACTTCGACGACGACGGCCAGTATCTCAGCGACCGCCTCACTGATGCGGTGCTCGAGTTCATCAGCACCAATCGCCAGCGGCCTTTCTTCGCCTATCTCCCCGATCATGCCGTCCATGCACCGTTTCAGCCCAAGCCCGACCTTCTCCAGAAATACACCCAGAAGCGGGCCACTCAGGGGGACCCTCGGGACGACCCCGCCTATGCCGCAACGGTCGAGGCCGTTGACCAGAACGTGGGCCGAATCATCGCCCATCTGAACCAGCTTGGCCTGACCGACAACACCTTGGTGATCTTCACCTCAGACAATGGTGGCACCCGGCAGTACACCCCGCCGCTGCACGGCGGCAAAGGAGAACTCTACGACGGCGGCATCCGGGTTCCCCTGGTCATGGCCGGCGCAGGGGTCATGCAGCCCGGCCGGCGGACCGCCGTTCCCACCGCCAGCATCGACCTCTACCCGACCCTGCTCGACCTGGCCGGTCTTGAGCCGCCTGCCGACCATTCCCTCGACGGCATCAGCCTCGTGCCACTCCTCGGCGGGACGGCCCGCCTGCCGAGCCGCCCGCTCTTCTGGCACTTTCCCTGCTATGTGGGCCCCTCACCACCGGCAAGCTGCGTCCGACTGGATGACTGGAAGCTACTGCAATTTTTTGAGGATAGCGGTCGGACTGAGCTCTACAACCTCGCTGCCGATCCGGGCGAAACCGAGAACCTCGCCCCATCATCGCCGCAACGAGCCGCCGGCCTGCTGCAGACGCTCGTCACCTGGCAGGGCAC
>JBDQOY010000346.1:0-3347 GCA_040260935.1 Pirellulales bacterium
GAACTGGAGGCCCACGCAGATAAAGTCCGCACCCATGACTGCAATACCGTGGCGTGCTGGAAACGGAACCCCCGCGAGGGCATCGCTGTTGTCTATTCGGCGTCGGATGGGACCGCCCTCCAACGAGTTCAACTGCAAGTCCATCGGGGCAGTCTCGCTTATGGTTGGCAGGTCGGCTTGCAGTTTGACGCAATCAGTGGAGCGGTGAAGGGCTGGAGACGTGATCAGTGGCATCACGTTGCTGTGACTTTTGCTTATGGGCAGGTCTCGCTCTACCGTGATGGCCGGCTGGTGGGCAGCGGGAAGTACGGGCGGAAGTTGGGCCTTCCTGCACGCGGGCCATCCGATCTTAAGCAGATCCGGAATGTGCAGTTCGGCAGGCTTCCAGATGCATCGCCGGGACAGGACGAGTGGCCCCAGCAGTTTGGTGGGGATCTCGATGACATTCAGATCTACAGCACAGCCCTGCCTGCCGAGGCCGTGAAGGTGCTGTTCAACACGCCTCGTCAGGTATGGCCTAATTAGGCAAGCGGGCCCTTCGAACTTTTCACGTTATTTTTGGCATTGAATCACCCTTATCCAATTCCACTTTTCCTTCTCAGAGTGACATCAAAATGACGCATGGACGATGTGGCTGGCGGCTTGCTTGTGGGTTTTGCCTTGTCTTGGGTTGTACTTCCAGCTCCGCCCGGAGTGAGCACATTGCCGCGGACGAATTTGCGGTCGCCGAAGGGTTCGAGGTGACGCTCTGGGCGACCACGCCCCACCTTTTCAACCCAACCAACTTTGATATCGATGCCCACGGCCGCCTCTGGGTGACCGAGGCGGTGAACTATCGGAATTTTCGGAATGCCGACCTCGGGCTAGAAAACGGCGATGGCGATCGTGTGGTGGTGCTTGAGGATACCGACGGTGATGGTACCGCAGACGCCTCGCACACCTTCGTCCGCGACGCCGATCTCGTCGCGCCGCTCGGTATCGCGGTGCTTGGCAACAAGGTGGTGGTTTCCTGTGCGCCAAACCTGATTGTCTACACCGATGTTGATGGCGATACCCGCTTTGATCCGGAAGTCGATACCAAAGAAATTCTCCTGACTGGCTTCAGTGGCCTCGACCATGACCACAGCCTGCACAGTGTGACGGTGGGGCCCGATGGGTACTGGTACTTCAATTCGGGAAACGGCGGGCCTCACACCGTGACCGACAAGGCTGGTTGGACGCTGCGGGCAGGCAGTTCCTATGCCGGTGGCAGCCCGCACCTCACGGAAAACTTTCCTGGGCGAAAGAGCGATGATGGTCGGGTTTGGGTCGGCGGGCTGGCCTTGCGCATGCGGTCAGACGGAACGGGGCTTGAGCCAATAGGGCACAACTTTCGCAACGTCTACGAGGAAAGCCTGTCGTCATTTGGTGACGTGTTCCACGCCGACAACGATGACCCGCCGGCCTGCCGGACCACGTGGCTGATGGAGTATGGCAACCTCGGGTTCTCGGCAGCCGACGGTTCCCGCAAGTGGCAGGCCGATCAGCGACCGGGCCAGCCGACGCGAATTGCAGAGTGGCGGCAGGAGGACCCCGGGACCATTCCAGCCGGTGATGTCTACGGGTTCGGCGCACCCACGGGTGTCGTTTTTGGTGAAAATGGCTGTTTTGCCGGCCGCTATCCCCTGGGGCTGTTGCTCGTCTGTGAATCGGCCCGGGGTGAGGTGTTCGCCTACGCGGCCAAGCCTCAGGGAGCGGGTTTTGCCCTGGAACGCAAGGTGTTCTTGAAGCTGCGGCCCGGTAGCCCCGAGTCAGGGATGTTCCGTCCCTCCGATGTGGCGATCGGGCCGGACGGTGCGATTTATGTCAGCGACTGGTATGACCCAGGCGTGGGTGGTCACCGGATGACAGACGCGAGCGGCAGTGGTTCGATCTATCGCATTGCTCCTCCGGGCTTCTCCGGCACGCGTTCCGCCCTTGATCTGTCGACCACGGTCGGGCAGATCGCCGCTCTCAAGAGCCCTGCGGTCCATGTGCGGTCACTGGGGCTTGACGCCTTGCGGCAGCAGGGGGAGGGTGCCACGGACGCGGTCGTCGCCCTATCAGAGTCAAGTAATCACTTTTTTGCCGCGCGGGCGGCCTGGCTGCTGCCTGGCTGTGGACAGGTGGGACTTGAGCAGTTGGAGAAGTTGCTCCGGCAGAACGATCCGCAGGTCCGCGTGGTGGCGCTGAGGAGTTTGAGGCGGGCGGCCGGGAAGGCCTCGGCAACCGACTCGGTGAAAACGGCCTGGCGGGTAGCGCGGGAGCGGGCTTGCACCGATTCTTCGGCGGCGGTGCGTCGGGAGGTGGCTCTGTCCCTCCGTGACGTCCCCTTTGCTGAGTGTCACGACCTGCTGCGGGAACTCGCTGACGGGTTCGACGGGTGGGACCGCTGGTATCTCGAGGCCCTCGGCACGGCGTGTGAAGGTAAGGAGATGAAAGCCTACGACCTGCTTGTTGGGGATGTTGACGGCGATCCGCTCTCTTGGGATCGCCGCCGCGCTGAAATTGCCTGGCGGCTCCACCCGCCACAGGCGATCGTGGCCTTTGAGCAGCGGGCATTGGCTGAGGATCTGCCATTGGCTGACCGCAAACGCATGGTCGATGCGTTGGCGTTCGTCGATGACCGGAGAGCGGCCGCCGCGATGTTGGCAATAGCGACGCGGGCAGGAAATGATCTTCGGGGATATGCAAGCTGGTGGGGCCGCCACCGGCTCACCAATGACTGGCAGGGGGTGACGCTGGACGCTGAATTTCCAGCACCTCCACCAAGCGAGCGGGTCGCCTCAAAGACGCGGCCGGACACGACTTTTCTGCCGGCGGGCAGGCCTGTGTATGAAAGCCAGACCAATCGAGCCGAGGTCTCTCTCGAACTCACTGGTGTGCAGCGACTCTATCTGGTTGTGGACTCAGCTGACCGGCGGCTGGTTGATGCCCTCTGGGTGGCCCCGACGCTCACCACCACCGGGGGTGAGCTCTCCTTACAGGATGTGCCGTGGACAATGGCGTTTTCAGACGCGCCGCCGAGTGGCCCCCCTGCCCCTCCGACGAATCAACCTGGGAGTAAGGCGAAGGTGGAGCGTCCCCCGCTGACCAATCTGCCGGGGTTTGTCACGACGTCGACTGGCCAGCCCGCGATTCGGGTGCGAGGCCGGGCGGTGATTGCCTATGACGTCAGTGCCCTCAATGCGACGGGGTTTTTTGTCCAAGGACAGGTCGGGAACGACGCCGGGAAGCCTGGCGAAGCGGTTCGGTTCTCGGTCCATGTGGATGGCACACCTGCCGGCTCTGCGATTCCCCCTGTGACTGAACTTGCTCAGATTGATGCC
>JBDQOY010000347.1:0-6628 GCA_040260935.1 Pirellulales bacterium
GATCTGCTCGCTCACTCAGTCGGCAGCGGCTCAAGCGTCAGTGGATCTCGTAGCGGCAGGCGCTCGACCTTGCCCCCAAAGAATTCCTGCATGCTGGCCCGCTTCTCCAGATCGCCAGGGGCAATCGCCTCCCAGTCACCAACCACCAGAATCGCCATCTGAGCTGGGTCAAGATATTTCTGGGCCACCCGTAGCAGGTCTTCTTTGGTTACCGCCTGCACCTTCTCGCGATACGTCTGCCAGTAATCGGCAGGCCGCTTGGTCCACTCGTCATTAACGAACACCTGGAGCGTCACCGGCTTACTCTCAAACTGGCGGGGAAAGGTTTCAATCAGCCCCTGCTTGGCGGTCTCAAGTTCTTCATCGGTGACCGGCTGATGGCGGATGGTCTTGATCTCATCGAGGACGATCTTGGTGGCCAAGGCCACCGTTGCATTCTTGCTTTCAAAGGTGGCCTGAAAGGCTCCTGGGTAGGTGACCCGCTCGGCAAGGATGGACCGGACAGAATAGGCGAGCCCCTCGTTGCTGCGGACCTTCTGCATCAGCCGGCTGGTAAACCCGCCGGCCCCCAGAATTTCGTTGAGCACCTCCAACGGAATGGCATCGGGGTCATCCCGGGAGATCGCCCGCTTCCCGAGCACCACCTTGCCCTGAGGAATGTCCTTGGACACATGGTAAAGGCCGGGGGCCAACTCCGCTGTGGGAGCAGCTGGGTCAGCTCCCTGCGGCCCCCGCTCCCAGCCGGCGAAGGCGTCCGAGAGTTTCCGCAGCATGGTGGCGGTGTCGAAGTCACCGGAAACCGCCACAATCATATTGCCGGGATGGATGATTCGGTCGTGAACCTGCTGGAGCTGCTCACGATTGATTGCCGCGACACTCGCCCCGGTCGCCTGACTCGCCTCGAAATGCGTCCGTCCGTAGAGCAAGGCCTTCCACTCCCGCCCAAGAATGGACGAGGCGTTGTCGTTGCGTTGCTTCAGTGCCTCAACCAGCCGGGCCTTGCTCACCTCAAGCCGCTGCGGATTAAAGGCCGGATTCTGTAGCATCGCAACCAGCAGTTTCAGGCTCTCATCAAAGTTGGTCACCAGGGAGTTCATCCGGGCGGTCGTGAAGGTCGTGCCCGCAGAGACCGACACCTCGGTCGCCAGGAAGTCAAGCGTCTCGTCCAACTCGGCAGGGGACATGGTGGCGGTGCCTCCCTCCCGCACCAGCTGAGCCATCATTGAGGCCAACCCGGGCCGGTCAGGAGGATCCAGTGAGTCTCCCCCTTTGAAGGTGATCGCCAGATCGATCAGCGGAAACTCGTGCGACTCAGCCAGGTAAACCACCGTGCCGTCGGGCAGGGTGTTGCGAAAGTCGGCTGCCTGCGGTGGGGCAAACGCCAGCGGCGGAAACGCAATCGCCTCCGGCCGCTGCGGAATCGCCTCGGCCGCTGTCGCCGCACTCGTCAGGCAGAAAATGGCGAGGGCACATCGCACCGTGCGGAGACCTGTCGTTGTTCTGCTGTTCAATTCCCCGCCTCCTGGCCTTCTGGTGCTTCAGCAGCCCGGCGATAAATCGCCACACTGCGATTGGTCTCAGCAAAATAGTCCGTGGCCACCCGCCGGATATCGGCTGCAGTTACCTCCTCATACTTCGCCGGCATGGCATTGATCTCCCGCCAATCCAGCAATGATTCATAGAAGGCCAACTGGATCAGCAGCGACATGTTGTCCTCCAGTCGCCGATAATTCGAGGCTGCGACGCGATTCTTCACCTTACGAAGCTCCCGCTCCGGCAGGTCCTCGGTCTGGAGCCGCGCGAGTTCTTCATGCCAGGCCTGCTCAAGCATTTCCGGCGTCGCTTCTCCGCGTGTGGTGCCACGAAAAGCAAACAAACCGGCGTACTTGCGGGTATCGGAACCGGCCGAGGCGGTGGCCGCGATTCCACGCCCCTCAACCATGGAGGTGTAGAGACGACCCGTCCGCTCATTGAGCACCTCGGCGAGCATATCGAGCGGATAACTGTCTGCATGGCCGGCTGGCACGGTGTGATAACGAACTTCAATCGACGAGGGGAAATCTCCCTCAGCATTCATCCGTTGCTCAGCCAACTGATCGACCTCAAGGGTCACCACCGGCGGCGGCTTGTTCTTCCCCGTATCGAGTCGCGAGAAATACGTCTTGATAAATGCCTTGGCCTGATTCGGGTCGAAGTCACCCACAATCACACCAAAGAGATTGCCGGGGCGATAGTAGGTGTTCCAGTACACCTGCGCCTGTTCGAAGGTGTAGCTATTGAGATCACTGGGCCAGCCGATCACCGGCCAGGCATAGCCACACGAAGCCCAGAACATTGAATTGAACTGTTCCTGGAAGCGACCGGTCGGCGTGCTGTCGGTTCGCAGCCGACGCTCTTCGTGCACGACGTCCCGCTCGGAATAGAACTCCCGAAAGACGCTGTCGTTGAGCCGGTCACTTTCCATCCAGGCCCAGAGTTCCAGTTTGTTGGATGGCACCGTGATGAAGTAGCAGGTGAGGTCATAACTGGTGAAGGCATTCATGCCGCTGCCACCAGCCTTGGTGTAGACCTGATCGAATTCATCTTTGACGATCGTGGCTGTGGCAGGCCCCGCCTGGCCGCGGCCCTGCTGCGCACGAATCAGCGTGTCGAGTTTGCTTCGCAGGCTCCGCAGTTGCGGAGTGTCGTTGGCCGGATCCCAGGGGTCGTCGATTTCCCCCTGCTGGTACCGCTGGTACTGCTCGGTCCAAACAAGCTGGTTGATCTGGTCACGCACCTTCTTCTGCTCCACGCGGAAGGTGCGGTCTTTGTCAGGGTCGCGGGTGCCGATCGTGTTGGTCCCTTTGAACATCATGTGCTCAAAGAAATGGCTGATCCCGGTGATCCCAGGACGCTCGTTCACGCTGCCAACACGGGCCACCCAGCCAGCACTGACGACATTGGGCTGGTCCGTTCGCGGCACCAGCAGAAACTGCATGCCGTTGGGCAGGGTGAACTCTTCAACCACAACCTGTTGAGCCACCGTTGTCCCTGCCGCAAGGCAGGCACTGGCCCAGATCACCACCACCAACACCCGAACACGCTGCATCGCTCAACCCCGTCTGAACGCCACCAAGACAAACACCGGACGTCGCACAATGAGACGGCCCTACGGAGGTTATACCGTCCCGGCGAGCAGGCGTGCAGGCGAAGTGTCTGGTTTTGCTGAGCGGTCGCCCAACGCCCCCCAGCGATGTTCCCGCTGGCAGCCCAACCTCAAAAGCAGCCGCCTGCCGCCCAGGCGTAGAGTTCCCTGCGGGCCGTACTGCCCTGCCACGTCTCTGATCCCCCTGGGAACCCCAACCATGCCCTCACTCGAACGCCCCGACCCTGTCATCATGAATCATGTTCTCGCTGAACATCGCGACCTGTTCCAGTTGGTTTCCCGGGCCAAGGCCGCCTTCGCTGGCACCGGCAGGCCACTGGCAAAGCGGCGGGAGTTCGCCGTGGCAACGATCGAGTCACTCCGGGCCCATCTCCACGAGCATTTCACCCAGGAAGAGCGGGGCGGCTTTCTGGAAGAGGCGGTCACCCGGATACCCCGGCTAGGCCACCGAATGGAGGAAATCCTCAAGCAGCATCCGGCCCTGCTGGCTGAACTCGACAGGCTGACCGCTGCGCTGGCAGACTCCAGGCTATCGAGTGCTGATTGGCGGCAAATCAGCATGCATTTTGAGACATTTGTCGATCACCTTCAGGCTCACGAGAGGAGCGAAAATGCGGTTGTTCAGGAAGGCTACAACGAAGACCTGGGGTTGGGCGACGACTAGCCTGGGCGGTGTCGTGCTGCTGACGGGCCTGATCGCAGCAGGGGCGAGTCCTTCCGCCTGCCACGGAGCTGACCCAAAGCCCCTGCGGCCGGATGATGTGGCTGTTTTCATGCGGGCCAAACTCGACCATGCCAGCGAGGTGCTGGAGGGGTTGTCGCTGGCAGACTTTGAGAAGATTCGCCGGGGTGGGCAACTGCTGGCCTTGGCCAGTCAGGCGTCAAGCTGGCAGGTGCTGCAGTCGGAGGAGTATGCCCGGCAGAGCCTAGCCTTCCGCCGGGCCTGCGAACGGCTGGAGCAGGCAGCCACCGACAAAAACCTCGATGCCGCCGCCTTGGCGTGGATGGATGTCACGATGCGTTGCATCCAGTGTCACCGCTACGTTCGGGATGACGCCGATCGCTGAGCCAGCCCCGGGGTGACCGCGGCCCCTCAGGATTGGCCACCGCTGGCTGCAGATAGCCATTCCTGGGAACGACACCCGCCGGCAGCCACTCAGCATGCTCCCTCAACCGGCCTGCCATCCGACCAGATCGCTCGCTTCAGCAAATCTTCAATAGGTTCGGACGACCGTGGAAAACTTTTCTTTAAGTTAGTGGCGACCGCGATCTGTTTGATGTCAATGAATACCGGTGCCTCAACCTCAGCCACCGATTGAAATCCAATCAGACCGATGCTCGGTGGCCATATGATGAGTCCGTATGGCTGAAAGCGACACGTCACCCCAAGGTCTGTCTGCGCAGGCACCTCGCCATCAGATTCCGCACGCTGTTCCCCGTCGCTCAGACTTTCCCCTGCCGGATGCAGTCTCAGTTCGATTTCATGGGAGTCACCGATGGCCGCAGCTAACAGTGAGACCAGGCGGGGACGCTCGGCGTAATGCCTGGGGGCACCGTCAATCACATGCCACGTCGCTTCGGCGGCAGCCACCTGCTCAGCGAGACCGTCTGACGCTCCGTCAAGCAGTTTCCCCCACAACGACTCAATGCCGGTCCAGAGCACGGTACCCTGAGCAAACCGCAGTTGCTGCCGAGCGAGGAATAATGCAGTCAGTTCCAGCAGGGTGACCGGTTCCGCCGGACTCCACCGTTTGCTCCGGTCACCGGAATGAACAAACTGCCAGCCTTGTTTCCGGCCGTCCTCCGGCAAGAACCGTTCGATCGGATACCCGCACGACACCAGAAAATCACAGTCTCGACCGAGCGTCCGCAGCGACAGGCTCTGGAGGCCAAGTGCATCCTTACAGGAAGGCAATCAGTTCATCGTCCGAAAGCGGCCTCCGCGCCGAATCGAGTCGCTGGAGGAGCCTCCAGATCCGCAGAAATTGTTCGTGGCGGGCTAAATTCGGCGATATGGATGCAAAAAGGACTCAAGAGGATGCGTTCGCGCAAACAGAGAAACTCTGTTGAGCGACCGAGATCCTCCCGACTCCAGCGGCACGGTTGGCCAACCACCAAGACGGGACGTTTTTCAATGGGGGGTATATACCCTCCCCCTATCTTATGAATTTGCAACCCCATCGTCAACCCTATCCCGCAGTGTTATGTGGCCACCTCAGGCGGCCTGTCCGTGCATGCCATCTGCATCGTCAGCCTGTCGCTGGGCGTCGAAGGCCAGCTGCCATACCTCAGCGGCACTGACAAGTTGCTCAACGAGGCTGGCGAGCGTTGCTGAGTCGCCTCCTTGCTTACCCACAACCAGTTCGATCACCAGCCGCAGGTTGTCAAAGTCGGCGTCGTACTCAACTGCCACCAGTGGCGTTGCCGCCGCACAGCGACAGGCCAGCAGACAGGCTCCGGCAGGATCAAGGCCTGCGTCAAAGGCGCGTTCGATGCTCAGACGCAGCCGGTGCCCATCGTCTTGCACACCGATGGTGACGATCGCCAGATGCTCACCCCGGCGATTGCGATACCGCCTGGTGACCAACACCAGCCGAATGAACTGTTCCTCTGCGTCGACGTGATGCCGAAGGCCAGCTTGTTGCAACGCCTCAGCGCAGTCCTTAAGTGTCAGTGGCATTCCGTTGCCCCCCTTTCTCCATTCCTCAGGTGATGATCCAACCGAACCCCGTTGGTCGCGGTGGACTTCTCAATCATTAACTACCCCCCCTCAGAATGAGTACGCTGCTGCCGTGGCGGAATTGCGCGAAAATTTTTTTCGTTCGCAATGCCCAGCGCGGGATCGTGCCCGTCCGGCCCCAACCCAACCGTGCCGAGCGGCTTTTTAAAAGAATGCCACCAAGGGCGGGGGCTTGGCGGAGCTCAATCAGGACACGACGCACGCTACAAAAGTTGAAACGCATGGGTGCACTCGACGCTGCGACCCCTGCCGCCGCGAGCGGGAGCCGCGCTGACACAACGCCAACCGCGCCGCCGCCAGCGTTGTCGCTGGTGGACGACGCCTTCGGCCGGCTGCTACTGCGGTGGCAAGACCAGCAGGATGATGAGGCACTTTACAACCTGTTCACCACCGCTCAGCAGCTGCTTGAATCTGTTGCCGAGCGAACCCTGCGGGGTGCCGTGCCTGATAGCAGTTCACTGGTTGATGAAACGGTGTCACTTGTTCTCGATCACCTCCGCAGACTTCCCCTGCACCACCAAACCGTCACCGATCCTCTCGCTACAGACCGGGCAGTGCGTCCTTTTCGGCCAGACCCTCGCAAGCAGAATGCCGGCAGGCGGTATCTCGTCTGGCTGACTCGGCGCCGGGCGATGGATGTTGCCCGGCGTGAGCAGCGACGCGGCCTGAGCGGTTTCCTGATAGCCTGCAAATAACATCAGCACGATGTACAGGGCGACAGCAGCGGCGATACTGAGCAAGAA
>JBDQOY010000348.1:0-3492 GCA_040260935.1 Pirellulales bacterium
ACCACGTACCGTGGCTGAAGGCTTCTTGTGGAGGTGCTGCTCAGGGGGAGGCATAGGGCTGAAACCGTGCTCAGCGGGCGAAATGGCAGGGTCCACGCTGGACGCGATGGCGGGCACGTTTCGAGCGACGCGAGCATTGGCAAGGCCTCACTGAGGAAAGTGAAGGGGCAGGGCGGGAGCAGTCCCCGGTTCCTGCGGAATAGGAAAACTATACGCCCTGGGCTGCGCAGGGAAGGGCGGCCTCCTGGCGAGGGGGTTTCGGGGGACCTAGGTGTGATAGTCGGCGTTGAGCCGGACATATTCAGCCGTGAGGTCGCTGCTGAAAAAGCGAATGGTGCCGGGACCGTTGCCGAGGTCGAGTTCGATGACCGTTTCCCGCTGGGACTGAATGGACGCGGACGCAGCGGCTGCATCAAAAGCGACGGGTGAAGCGTTGCGGAACAGTTCGATCCCGTTGAGCCGGAGCACGAGAAGGGCGGGATCAAATGGAACCCCCGCGTAGCCGGCTGCCGAAACGATGCGGCCCCAGTTGGGGTCGGCACCGCTGACGGCCGTTTTGACCAGCGGGCTGTCAGCCACGGCCCGGGCCACGCGGCGGGCAGCATCACGGCTTGCAGCGCCGGTAACATCGACGCGGATGACATGCGTGGCTCCCTCCCCGTCATCGGCAATCTCGCGAGCGAGCGTCTGGCAGGTGCTGGTAAGCATCTCGCCAAAGGCTGCCAGGTTGTCGCCCTCCAGGGGCTGCTCGTCAGCGGCTCCGTTGGCGAGTAGCAGGACCGTGTCGTTCGTGCTCATGTGCCCATCCACACTGACGCAGTTGAACGTGAGGTCGGCCGCTTCGCTGAGCAGCCGCTGGGCATCGTCTGGCGTCAGCGCGGCGTCGGTGATCACCAGGCCGAGCATCGTGGCCAACTTGGGGCCGATCATGGCGGCTCCCTTGGCCATCCCGAGCAGCCGATAGGACTCGCCGTTGGCGGTCCGGCCGAAACAGTTTCCAGCGAGTTTGGGCCGGGTGTCTGTGGTCATCAGGCCCCGAGCCGCCCGAACCACACTCGCCTCGTCGGTCCCCAACTGCAGGGCGGCATCCTTGATGCCCCCCTCGATTTTTTCACGCGGGAGAAACTCACCGATGATGCCGGTCGACATCACCAGCACACTGCCATCCATGCCCCCGATGGCCGCCGCTGCAGTGGCTGCCATGGCCGCTGTATCAGCGTCACCCTGGCTGCCGGTACAGGCGTTGGCGTTGCCGGAATTAATCACGACCCCGCGAAACCCTGTTCCCGGAGTCCGGGCCCGGTCGAAGGCAACCGGGGCGGCATAGACGAGGTTTTGGGTGTAGACGCCAGCCGCAGTGGCAGGCCGGTCGGAGACCACGAGGCTGATGTCCTCGCGGGTCGGGTTGCGTTTGAGGCCTGCATGGAGGCCAGCAACGCTGAAGCCGCGGGGAAGGTTTGGAACAGGGCCGGTGAGAGGGGTTTCGGCGATCGGCATCGGGCGGCGTGAGGGAGAGATGAGGGAGGGGTAAAAACAGTCTGTCGGAGCAGGCTGAGGCGTTAGAGCAAACCGAGCGACTCAGGGAGGCCGTACATGCAGTTGAAGTTTTGCACCGCCGCCCCGGCAGCACCCTTGACGAGATTGTCGAGGCAGGAGATCAGGATGACGCGGCCCCGCACAGCCCGAGCGGTGAGGTCGCAGAAGTTGGTGTCAACGGTGTCCTTGGTGCCGGGCAGATGATCGACGAGACGGATGAACCGCTCGCTGCCATAGGCCTCCTGCCAGATGGTCGTTATCTGTTCCTCGGTCACGCCCGCAGCGGGCTTGGCATAGATCGTCGCCAAGATGCCCCGGTCCATGGGGGCGAGTTGCGGAGTAAAGATGACCTCGGGTCGCCTAGAGGCATGCCTGGCAATGATCTGTTCAATCTCAGGGGTGTGGCGATGGCGGCCGACGTTGTAGGGCGACAGGCTCTCGTTGCACTCGGGAAAGTGCGTCATCAGTTTTGGGGTGCGACCGGCACCGCTGACGCCACTTTTGGCATCCACGATGATGTCGTCCGGCTCGATCGTCCCTGCTTTCAGCAGCGGGGCGAGCGGCAGGATTGCTGCGGTGGCGTAGCAGCCGGGGTTGGCGACGAGGCGGGCGGCGCCAATCTGCTCGCGGAAAAGTTCCGGGAGGCCGTAGACGGTCTGGCCGAGGCGACCGGGATCGACATGCGTGTGCCCGTACCAGTCGTGGTAGGTGGTGGGGTCGTCAAGGCGGTAGTCGGCGCTGAGGTCAACCACCCGGGCCCCCGCCTCCAGCAGTTCGGGGACAACTGCCGCACTGGCGCAATGGGGCAGGCAGCAGAACACGACGTCAGCCCGGCTTCCGACTTCGGCAGGCGTGAGGTCTTCCAGCGGCATGTCGAGCCGGTTCACCAGGCTGGGGTGAACACTCGAGATTGGCGGCTGTCCTTCTTGCCGGCTGGTGACGGCAACGATCTCGACTTCCGGGTGCCGCAGCAGGTGCTTGATGGATTCGAGTGCCGTGTAGCCAGTGGCACCGAGGATGGCAACTTTGATCACGTCTGGTTGAGTGGGCTAAAGGGAGGGTGACGGGAGGGCTTCCGCGGGCGGCTGGGCACCCTGCGAACACCGCTGGAGAGCATACCAAAGGACCTGCGGTGAGGGTCAGGCGTCCGCCGCCATGTGCTGGCTGATCAGCCGGAGGAGCCAGCGGGCCACGGTCTGTTTCCGGCCCGCTTTGCTGCCGACCAACTGGTGACGGCGGTCGAAGACCTGGACCGCCGTCGTGGTGGCGTCGAGGGCGGTGAGGTCGTTGAGGACGATCAGATCACAGCGTTTGGCAGTGATTTTTTCGAAGGCCCGTTCGCAGCGGCCGTCCGGCTCGAGCGCGAAGGCAACCATCCACTGCTGGGGAGTCGCCCGGCGGGCGAGCGTGGCGATGACATCCCGAGTCGGCTTCAGCTGAAGCGAAAGGCCAGGCTGCCGAGGCAGTTTTCCTTTCGCCCGAGCGGCGGGCTCAAAGTCACAGGGGGCGGCGGTGGCGATGACGGCGTCAACCGCTGGCAGGAGGTCGGTTGCGGCTGCCAGCATCTCCCCGGTTGTCGTGACCTGCGTCACGCGGGCCGCCGCCGGGTAGCGCACGCTGACGGGCCCACTGACAATTGATACCTGGTGGCCGTCAGCGACTGCGGCCCGGGCAAGGGCGGCTGCCATCCGGCCACTGGAGGCATTGGTGAGGTAGCGGACGTCGTCGAGATAGGCCCGCGTCGGGCCGGCGGTGATGAGGATGTGGGCCATGAGCCTGAATCAAACCCTGCGGACTGGGGCTGCTGAGGTGACGCGGGGATGGGCTTTACCGATTTGCGAACCGGCTGCTGATGGCTGCGGCGATGGTCTCGGGTTCTGCCATGCGGCCGGCGCCGGTTTGTCGGCAGGAGAGCCAGCCCTCTTCAGGGGCGATGATCTCGACCCCGTCGGCAGT
>JBDQOY010000349.1:0-17808 GCA_040260935.1 Pirellulales bacterium
CTAGCAAAACTGTCAGTTGCAAGCCGAGCCGGATCATGGATGTCACTCCTTTGCGGGTTGATCAGAAAACCGGTACGGATCGTCGTGTCGCTGCATCTCGGCGAGCAGCAGTGCTTTCCCTTCCGCTCGCCGGGGGCCGGAGGCCGAGGATGATCGTGCTGGTGCGGAGTCTCTTCTGAGGTTCGTTTCTTAGCAGAGGTTCGGTACCACCAGTTCAGTTCGTGGCTGCAGCTGTCGGCTGGAGCATGTCGATGATCGCCTCCGGCAGGCTGGCATGGTCGACAGCGGCCGCACCGGGATAGACCAATTCGCACGGTACGCCGACCGCAGCGAGCCGTTCCTTGAGCTTCACGCCGAAGTTGGCAGTGTGGGTGGGATCCTGCTGTTCCTCACCAAGGGCCGGAGCCTTGCGGTAATGGAGCCAGACAGGCGGATCATCAGCCGAGACGAGGGCGTAGGGCGAATACTCGTGGATCCAGGGCAGAATCTCGTCCCGACCAGCCAGGAACCGAGCAAACTGCGAGTTCTGTTGATCGCCCCCTGCCAGGAAACCGAAGGCATGGCCGCCGTAGCGGCTATTGGGTGTCCACTCCTTCATCTGCTTTGGATCGAGCGTCGTCTGGGCACCCATCACCGCCACGCCAGTCAGCCGGGTCGACTCGCGAGCGACGGGATCCTCACTCGCCGGATCAGCCAGGTCATCATGAAATGCCAGCCAGAGACTGGTGCACGCACCGGCTGACCCGCCAGCCGCAACCACTCGCGTCTTCTCAATCTGCCAGTCCGCTGCCTGGCTCCGCACGAACTGGAGCGCCCGGGCGGCATCGGTCAGCGGTGCCTTGACGGGTGGCTCCACTCCTTGCTCCACAGCTTCAGGAATAAACCGATACTCGATCGAGGCGACCGAGATGCCAGCATCAAGCACCGGCTGCAGCATCCCGGTGAGGCCACTCAACCGATTGCCCCCCATCCAGCCACCCCCATGGACAAACAACAAAAGTGGAGCAGGATGGGCCGCCGTTGCTGACGGTGCTTTCCAAAAATGCAGGACCTGCTTGGGGTGCTTTCCGTAGTGAACATCTTCAGCCGTTGGCTGTGGACCAAACTGCTGCCAGTACGCCTTCCGAAACGGATTCTCAGCGGGACCGTCGAGGTCTTCATTGACCAAATCCGGCTGCACCCGCTGCCACCAGGCGTCGTAGGCCGTCACCAGCCGCTTGACGATGTCGGGGTGGCTCGCAGCGACGTCGGCTTGTTCCCCTGGGTCAGCCTCGATGTCATAGAGTTCCCAGGCATCGGGTTTATTCTCCGTGTTCACCAGACTCCAGCGACCCTCCCGAACCCGGCAGTTGTCGTAGGCGTGGGCGGCGGCCTGCCCGCGACCCCAGCGGCCACAGTGCGTCACCAGCGGACGATCAGGCCACGCGGCGTCTTTGTCGAGCAACAGGGGCACGAGGCTGCGACCTTCCACGCGTGCCTGCACGTCTGCCGGGAGATCTGCCCCCGCCAGTTCGCAGAGCGTTGGCAGCACATCGAGGTGCGCCGTGACCTGCGGCAGGTCGACGCCCTCCGGCAGCGTTCCCGACCAGTGCCAGAACGCCGGCACCCGCGTACCTCCACGATAGGGCGAGTTCTTCGCCCCGCGCATGTCAGCGTTGTACACCCGACTGCCAACCGCCGAGCCGTTATCGGTTGAAAAAACAACAAGTGTGTTCTCAGCAAGCCCGAGGCTTTCGATCTTCTGCACAAGCCGACCCATGTTGGCATCGATGTTTTCGATCATGGCGTAGAAGGGTGCCACCCGATCTATCATTCGCTCATTCACGTCACCAGCGCCCTTCAGCAGGTTGCGATACGTGGCATCGCCACTTCGCGGTGGAATGAAGGGACCGTGGGGGGCGTTGGTCGGCAGGTAGCAGAAGAATGGCTGGTCATTCTTGCTGCAGGTTTCGATCCACTTTTCTGCTTCCCGAAAAAAGACATCGGTGCAGTACCCCCGGGTCTGGATGAACCGTCCATTGCTGCGAATGGTCGGGTTGAAGTAGTCATTGTCCGGCACATCGCCGCAGCTCCCAGGAAAATGCTGGCCGATACCCCCAGCACCGTGGATGAACACCCGATCAAAGCCCCGCTGCCCCGGCTGATAGGCATCTTCATCGCCAAGATGCCACTTCCCGAAAATGCCGGTGGTGTAGCCGGCGGTCTTGAGCAACTGTGGCAGCGTGGTGGCCGAAAGGGCCAGCCGCTCTCGCTCATGAATGGTGTGGGTGACGCCCGAGTGAAACTCATGCCGGCCGGTCATGAGCGCCGCCCGGGTCGGCGCGCAGGTGGGGCTGACATGAAACTCGGTCAGTCGCACGCTTTGGTCTCGCAGGCGATCGAGATGCGGTGTTTTCAGAATCGGGTTTCCATGGCTCCCCACGTCACCGTAGCCCTGGTCATCGGTCATCACGTAGATGATGTTGGGACGCCTGCCGGCAAGTCGGCTGGACTTGGCTGCTGACGCCTTCACCGACTGCTTTTTCTGCGGCGGCTGCGGCGGTTGGTTGAGCGTGCCATCAAGACTTGCCAGCCGCCGGTTTTCGGCGGCGATTGTCTGCCAGGCCTGGTCAAGCGTTTTCACCCGGTCGGGCTCAGCGGCAGCGACGTCATGGAGTTCCGTACGATTGTGCGTTAGGTGGTAGAGCTCCCACGGCTCCCCCTTGGCCGCAACCAGCTTCCAGTCGCCCTGCCGCACCGCCCGGTGCCCGTCATGACACCACCAGAGGGTTTCATGCGGTGGGGGCGCCGTGGCACTGGCCAAGCAGTCGGCAAAACTGCGGCCCTGGAATGGGGGCACGGCGGCACCAGCATGCTCTCTCGGGGCTGCAATCCCCGCAAGATCAAGCACCGTCGGCACAATGTCGATCACGTGGACCGGCTGGGTCCGCAACGCACCGACTGCGTCGATACCAGCCGGCCAATGGGCAATCCAACTGGTCGCGATGCCTCCCTCATGCACCCAGGTCTTGTGCCGCCGAAAGGGTGTGTTGGCACAACTGGACCAGCCCGGCCCGAGACAGAGGTAGGTGCCCGATGAGCCTGCTGGCAAAGCCTGATCATGCCCTTTGCCCCGGACCATGATCTCCGCTGAGGCCCCGTTGTCACTCAGGCAGAGAATGAGCGTGTTTTCCAGCGCGTCCATCGCCTCAAGCTGGGCGATCACGGTGCCGACAGCCTGATCCATCGCGTCGATCATCGCTGCATGGATCGCCATCTTCGTGGCCTGGAACACCTGCTGCTCAGGGGACAACGAATCCCACGGCAGTGGCCGGTTGACCTCCCCGGGGCCCAATTTTTTGATTGCCTCAGGAAAGGCATAGGGTGGCCCGACTTCTCGCTCCATCGGTGCAAGGGAAGCGTCAACGATGCCCTGCTGGACCAGGCGTTCGTACCGGGCCTGCTGGACCGCATCCCAGCCAGCCTCGTACCGGGCCCGGTATTTATCGATCAGCGGCTGCGGAGCCTGCAGGGGAAAGTGGGGAGAGGTGAAGGCGATGTAACTGAAAAAGGGAGCATCTGGGTGCTGTTGGGCATGCTCCCGCAGGCAGGCGGCAGCATGGTCGCCCACCGCGGTGGTGAGGTAATAGGTTTCACGCCCTTGAAGCGGCTGGCCATCAACCGTCACCCCCACCGGATCAAAGTAATCGCTCTGGCCTCCTTCGATCCGGAGGGAATGGGCAAAGCCCTCTTTCAGTGGCTCACCATCGACATGCCACTTGCCAGAGTGATACGACCGGTACCCAACAGGAGCAAGCAACTCGGGCAGCAGCCGAGCCCAGGCTGGCCGCTCTCCTTGGCCACCACCGCGCTCTCCTGCCATCTTGTCGCGGCGAATCGCCTGGGCATAGTAGCCGGTCAACAGCGCCCCGCGAGTTGGCCAGCAGCGGGCGGTGTTGTAGCCCTGCGTGAATCGCAGCCCCCCTGCAGCCAGGCGATCAAAGTGTGGCGTGTCGATCTCACCGCCGTAGCAGCCAAGATCAGAAAAGCCCATGTCGTCCGCGAGGATCACCACCACATTTGGCGGAGCCGCTGCCGCCGGCCGCGCGACACCGGCAGCCGACAGGCACGCCAGGATGCTGAGACCGAGAAGACTCCTCACCGCGCTGCAGTCACCCTGATCAACCATGTTCTGCTCCTCCCACCAAAAAAGTCCGGGTTCAAAATCTGCGGGCTCAGTGCCCCCCTGCTGAAGCACACGCCCAGGTGAAATGGCTGTGGCTCACTCGGCCCCACCGCCAACTGGCTCACCCAACTTCAGCTCCGTGACGACTTCTGCCAGCGCCGCTTTGGCTTCCGCTGGCTCCATGGATCGAATCGCCAGCAGACGGGGCCTGAGGCGGACAGCCCAGGCAGGGTCAGCCGCAATCAGGGCGTCCGCCCGGGCCCGCAGGACGTCATGCTCTGCGCCGGTCTCGGCTGCGGCTGCCGCGAGGACACTGCGGAGATACTCGGCCGCTTGCACCTCGGGGTTGGGAGCAGCCGACCCATCAACCCGGCCAAGCGACCAGGCAATCCCTTGAACGAGGTGCCGACAGAAGGCCTCGTCCTTCCAGGTGGCATCATTGTGACCAAGGTTCGTGTAGAAGACCCGGCCCCGCCCGTAATCCCGCACCCAGGCAACCGGGACATGCCAGGGCATTTTCGGCGTGCTCGCCGCCATGTCGATTGAGAGCAGGACCCGCTGATTATCGGGCTTGTACCGGGGGCCGTACTGATAAATCTCATCCTTCCAGCGAAACCGGTCTGGGTACATCGCCACGGCCGGGTGGGTGGGCTCATGATTGACGAAGCCGTGTTCCCCGCGAGCAGTCCAGGGGTGACCGGCAAAGTTCCCGCCGACCATCTCCACATAGGCATCTGAACTTTTCAGGGTGTCGGTCGCAGCATGAACACCGATGAAGGCATGGCCGGCCTTGAGCCAGTCGAGAAACAGCCCGAGATCCGGAATGGGCAGTTCGCCTGTCGTGCTGAGAAACATCACCCCGTCGAACTGGGCAAGCGCCTCAGGGGCGAAGGCCACCGCAAACTGCCGCTTCAGTTCCTCCTGCCAGGGCTGATCAGCTTTTTGGAATGCCTGCTGGGCCTGCTTGAATTCCGCTTCCTGGGCTGCCCAGTCGGCGTCGCTCACCTTCTTGCCCCGCCGCGGCCGCCGGGGCTGCGGCAGCCGATTGGCGGGCATTCGCAGAAAGTCGACGTGGAACAGACCCGACTCACGGCCAAGCTCCTCAAGCACGGGTTCGGCTGTATTGATCGACCCATGGCGATAGCCGCTGGTCACCGTCACCACCAGCAGCCGGGCCGGCGACGTTTCAGCGGCCGGCACATTCGCACTGCCGAGCAGCAGGACACTGATTCCCGCACAGATCCATCGAACCGACACCATATGAACGTCTCCCTGAAAAAGTAATCGTTGGCTGACGCATGTCGCTGATCGCCGATCAGCCGGCCGCGATGCACCAGAGTGAGTCATGCGTCCTCAAGAAAATCTCGCCATCAAGACAGACCGGCGTGGCAACCGTCATCTCCTCGACGGTGCCTTCGCCCACCACCTCGAGCCCCGCCGCCTCTGCGGCAGGCCAAGAAAGCAGATAAGAGTGGCCATCCTCCCGAGTGAGAATCACCCGGCCATCGACAATCACGGGCGAGGCACTGTAGGCGGTGCGGTGCTTGGGCAACTGCTCCTCCCAGAGCGTTGTCCCGGTGGCCAGGTCAAGCAGACTGACCTCGCCCTTGTCTCCACAGATCAGCACCCGGCCATCCAGCACCGCAGGGGTCGGCACATCCGCCCCCAGCGGCTCACGGGTCCAAACAACGTGCGTGGCGGTCACATCCCCACGACCGCCCCGCCGGATCGCCGTCACGGTCTGGCCCCGTGCATAGGGGGCAATCACGTATTCACCCGCCACCACCGGCGAGGCAATCGATCGGAAATATTTGTGCTCGGTTGGGTTGAGGCCCCCGACTCGCCAGAGTTCACGACCGTCGGCCGCATCGTGCGCCGTGACATAGTCGGCCCCAAGCACAACGAGCAGTTCAGCCGGCTCGTCCCAGGCTGGATTGCCCTTGAGTACTACGGGGGTCGAGTAGCTCTGCGCTGCCTCCTCCGGCGCCGCAAGCATTCGGTCGTGCTTCCAGAGCACCTCGCCGGTCTGCCGGTCAAAGGCGACCAGGTAACTCGGCCCGGACTGCATCACCGCCACGACAACCGCCTTGTCAGTCAGCACCGGTGACGTCCCCAGATCCCACCAGAGGGTGTCCTCCCCAAAGCGTTCCTGCAGGTTCGTGTTCCAAACGACCTGGCCAGTGGCCAGCGACAGGCAGGCCAGGTCACCACTCTTGAAATAGACCCAGACATGCTCGCCATCAGTGACGGGTGAGGAGTTGCAGCCGGTTGCCTTCTTGTGCTTGCCGGGCCGGATCTCGCCAAGCTGCTGCCGCCACAGTTCCTTGCCGTCGCGATTGAAACAAAGCACCCCGTCACGGCCGTCGATGCCGCAGGTGAGCACCAGCCACTCACCCCAGACCGCCGGTGTGCTCGCTCCCAACCCCGGCAGGACGACCCTCCAGCGAATGTTTTCGGTGGGGCTCCACGAGCTGGCATAGCCACTGCCCACGGCCACGCCGGTGAGTTCCGGACCTCGCCAGTTGGGCCAGGCAGACAATCGAGCAGTTGCCAGGTGGGCGGCCACCGGCAGGACCTGAACCCTACGCCGGTCGGCCGCCGCTTGGCCCGCAGCGGCAGCTGGAGCCGGCGGCCTCCACCAGCCGTCGAGGTCAGCCTGCAGAGCCTTCACGACATCGGGGTGAGCAACCGCCAGGTTCTTGGTCTCATCGGGATCGACCGCCACGTTGAACAGTTCGATCGTGCCCGCCTCAAACCGGCCCTCGGAGGTGGCATCGACCCGCTTCGCCTCATAGGTAGGGAACTGGTGATCCCCTGCCACGCCGTGGGTCACCGGCACGATCAGCTTCCAGGTTTCCCCACCCGGCATGTCCTTGACGGTCCATCGCCAGAGCAGGCTGCGGCCCGGCTGATCCAGGTCGACCAGGGTGTGCTGGTAACAGGCTCCAAACAGCTGCTTGCGGGCCGCAACCGCCTGGGGATCAAGCAGGTTGAGACCGGGGAGGCCCGTGGGAACAGGCAGTTCACAGTGGGTCAGGATCGTCGGCAGCAGATCGAGCGAACTTGCCAAGGCCTCACTGCGGGCCGGCTCAATCCGGCCAGGCTGCCGCAGCATGATCGGGGTCCGCAGACCACCGTCGTAGGGAGAAAGTTTTGATTTGCCGGCAAAGCTGCCCCGCTCAGCGTTCGTGATCCAGCCGTTGTCACAGACGTAAACGACCAGCGTGTTTTCCGTGAGCCCCTGGTGATCGAGGTGCGTGAGCAGGTCACCAACCGTCTGATCAAACCGCTCGACGTTGCCCCAGTAGCGAGCGACATGCACGCTGTCGGTCTTCGTCTGATAGTGCTGCACGAGTTCCTTCGCCGGGTCGTGGGGATCATGTGGCAGCATCGGGGCATACCAGACAAAGAAGGGCTGCTCGGCGTCCTTGCATCGATCGATGAAGTCATAGACCGGCTGCATCGTCTTCCGGCCAATATCGAGCCCCTCGTCGCCGTGCCGCGAGCCTTTGGTCATACCCTCGTCAAAGCCACCCCGCGAGAAGTGCCCCTGCCACCACTTGCCAGTCTGCAGGCTCTTGTACCCGTTCGCTCCGAGGAGCTTGGGCAGCGTTGGCCAGCGCTCCAGCCGCTGGTTCATCTGCTCGCGGCCATCCTCAAAGAGTTTTCTGCCTGCGGGCGTCCGCCGTGCTACCCCCGGCTGCTCCGGTGGGTCATTCCCGGTAATCAGATGCTCATGCGGATAGTGGCCGGTGATCAGCGAGGCAAGGCTCGGACAACAGAGGCTACTGGGCACATAGCCCCGGGTGTAGACGAGGCTCTCGGCAGCCAGCCGGTCAAGTGCCGGCGTCCGCAACTGCTCATGGCCGAGGAAGGCGTAGTCCCGCCAGTGCTGATCGTCCGAGAGAATGAGGACCACGTTGGGTCGGCTCTGCTCGGCTGCCCTCAGGCTAACGGCGGACAGCAACGACGCCGCAACAAGGAACGCAAGCCGGGAAGACCACCTGAGCCTGCGGGACTGACAGATCTTCCGCGGATCAAACGATGAAACCATGTCTTGAAGCACTCCAGCAGAAAAGCCCCGGGATCCCGTGTAAGCAGCGGACGACCGCAACCTTTATACTGCACTGGAGGAGCCGACGCTGCGGACCAGAGGCACAAGCAGGCACGTCAGCGGCGCACACCGGGGCGTCCTTTCCGCTCTACCATGTCCTTCCCATCGTCTCCTTATCACCGTGCGCTCACCTCAGGGGATCCACATGCCTAGTATGCGTTGCTTCGTTGTCATGCTGAGTCTTGCTGTTGCGTGGTGCCCGTGGTGCGCTGCCGCTGATCCGCAGGTGCCGGCAACCCTCGAGGCTCAGCCCTTCGGCGCTGACTTCCCCAGCCTCGACGGCTGGGCCACCGGAGCATGGTGGACGAAGCCTTCCGCCTCACCCGAGGCAGCCCGGGCGGCTCGCCAGGCCGCAGTAGCAAAGGGCAAAAAACACCGTTCCCCCCCCGTGCCATTCCGGCTTGATGTGGCCCGAGAGGACGTGATCGCCTTTGCCCTCTACACGCTGACCGTGCCACCACAGCATCCCCAGGCCAGCACCCTCAAACTGTCGGCCCAACTCTTTCCCCTGAAACCAGGTGAGGCCAACGAGGTCCGGCTTGAGGTTGAGCGAGGCGATGGCTGGCAAGAGATTGCTCGGGCAGCCGTGCACTATCCCGGCTGGGATGCCTCGTTTCGCGTCGACGGCTGGGATGCCACGCAGGCAGTCCCGTACCGGGTGCGTCACGGTGACCGGGCAACCTTCACCGGCACCATTCGCCCGGATCCCGCAGACAAGCCGGAGATCGCCGTTGCCGTGTTGTCGTGCAACTCGTCGCGAACTCCCGGCCAGCGGCAGGAACTGATCGATGGCCTGAGGGCAGCTGATCCCGACCTGCTTTTCTTTGCGGGCGATCAGACCTATCGACACACGGAGCATACCGTTGGCTGGATTGAGTTCGGCCTCCAGTTTCGTGATGTCATCCGTGACCGGCCGACCGTGACGATCCCCGACGACCATGATGTCGGTCAGGCCAATCTCTGGGGCAATGGCGGCGGTCGAGCGACCGACTCTGCGGGAGCGAGTGGTGGCTACTTCTACCCAGCCGGCTACGTCACCATGGTTGAGCGACAGCAGACGGCCCACCTGCCCGATCCCGTCGACCCGGCGCCGATCAAAGGGGGCATCGGGGTCTACTTCACACGGCTGATTGTCGGTGGAATCGACTTCGCCATCCTCGAAGATCGCAAGTTCAAGACCGGACCGGAAGGCACCATTCCCAAACTGGGGCCTCGGCCCGACCATATTGTTGACCCGGCCTATGACCGCACTGCGATCGATCTCCCTAGCCTGGAATTGCTCGGGCAGCGGCAGCTGACCTGGCTGCGCAGCTGGGCCGATGACTGGCAGGGTGTGCGGGCCAAATGTGCGCTGTCCCAGACCGCCTTCTGTGGCGCGGTGCACTTGCACGGCACTCCCGACAACCGGTTGCTGGCTGATCTCGACTGCAACGGCTGGCCACAGGCCGGTCGCAACGAAGCGCTGCGAATCTTGAAGCAGGCCCGGGCCGTTCACCTCTGTGGTGATCAGCACCTAGCGGTCGTCGTGCAGCATGGCATTGATCAGCACCGCGACGGCCCCTGGTCCTTCACCTCACCAGCGCTGGTCAACACGATCTACGGCCGCTGGTGGCACCCCGAGAATGAGCAGCCTGGGGCCAACCCGATCCCGGGCAGCCCATTGCCCTGGACCGGTGACTATGAAGATGGCCTAGGCAACAAGATCACCATGGTGGCCTATGCCAATCCCCAGGACACCACCGATGAAAAACAGCGGGCCGACGGGTACGGGATGGCCAGGTTTGACGTGCCCGGGCAGACCATCACCTTCGAATGCTTTCCCCGGTTCGCTACCATCGGAGCGGACGGCAAGACCACCCAGTTCCCTGGCTGGCCGGTGACCGTGCCGCTTGAGGATCGACCGGAACCCCGCCCCGAGGAGGCAACCCCATGAGTCGTTGGTCGTCACGCTGGTGCACACTGCTCGCCCTCCTCGGCATCTCCGCCGGAGATGCCGGTGCCGCTGAACCGGCGGCGAACGCGAACCCAAAACCGTGGCTCGTCTCCGAGGCCAACCTGCCGGAAGGCTATCCAGCGGCCGGTCCGGTGGATGAGGTGGTGATCAAGACCTACCCGCCCCATCGGCTGGCGAGGGTCCGGTCGGACGGCGGCACCGATGGCATGTTCTGGAAACTGTTCAATCACATCAAGCGCAATGACATCGCCATGACCGCGCCGGTTGAGATGTCATGGGGCGACAACGCAGCACCGGCTGGGATCGGCGCAAAGCCCGCGAGTGAACCACATGCTATGGCCTTCCTCTATCGGGAACCGACCCTCGGCGACGCAGGTGCTGACCCCGAAGATGGCACCGTGATGGTTGAAGACGTTCCCGAACTGAAGGTCGTCTCCATCGGGCTTCGCGGCAGTTACGGCAAAAAGACCTTCCTGCAGGGCTATGAAAAACTGACCGCATGGCTGGCCGACCATCCTGAATGGCAGGCGGCCGGCAGCCCCCGCACGCTGGGCTACAACAGCCCGATGGTGCCGGGGTTCATGAAGTTTTCCGAGGTGCAGATTCCAGTTACCCCGGCGGCTGCCGAGTAACCGGCAGCGGACGATGCGATCGACCGCAGACGTGGTTCCCCTGTTGTGACACGTTCGATGCCACCATGCCTTCCCTGTCGCTGGATCGTGTTCTTCACGGTCTTGATCGCACCGCAGGTGCTGGCCCAGGAGCCCCCGTATGATGCCTTCCCGGCAGCGAACCCACCGGTGTATCGGGTGCGGTACGCAGCCTCGTCGGACCCTGGCGGGCTGATCTTTCCGGTCAGCTACACCGTCTGGATTCCACCCGACGTTGAGCGGTTGCGGGGGGTGATCGTGCACCAGCACGGCTGCGGTGAGGGTTCATGCTCATCAGGACTGACCGGGGCCTACGACCTGCACTGGCAGGCGCTGGCGGCCACGCATGACTGTGCCTTGCTGGCCCCATCGTATGAACAGCCACAGACTTCCGACTGTCAGATGTGGTGTGACCCGAGAAATGGCTCTGCCGAAACCTTTCAGCGGGCGCTGACTGATTTGGGCACCCGCTCAGGCCATCCCGAACTTGCCGCCGTTCCCTGGGCCCTCTGGGGCCACAGTGGTGGTGGCCATTGGGCAGGTGGGATGACGCTGCTCTTTCCGGACCGGACGATTGCCACCTGGCTGCGATCGGGAGTGCCGCTCTTTCAAGTCAATCCAAAACGACCACCGATCAAACCACACACGCTTGTGGAGGCAGCCCTCACGGTTCCAATGATGTGTAACCCTGGCACCAAAGAGGGTGTCACCGTGAAAACCGGACGGTTCGCTGGCACCTGGGCGGCCAATCAAGCCTTCTTCGACGAGGTACGTGGCAGGGGCGGTCTGCTTGGTGTGGCGGTCGATCCGCTCACCAGCCATGAGTGCGGCAACCAACGTTATCTCGCCATCCCCTGGCTTGACGCCTGCCTGACCGCGCGGCTGCCCGATCATCCAGGCCAGCCACTCAAGGCAATGCCAGCTGCCGATGCCTGGCTGGCCGAGGTGGCTGGATTCGCAGCCTGGCCAGCAACTGATGCTGAAGCTGATCCGACGACACTCGCCTGGCTGCCGAACGAGGCGATCGCCGTCGCCTGGAAGCACTACGTGAAAGACACCGCCGTCCCCGACAACACACTGCCACCGAGCCCGACTGCAGTTCGGATCGAGGGCGATCAGCTGCGGTGGTCTTGTATGGCCGACCTCGAAAGTGGCTTGGCCTGTTTTGTCATCAAACACAACGGGTCGATCATTGGCCAGGTCCCCGAAACGCCCCAGAACCGCTACGGCCGCCCGCTGTTTCAAAATCTGCTGTATAGCGACACGCCAACCCAACCGCTGGCTGACATGGTCTTCACCATCCCTGAGCCCAACGCACCCGACGGGTATGAGGTGATCGCGATCAATACCGTTGGCGGGAAATCACCTGCCGCCTCTCTGGGCACAGCACGATAAGGGACACCGTGGAAAGCCTGCCTCGACGGGACTCGGCGACGGGCAACCCGGGAGTGCTCCGCCAACTCATTGCGTTTCCGCGCAACGAACTGACGGAAAGCGTGCTTTCCGCACGTGCTGATGGCGTTGCTCTTTTCCGAGAGGACGAAAAAGGGGGTTGGTTTTGCGGGGCTACTCGAATCAACGTGCAGGTCGTTGACTGGGTACTATAGTAAGGATCGTTCGCTGACGACCTCATGATGACACAGTCTGAGCGCTGTCTTGGAGGAGACGTTCGGCGTTGAACACCCTCGCGGCCTGTTGCTTTTTGATTCCAAGGAATTTGTCCATGCCGTTTCACCGACCGTTCACCACGCTGTTCTTGGGCCTTCTCCTGACCGCCCTGGGCGGTGTGCTTCCGCGGACGAGCAAGGCCGAACAACCGCAGCAGTGGCAGCAGCCTCGGCAACTGATGCCGACGGTCACACCGGGTGAACAGCCCAAGGACGACCAGCCGTTTCAGGTCCTCCCCGGCTATCAGGTTGAGCGGCTGGTTATTGTGCCCCGTGAACACCTCGGGTCGTGGGTGGCCTTGACCACTGACCCACAGGGCCGCCTCTATACCAGCGATCAGGGTGGTCAAGGGTTGGCCCGCATCAGTCCGGCGGCACACGACGGCTCAACCGAAACCGTCATTGAAAAGGTTCCTGCCCCCATCTCGGGTGCTCAGGGGCTGCTCTGGGCCTTCGATGCCCTTTACGCTGTCTGCAACGGTGGCGGGTTCCATGGCCTCTTTCGAATTACTGACACCGATGGGGATGACCAACTTGATCACGTCGAAAAACTTCGTGATATCCCCAGTGGGGGCGAGCACGGCGCCCACAACATTCTGCTCTCACCTGACGGCAGCAGCCTGTTCATCATCTGCGGGAACCACACCCCCCTGCCATTCGCTGTGAAGAATGTCACGGAACCACAGACGATGGCTGGCATCCGTCCCAATCAGCGGCGAGTCGCCCTCCCTGCCGACGGAACCAGTCGGCTGCCCGCCAACTGGGATGAAGACATGCTGATTCGGCGGATGTGGGATGGAAACGGTCATGCCACCGGCAAACTTGCCCCGGGGGGCTACATCGTCAGCACGGACCCCGACGGCAAGCAATGGGAACTCTGGAGCGCCGGCTACCGCAACCCGTACGACTTCGGCTTCAATGCCGACGGCGAACTCTTTGCCTATGACGCCGACATGGAGTGGGACTTCGGGATGCCTTGGTATCGACCGACCCGAGTGAACCATGTCACCAGTGGCAGTGAACTGGGCTGGCGGAGCGGCACGGCAAAATGGCCGGCAGCCTACCCCGACAGCCTGCCGGCAGCCGTTGACATTGGCCCCGGCTCCCCGGTCGGAGCCAGTTTTGGCTACGGAGCCAAGATTCCCGGGAAATACCAAAAGGCCTTTTACATCTGTGACTGGACCTTCGGCACGATGTATGCCATTCACCTGACCCCAGCTGGGTCAACCTACACTGCCGAAAAAGAAGAGTTCGTCTCGCGGAACGCCCTCCCCCTGACCGACATGACGATCGGCAAGGACGGGGCCATCTACTTTGCCGTCGGTGGCCGCGGCGGCCAGAGTGAACTCTACCGCGTGACCTACACCGGGACGGAGCCGACCGACACCATCGATGCTCATGACGCAGCAGGAGCTGCCGAACGGAGCCTGCGGCGACAGCTGGAGGCTTTCCATGCGGCGCAGGACGATCCAACGGCTGCATGTGCGCTGGCCCTTGAGCATCTCGGTCATGAAGATCGCTTCATCCGGTATGCCGCCCGGATTGCCCTGGAGCATCAGCCGGTGTCCCAGTGGCAGACTCAGGCCCTTGCCCAGACCAACCCGACTGCAGCAATCACCGGTGCCATCGCTGTCGCAAGACAGGCTGAGCCAACCGCCCAGGCCGAGGTGCTGACAGCCCTCGACCGACTCGACCCGACCAGCCTCGACCCCGCCGGCCAACTCGATCTGGTCCGAGCCTACGAACTGACCCTGATCCGGCTGGGTGAGCCAACCGCCACGGCAAAGGCATCGCTGGCAACGAAATTTGCACCGCTGTTCCCGGCAGGCGAGTTTGAACTCGACCGCGCCCTCGCCAGCCTGCTGGTGGCGGTGCGGGCACCGGGCATCGTCTCAAAACTGATCGGGCTTCTCGCCACGACCAATGAGGCCTCTGGCGCGACCAATTTGGCACCCAACGAGGACGACCTCGCCCGACTGGCCGCCCGCAACGCCAACTATGGCCGCGCCGTGACGGGGGTGCTTGAAAAACGAACGGACATGCTGCAGATCCACTACGCCTACGTCCTGCGGACCGTCCAAGAGAAAAACCTCTGGTCACTCGATGATCGGAAGGGCTACTTCACCTGGCTGGACCAGGCCCGCACCTGGACCGGTGGCAACAGCTACCAGAAATTTCTCCAGAACATTGAAACGGAGAGCCTCGCCGGGCTCAGCGATAACGAAAAACTGGCTTTGGAAACTCTCGGGGCCCGCAAGCCCTATGTGCCGCCGCCGCTCCCGAAGCCCGAAGGTCCGGGCCAGAAATGGACGGTTGACTCGGTGCTCGCCGCTGCAGCCACCGGCATGGGAAAAGGCAGTCGCAACTTTGAGCACGGCAAGCGGACCTTTGCCGCGGCCCGCTGCATCGTCTGTCATCGCTATAGCGGAGACGGCGGAGCGACCGGACCAGATCTGACTCAGGCAGCTGGCCGGTTCAAACTGAAGGACCTGGTGGAAGCGATCGTTGAGCCGAGCAAGGCTGTCAGCGACCAGTATCAGGCCCATGTCATCCAGACCACGCGTGGCAAGGTCCATACTGGCCGGATCATCAGTGAAACTGAAACCGAGATCACGGTCGTCACCGATCCGGAGGATGCCTCCAAGTTCGTGGTGATCAAGCGGGATGACATCGACGAGATGTTCGCCGCCAACCAGTCATTGATGCCCGCCGGGCTCCTCGATCAACTCAACGAACAAGAGGTGCTCGACCTGCTGGCATACACGCTTTCACGAGGGAATCGTCGTGATGGACGCTTCAAACGGTAGGCGGCCGCGCCTCGCCGGATGGTTGCTGGCCGCGGTGGTGGGAACCGCCATACCGGCTGAGGCGATCGACTTTGCCCACGAAGTGGTGCCCGTGCTGGCCAGATACTGTGGCGAGTGCCACACCGGTGATGCCAGGCAGGGCGGCTACTCGATGAATACCCGCGAGCTGACGCTGGCCGGCGGTGACTCCGGCGAGGCTGGATTCGTGCCGGGCAACGCTGTTGCCAGCGAACTGATTCGCCGCATCACGTCTCCCGATCCTGACGAACGGATGCCGGCCGACGCTGAACCGTTGCCAGCTGAGGCGATCGCGGTCCTGACCCAGTGGATTGAGGCGCAGGCACCCTGGGACGAAGGCTTTGCCTTCACCAGCACCTCCTGGGAACCACCGCTGGCGCTACAACCGGTCGACCTGCCGCCCGCCATGGCTGGACGGAACAACCCAGTCGATCGGGTCATCGATGCCTACCAGCGTGAGCAGGGCCTGCCTCAGCCAGCCCGCTGCGACGACCGCACCTTCATTCGCCGGCTCCATCTTGATCTCGTCGGCCTGCTGCCCGAACCGGCAGCGGTTGAGACCTTCGTTCGTGATGCCGACCCGGCCAAACGGCAGCAACTCGTTGAACAGATGCTGGGAGACGACTTTGACCAGCGACTCCGGTACGCCGAACATTGGCTCTCGTTCTGGAACGATCTGCTGCGGAATGACTACACCGGCACAGGGTTCATCACCGGCGGCAGGCGGCAGATTACGGGGTGGCTGCATCAGTCCCTGGTGGAGAACAAGCCGTTCGACCAGTTCGTCCGGGAGCTGATCGCGCCGACGGACGAATCCCGGGGCTTCATCGATGGAATCGTCTGGCGAGGCACGGTCAACGCCAGCCAAACCGTGCCGATTCAGTTCGCCCAGAATGTTGGCCAAACCTTTCTCGGCATCAATCTCAAGTGCGCCAGTTGCCACGATTCCTTCGTTGATCGCTGGACATTGCAGCAGACCTACGATCTGGCGGCGATTGCCGCAGAAACTCCCTTGGAACTGCACCGGTGTGAAAAAGCAACCGGGCGGATGGCCAGCCCAGGCTGGCTCTTTAGCGAGCTCGGCCAGATTGACCCGGACGCCCCCCGGGCTGAGCGGCTGGCACAGTTGGCCGCCCTGATGACCCGGTCAGACAACGGCTGGCTCTCACGGAATCTCGTCAACCGACTCTGGGCCCGGCTACTGGGCCGCGGCATTGTGCACCCCGTCGCGGCGTTGCGAACCCACCCCTGGAACGAGCCGCTCCTTGAACTGCTGGCCGGTGAACTCGTGGCCCATGGCTGGAACATCAAACATGTCCTGGCAACCATCTGCACCTCGGAAGCCTACAGCGCAGTGACACCAGCAGCGGCCGATCAACACACAGGTGACTATGTCTTTCTCGGACCGCTGCCACGGCGGCTGACGGCAGAACAATTCACTGATTGCCTCTGGTTGCTGACTGGCAATGCCCCGGTCAAGCCCGATGGCGATGTTGTTCGTTTCGATCAGACTGGTTCCCCCGCCCTTGATGCATCACCTTCGCAAGCAGTCTGGATCTGGTCAAACGATCTGGCCCAGTCACCCCCCGGTGAACGGCTGACCTTCCGCAAGACATTCACGCTTGCCGGTCCAGCCATTCATGGCCGCCTGGTGGTCACCGCCGACAACGAAGCACAGGTTTTTCTCAATGGCAAACAAGTCGCCACCTGTACCGACTGGATGCACCCGGTGAGCCAATCGGTCACATCCCAGCTGCAACCGGGCGGCAACACTATTCTGGTGTCGGCGGCGAACGCCCCGGCGGGTGGACCGGCGGCCCTCAAGGTGGAACTTCGGGCCATGCTCGCTGACGGAACAGCCGTGAAGGTAGCTACAGATGATTCCTGGGAGTGGACCGCCACCACGCTCAAGGTGGTCAATGATGGCCGGAGTATTTTCCCAGGAAACAAGCAGCCGACCGACTGGGCGCCGGCAGCCATCGCCCGCTCGCAGCAAATCTGGTCCCGGGCGGCGGCTGAGTTTGCCAGGCAGGTGCTTGCCAGCACCGTCAGCGGCCCCCTGCCAATGGTGCGGGCCGCGCTCGTCAAGGCAACGGCCTTGATGGCTGCTCTTGGCCGGCCCAATCGCGATCAGGTTGTGACGAGCCGGCCGGCTGACCTGACGACCCTTGAGGCCATTCAACTGGCCAACGAACAGGGGTTGTTCGAGATGTTCACCACGGGTGGTGCCCGCATCCTTGCCGACCATGGCCCGGAGCCCGAACCGATCAGCACCTGGCTGTTCACCGCTGCGCTCGCTCGCCCTCCTACAGCCGCCGAACAAACTGCCGCCCAGGAAATCCTCACCGACACACCAACTGCACAGACCGTCGCCGACTGCCTCTGGGCCATCGTCATGCTCCCGGAGTTTCAATTTTCACGCTGACCGGGCCA
>JBDQOY010000350.1:0-3988 GCA_040260935.1 Pirellulales bacterium
ATCCTTTTTGAACGGAATAAAGGGAGACCGTGCCGCCTGGCGTCAGCGGCAAGTAATTAGTTCAGCAGACTGCTGGTCGTACGAGTATCAATCCTGACCGAGCAGGTCGCGAAACGCTGGGTGATCGCGGAGCGAATCGAGATCAGGATCGACCTCGAGGTGCCCGAGGTCGTCATACCCGAGCAGGATTGCTCGTGAGAGAGTGTCGATTGCCTCTTGCTGGTGGCCGGCACGAGCCAGCGAACAGCCCAGATTGTAGCGAGCCAATGGATCTTCTGGCTGGAGTGATACCAGCCGACGGTCAAGATCGACCGCGCGTTTGACCTGACCTTTTTTGGAGACAAGTTCAGCCAGAATGCGTAACACTTCAAGAGAAGTTTCATTCCTGCTCAGCAGATGCTCGAAGAACTCGATGTCGAAGTCGAGTTGCGACATCCTGCCAAACCAGCGTCGGCTTCGCGGTGACGCCTTGCTGTCCTGCGGGGCGTTGGCTCCGGTCATGGTTGCCTCCGTGAAGAACCCAAAGGGATTCGCGGTTCTACTTTTTGCCACCTGCTGACTTGCCGGGAGGCGGGGCCTCCGGCCGGAGATCATCTGGGTGATCCCAATCGGGATCCGACCCATCCTCTTCGAAGTCATCGTCAAATTCGTCATCAAAATCGTCGAAATTTGAGTCTTCGTCTCCGAGCGGGTCGATATCGTCGAGGTCCTCGTCTTCAGTGGCCTCATCGTCGCCCTCGTCATCGTCGTTTCCACAGACGATGCGGGCTGGCTGAAGCCCCCACGCTGGCTGACGGCCCCATTCAGTCGCTGCTTCCGGGCGAACAATGGTTGCCAGGTTGAGGCCAGAACACCGGAAAAGCGGCATCCACAGGGGCGATTGAGGCGGGCAGGGGGTGGTTGTCACTGGCATCGTCGGGGCCTCACGGTGGGACAGGAGCATGCTGAGAGGAAACAGACTAACTGCTGATCTTGGGAAAATATACGCCTTGGGCGGCTCAGGGAAGGGCGGCCCGCTGGAGAGGGGGCTGCCGGGGTGCCTGGGGGCTGAAAGTCAGACAAGCTCAGGTGTGATAGTCCGCATTGAGTCGAACATATTCGGCCGTCAGATCGCTGGAATAGAAGCGAATGGAGCCCGGGCCGTCGCCGATTTCGAGTTCGATCAGGGTTTCGCGGTTGTCCCGGATGGAGGCTGAGACCGCCGCCGCATCAAAGGAGACCGGTGAGGCATTGCGAAACAGTTCAACCCCGTTGAGCTGCAGGACCAGCCGAGCGGCCTCAAAGGCAACCCCGGCGTAGCCGGCGGCTGAGACAATGCGGCCCCAGTTTGGGTCGGCTCCACTAACGGCGGTTTTTACCAAGGGGCTGTCAGCCACGGCCCGGGCCACGCGGCGGGCTGCTTCACGGCTGTCGGCGCCAGTGACTTCCACGCGGATCACATGGGTGGCCCCCTCGCCGTCATCGGCAATTTCCCGGGCGAGCGTTTCGCAGGCTTTTGTCAGCGCTGCCGCAAAGTCATCGAGGCTGCTGCCGGAGAGAGGAGGCTCGCCAGCGGCTCCATTGGCCAAGAGCAACACCGTGTCGTTGGTGCTCATGTGTCCGTCGACGCTAACGCAGTTGAAGGTGAGGTCAGTCGCCTCAGCGAGCAGCCGCTGGGCGTCGGCCGGCGTGAGGGCTGCGTCGGTGAGGATGACACCAAGCATGGTGGCCATTTTTGGTCCGATCATGGCTGCCCCCTTGGCCATGCCGAGCAACTGATATCGTTCGCCTGCTGCGGTTTTACCAAAGGCATCGCCGGCCAGTTTGGGACGGGTGTCGGTCGTCATCAGCCCACGCGCAGCCCGCACAATGCTGGCCTCGTCGCTTCCCAATTGGGTCGCGGCATCACGAATGCCCGTCTCAATCTTTTCCCGGGGCAGGAACTCTCCGATGATGCCGGTTGACATCACCAGAACCGAACCGGCAACGCTGCCGATGGCGGCGGCTGTGGTAGCGGCCATGGCTTCGGCATCGGCTTCACCCTGGCTGCCCGTGCAGGCATTGGCGTTACCTGAGTTGATCACAATGCCACGAAAACCAGTGCCCGGTGTGCGGGCCCGGTCGAATGCCACCGGAGCGGCGTAGACGAGGTTCTGGGTGTAGACACCAGCGGCAGTGGCTGGGCGATCAGAGATGATCAGGCTGATGTCTTCACGGGAGGGATTGCGCTTAAGCCCGGCATGCAGGCCGGCGACGGTGAAGCCGCGTGGCAGCGGAGGCACGGGACCACTGAGAGGGGTTTCGGCAATCGGCATGGTTGGGTGGCAGCAGAGGGAAAGGTGGACGGGTAGGCAGCCAAGACTGCGAGGCGGGCCTAAAGCAGCCCCAGCGTTTCTGGAAACCCGTGCATGCAGTTGAAGTTTTGGACGGCAGCACCAGCGGCGCCTTTGACTAGGTTGTCGAGACAGCTGATCAAAAGCATCCGGCCACGCACGGCCCGGGCGGTCAGGTCACAGAAGTTGGTGTCGACCGTGTCTTTGGTGCCGGGGAGGTGATCGACCAGACGAATGAACCGCTCGTCGCCATAGGCCTCTTGCCAGACAGCGGTGATCTGCTGCTCAGTGACCCCTGCAGCTGGGCGGACGTAGATGGTCGCCAGAATGCCACGATCCATCGGAGCCAACTGGGGTGTGAAGATGACCTCTGGCCGGCTGGTGGCATGACGGGCCACGATCTGTTCGATTTCCGGCGTGTGCCGGTGGCGGCCGACGTTGTAGGGCGACAGGCTTTCGTTGCACTCAGGGAAATGAGTCATGAGTTTGGGGGTGCGGCCGGCACCACTCACCCCGCTTTTCGCATCGACAATGATGTCGTCTGGTTCGATAACCCCCGCTTTGAGCAGTGGTGCCAGCGGCAGGATGGCAGCCGTTGCGTAGCAGCCTGGGTTGGCGACCAGGTCGGCCTTCGCGATGGCGTCGCGAAAGAGTTCGGGCAGGCCGTAGACCGTCTGGCCGAGTCGCGTTGGGTCGACATGGGTCTGGCCGTACCAGTCGTGGTAGGTGGTGGCATCATCAAGGCGGTAGTCGGCACTCAGATCGACCACCCGGGTGTCGGCTGCCAGCAGGTCGGGCACAACGGAGGCACTCGCGCAGTGAGGCAGGCAACAGAAGACAACATCTGCCCGCTTGCCAATTTCGGCCGGGCTGAGATCTTCCAGCGGCAGATCGAGCCGGCCGACGAGGCTGGGGTGGACACTCGAAACGGGTGGGTTGCCTGCCTGGCGGCTGGTCACCGCCACGATTTCAACCTCGGGGTGTCGCAGCAGGTGTTTGATTGATTCAAGCGCCGTGTAACCGGTGGCGCCGAGGAGGGCAACTTTGATCACGTCAGTGGCTGTTCGGGAGGAAGGACAAGCGGGGTTTGGGGGTGACACCTAGGGTGGTGGCCGGCTGCGGCCAGCCCACTACCAAGCATACCAAAGCCGTGCCTGGGGGGTCACTCAGTGGCCAGGGCTAGTCGGTCGATGAGCCGCAATAGCCAGCGGGCGACCGTCTGCTTCGTGCCTGCCTTGCTGCCGATGCGCTCGTGCCGACGGTCGTAGACCGTGACCGCGGTGGTTGTGGTGTCGAGTGCGGTCAGATCGTTGAGCACGATAAGGTCACAGCGTTTGGCGTCAATTTTTTGCAGGGCCCGGTCGGAATTGCCATCGGGTTCCAGAGCAAAGGCAACCAGCCACTGGGCTGGGGCTGCCTGGCGGGCAAGGGTGGCGATGACGTCTCGGGTTGGCCTGAGTTCAAGGGTGAGCCCATCCTGACGGGGCAGCTTGCCTGTCGCCCGGGTGATGGGTTCGAAGTCGCAGGGGGCAGCGGTGGCGATCACGCCATCGACCTCAGGCAAGAGGGGCAGGGAGGCCTCTAGCATGTCGCTGGTTGTCACAACGGGAATGACCCGGGCGGCCTGTGGGTAGCGAACACTGACCGGACCACTGACGATCGTGACCTGGTGACCG